>JACAEV010000071.1 GCA_013388645.1 Syntrophaceae bacterium | reverse complement strand
GGAACCCGAAGAGGGGCGAATATGGGTATCCTCCGTGTGGATCATCCTGACATTCTCGATTTTATCCAATGCAAGGAGGGCGACCATCACTTTAACAATTTCAATATATCGGTTGCGGCGACGAGTGAGTTCATGGAGGCCGTGGAAAAAGAAAAGGAGTACGCTCTTCGAAATCCACGGACGAAGGAGGTAGTACGCTTTCTCCATGCCCCCATGGTCTTCGAGAAGATCGTTTATTATGCATGGAAGAATGGGGATCCGGGGATCATCTTCATCGATCGGATCAATCAAGATAATCCCACCCCTCAAGTGGGACTCATCGAGAGCACGAATCCCTGCGGGGAGCAACCTCTTCTTCCCTATGAATCCTGTAACCTGGGGTCCATCAATCTCTCCAATATGGTTAGAAACGGAGCCATCGATTGGGAAAGATTAGGCATGGTCACAGAAAAGGCGGTCCATTTCTTAGATAATGTCATTGACATGAATTGCTATACACTTCCCCAGATTGAAGCGATGACCAAAGCGAATCGGAAGATCGGTTTGGGAGTGATGGGATTTGCGGACCTTCTCATATTGTTGGGAATTCCCTACAACAGTCCCAAGGCTTTGGAAATCGGGGAAAAGGTGATGTCTTTTATTCAAAAAAAAGCGAGAGATGCCTCCCGAGCACTGGCCCTGGAAAGGGGGTCTTTTCCAAATTTCGAAGGGAGTACTTACAAGAGCCGCTGGGATGCGATGAGAAATGCCACGCTCACCACGATCGCCCCAGCTGGAACCATTTCCATTATTGCGGGAACTTCATCGGGGATTGAACCCATCTTTGCACTGGCTTTCATCCGTCATGTTTTAGAAGGAAAAGAACTTTTAGAGGTGAATCCTTTTTTTGAAACGTTGTCCAAACAGGAAGGGTTTTATTCGGAAGAGTTGATGAGAAAGATTGCCCACAGCGGAAATATCCAAGGTCTTAAAGAAGTTCCAGAAAACATCCGCAAACTCTTCGTAACGGCCCATGACATCACCCCTGAGGACCATATCCGGATGCAGGCAGCGTTTCAGAAATATACGGACAATGCCGTCTCCAAAACGGTCAATTTCCCTCACGAGGCCACCGTCGATGATGTGGCCAAGGTCTATCAGTTAGCCTATGAATTAGGTTGTAAAGGAGTGACCATTTACCGTGATAGAAGTCGAACCAAGCAAGTCCTTTATAAAGGAGTGGTGTCCCCGAGCAAGGATTCATTGAAAGAGGAGGAGTTTCGCGAAGGGGAGAGAAAACCAAAAGCTCGTCATGATGTGATTCATGGCTCGACGCGAAAAATCCACACGGGTTGTGGGAACCTTTATGTGACGGTGAACGAAGATCAGGAGGGGCACCTTTTTGAGATTTTCAATCAGATCGGAAAGGCAGGAGGGTGCGCGGCCTCTCAATCCGAAGCGATCGGTCGTCTGGTCTCCTTGGCTTTTCGATCAGGCATTGAACCCGAAGATGTCGTTCGACAACTGAAAGGGATTAGCTGCCATACGCCTGTCTGGTACCGGGGTGGGAAAATCTTATCCTGTTCGGATGCCGTAGCCAAAGCCATTGAATGGCACCTCCAAGAAAAGGAGAGGAGGCCAAACCCCGAGGCTGAAATAAAAATCACTCTTCCCAAACATCCTCCAGTAGGGGAAAGAGGTCATCCCCCAAAAAGTATAGGCCTCATCTTTCAGAGAGGGGCGTGCCCCGAGTGCGGAGGACCTCTCATCTTTGAAGAAGGGTGTGCAAAATGCTTCTGCGGTTATTCAGATTGCGGGTAAATTACGCAAAAGGCAGAGGGCACCCTTTATTAGACCCAATCGTTGAACCACTCGTTCACTTAACTTTTGAACATGCGGTCTCTTAAGGCAGGAAATTCCTCACGTGCCTTCAACACCGTTTCTCGATCGAGGTCTGCCCAGACAATACACTCCTCATCATTGCCCTCGGCGATGAGTTGACCCATTGGACCAACGGCAAGGCTATGACCAATAAAGGATGTGCCCCGGTTGATCCCAACGCAATTGGAGGAAATGAGAAAGGAAAGATTTTCTAAGGCTCTTGTCCGATTGAAAAGGAGCCAGTGCTCCAGACGGGGAGAAGGCCAGGCAGAGGAGACGAGAAAAAATTCAGCTCCTTGATCCAGCATTTTTCTGAACAATTCTGGAAATCTTAAGTCATAGCAGGTGGCCAGCCCAAATCTACCGAATTCAGTTGAAATCACTACAGTCGATTTCCCCGGAGTCAATATCTGTGCCTCCTGAGACTGATAGGTGAAGAGATGGATCTTCTGGTAACTTCCGAGGATCTCTCCCTCAGGATTCAAAAGAAAACTCGAATTGTATAATCGATCTTCTCTTTTCTCTACAAAACTACCGGTTTGAAGATGGCAGGAAAGTTCCTTGGCTAAGGCCCGAAGCAGGGTCAAGGTTGGACCATTCTGCGTTTCAGCTTCTTCTCGGTAACGATCGAAACTCATAAATCCGATATTCCAGAGTTCTGGCAGGAGGATAAGGTCCGCCCCACGACATTTTCGAACCATCCGGGAAACATGTTTTAGGGCCTTTTTTTTTGATTCCTCAATCACTTTCAGCTGAATCGAAGCAATCCGCATCTTTTTCCTCGTCACAGTTTTTAATTCATTCCATTGGGTAGCATATCCCAATTATACCGATCAAGGGAATACAGAAAAAATATTTGCCTCTAAAAGGAAAGATGGTTTATTATAGCTTTAATATAAAAAAAAGGAATATATGGGATGAGAAAGGGGAGATGGACATTATTGATTGGATTGTTCCTTTTAGTTAGTGCGATGGTCGGCTTGGAGGCCACCCTCTCTCACAGTGATGAGAAGCCGAATTCTGGCCTGGTTGCTGGTCAGCAAAGAATTTTTTTATACACGGCCAAAAGGCTTGGGATACCCATTTTGAAGGCTTCCATTAAAATTGAAAACGGATCTTCAGAGAAGGGGAAACCTCTTTACCAGATTCATGCCAATATCGAGTCCCTCGATTACTTGAAATTATTATTTCGGATGCACAACCAATTCGTCTCCACCGTGGATGCCGAGACCTGTTCTCCGATCCGGTATGTAAAAGAAATTGATCAACAGGGGCTTCTGATTGAAAGAAAAAGATATCTTCAAACCCTTTTTTTCGACCATCCGAATAAGAAGGTGGTGGTGGAAAAAACGGGGATTCCGGAGAGGCAGGAATATCCCCTTTTGTCGGAAACGGTTGATCCCCTTTCGTTGTTTGCGAAATATTATTTAAAAGAAGGAATTCATCCAGGACAGAGTATTCCAATCTCTATTTTCGATGGGATCAAGATACGGCAAATGGTTTTTCATTCTAAAAAGGGGAAACTAAAGACCCAGCTATATGGAGAGGTAGAGGCGGTGTGTCTGGAATCCGCCACCTCCTTTTCTTCGTTTAATGAGCGGGAGGGAATGATCCGGATCTGGTACACGGCCGACGGAAAAAAAATTCCAGTCTTAATAGAGCTGGACCTCCCCATCGGGGATGTGATATTTGAATTGAAGTCCATCGAGGAGGGCTGACATGCTTGAAGGGGATAAGAGGAAAAGGGCGCTCGAAGAGGCGATTCGGTTTGAAATGGATGGTCGGGAGTTCTTTCTCAAAGCGGCTGAAAAGGCAAAAAGTTATTTTGCAAAGCTGATTTTTGAAACCATCGCCGAGGAGGAGTTAGGCCATATCAAGCGGGTCGAAGATATTTATCATCGGTCAGCGACTTCTGAGAATCAGACCTCCTCTTCGACTTCCCCAAAAGTCAATCTCGAGAATGTCTTTCAACAGGCAAAGACAAAGATTGACCCAAGCCTCATCATCCAAGCAGATGAATTGGAGGCCATTCGACTGGGCATTCAACTTGAGATCAAGGGGCACGAATTTTATAAACGGTTAGCGGAGGAAACCTCTAATGAATTTGAGAAAACCTTTTACCATCAACTCGCCCAAGAGGAATCCCACCATTTTTCGATATTGCACCAAGTGGAGGAGACCATCGTGAAATCAGGGAGTTTTGGATGAAGGAGAACCCACCGTGGAGGGTTCTGATAGCCTTGATCAGGGAGTAAAACCTAAAAGAAGAGGAGGAGACGATGGCAGTCAAAAAGACAGCAAAAAAAGTTGGGAAAAAGGGGGTCAAAAAGGGAGATGTTTATAAATGCAGCGTTTGCGGCCTCGTGGTGACGGTCGATGAGACCTGTGGATGCGTGGACACTTGTGATATCATCTGCTGCGAAAAACCAATGAAGGCCAAGAAGTGATCCAATAAAAAGGTCATCATCCCTTCAGCCGTTCAATAGCCAATCCATTCATTCGCTCCTTTAAAAAGGTGGAGGAATAAGAGTGGATAGGTTTATACAGGAATGGTTTAATGAAACGGAGGAAAAATGAGGGCGCCCTATCGTGTCGAGGTGAAGGTTGTGGAACAGAGAGGTAAATGTGATTTCGGACATCGGGTGGGAGATGTAGCGAGATTCGATGGGAACGGGTTAGAGGGTAAGATTTGTTGGCATTCCCTTTGTAGCATGATGTATAAGATTCACGGATTCCTTTACGGGGCAGATTATCCATGGCTGGAGGATAAAGAGATAGCAAGCCATCCTTGTCCAGACATCAAAAACCCTGTCCTTTATGAGATACGGCGGGTTAAAAACGGATGACCCTGTGGAACAAATCACTACCGACGTGCTGGTGATTGGAAGTGGTTTGGCGGGACTTCTTTCTGCTTTGGAAGCCTATCGTACAGGTCTTCGTGTTTTGATCTTAGGAAAATTTGCGATTGGAATGGGAACCAACACCTCCTTAGCGAATGGCGCTTTCACCGCTTCAAACTCCCATTTTCCACCAGAAGATCATCTTCAAGCGACCCTGAACTCTGGGAAGAATTTAAATCACTGTGGGTTGGTAACCACCCTTATAAAAAAGGGCCCCAAGGCCATTGAAAAGTTAAAAGATTATGGAGCCCCTCTTCGTGAGAAAGGGATGGGCTATATCACGGAGCGTCCAGAGAAGTCCTCCCAATTGCCTGGAGTGCTCTTAATCAAACCTCTCGTGGAAAGGCTAAAAAATAGTTCCGTCACTCTTCTTCCAGGATTGATCATTTTCGACTTAATCGTTGAAGAGGGGGAAATACGAGGGGCTTTCGGATTTTCAAAAGATGGGAAACCCTTTTTGATTCAATCGAGAAGTGTCGTCCTTTGCACCGGTGGGGCCGGGGCGATCTATCGCAGAAATGACAACCAGAAGAGTATTCTCGGAGATGGGTATGCTTTAGCCCTTCGGGCAGGCCTTCCCCTTTTTGACTTAGAATTTGTTCAATTTTATCCTTTTGTTTTGGGAGAACCCAGACTTTCCTCCTTCCTCCTTTATCCTCCCTATCCTAAGGAAGTTAGGTTTTTTAGCGAGAAAGGAGAGAACCTGATTGAAAAATTTAACCTGCAGGATGATTTGAACCGAGCCATTGTGGTTCGAAGGGATCACCTTTCCCTCGACTTATACAAAGTTACTCAAAACGGAGATGCTTTTTTCGATTTGACCCAAGTTCCAAAAGAAAAATGGGATGATTATCCCCTCAATTTCCTCAAGAAGTCGAAATTTCCTTTTTGCGAAAGGGCCTTTCTGGTTTCACCTGCTGTCCATTTCTTTATGGGAGGAGTAGAGATTAATGAGAAAGGAGCAACGTCTATTCCCGGCCTCTTTGCTGCCGGAGAGGTGGTCTGGGGGATCCACGGGGCGAATCGCCTCGGTGGAAATGCATTGACAGAATGTGCTGTCTTTGGAATTTTATCCGGTCAGTCAGCCGCAGAATATGCCGTTGAGAAAGAGAGAGAGCAAAAACCCTTTCATCTTTTTTCTGAAGATTTGATGAAAAAGTGGGAACGTAAGATGCGATCCTACCTCAGAAAGAAAAGAGGGACCTTTGATCGCCCGATCGATTTATTTAGGGATTTAAAAGATTTGGCATGGAGATACGCTGGTCCTGTTCGAGAGGAGGAGACATTGAGAGAAGGTCTGGATCGGTTAGTTTCCATCGAGAAAAGAGTCGATAGGATTTATCCGGCCACCTTGAAAGACCTTTTTAAAAAGAGAGAGTTAGAAAATGGGATTCTCCTTCTCAAAGCAATTTTAAATGGGAGTTTGCTTCGAACGGAGAGCCGTGGTTCCTTTTTTCGGCAAGATTTCCCAGACCAGGATGACACGAATTGGTTGAAAAATACCTGTTATCAACTTGAAAAAGGTGAATTGGAGATCACTCATAGACTTTTGAAACGATGAACCATGAACTGTGAACGTATAGGTTTAACTTTGATGAAATCGTAAAATCATCATTCGAGGTGTCGCTAACCACTTCACGCTTGACACTCAATACTGAGCACTCATCATTATGCCCATCAGCACAAAAAAAGGAGATAAAGGTTATACGGGACTTTTGGGGGGCAGGCGTGTGCCCAAATATCATCTCAAACCTGAAACCTATGGCACCTTGGATGAATTAAATTCTTTTATAGGGATGGCAAGGGCGACCTCCAAGGATAAGAAGGTGAGAAAAATTCTATTTCACATTCAAAATCACTTATTCATCATTGGCTCCGAACTCGCATTGTCTGGAGGGGAACGAGACCTCTTGAAAGGTGAGATCACCCAGAAAGAGGTGGGTTGGTTGAATCGTCTCTCCAGCGATTTTGAAAAATTACTTGAGCTCACCCCTGGATTCGTTATCTATGGCGAAACTCAAATCTCAAGCCTGTTAGATGTAGCTCGTGCTGTTACAAGAAGGGTCGAACGACTGGTCGCTAAGTTGAGATCCCAAAAAATGCTCTCCAATCTGAAAATTTTGGAATATCTCAATCGCCTCTCCGATGTCCTTTACCTCCTCGCCCGATATGAAGAGAAAAAAGCCCATGTGAAGCCCAAACATCCCTCTTATTCGAAGGTATGACGAATTGTGAAAAATGGGGATCATCGAGTGGCCCAGAATATCTTCCTGTCTGCCGGCGGGCAAAATTTTACCATTGGGGTCATTTATAGGTTCATCTTACCCGGATTGAGAATATGATTCGGATCAAATAATTTTTTAATCGCTCGCATCAAATTCAGGTTCATCGAATCGTGCTCCAAGGGCAAATAAGGTGCTTTGGCTAATCCAATCCCATGTTCTCCACTAAGGGTTCCCCCTAATTGACAGGTAAGTTTAAAAATCTCCTCCACTGCCTTGCGGAGCCCTTCCACCTGCTCTGGATTGGAACGATCATACATAATTCGAGGATGAAGGTTTCCATCTCCAGCATGGCCAAAAATTACGAAAGGTAACCCATAATGGTGAACGATATTCGAGATCCCCGTCATGAGATCAATGATCTTTGAGATGGGCACAGTGACATCCTCGGATACGTTGTGAGTTCGGAGTTGGGCGGCGATGCTTCCAATCGACTTGCGGATTTTCCATAAGTCTTCAGCTTCTTGAGTGGAGCGGGCTATTCGAATATCGGTCGCATGATTCCTCTTTAATACCTCGATCACTTTATCCATTTGAAATGAAGCCTCTCCATCGGTATATCCATCCGTTTCAGCCAGAATCATTGCCGTAACTTGGGGGAGATCCATTTTCCCCTGATCTCTAAGAACACGGATGGTATTTTCATCCAGCAATTCGAGAGCGCTCGGAATGATTCCTGAACGTATGATCTCAATGACCGATTGGCCAGCATCGCCCAGGTTAGAAAAGGAGGCTGAGGCGGTCTTTATCGCAAAAGGTTTTGGACTTATTTTTAGAGTAATTTCTGTGATCACACCCAGGGTTCCTTCGGATCCAACAAAGAGGCGGGTCAAATCAAGGCCCGATGCCGATTTGATACAATTGGATCCTGTTCTGATGAGTTGTCCCTCCGGAAGGACGACCTCCAGCCCTAAGACATAATCACGGGTGGTCCCATATTTTGCCCCTCGAATCCCCCCGGCATTGGTTGCCACATTTCCCCCCAACGTACATACACTGCTGCTTGAGGGGTCGGGAGGAAAGAAAAAACCATGGGGAGTAAGAGCATTCTCAAGATCGGCATAGACCACTCCAGGTTCTACGATGGCTTGGCGATCAGCGATCCTCATATCCAGAATTCGATTCATTTTGGAGAGATCCATCATCAATCCACCCTGAACGGGGACCGCTCCTCCGGATAACCCGGTTCCTGCTCCTCGGGGCGTGACCGGAAAACGATGTGCATTGGCCAAAAAGAGTATTTGGGAAACCTGCTCTTTATGGGTCGGCCAAACGACTGCCTCAGGACGATGGTCATGGTCTGAAGCATCGTAGGCGTAAGGAACGAGTTCAATCAAATCGTCGGTGAAGTTTTCCTCACCCACAATTTCTTTTAACTTTTGTTTGATTGAAAGATTCATGGAAGGTTATACTCGCCACGGCCTATCTTACTATATTTTACTATGTTCTTCAGGACTATCAAGAGATGATATTGAAGTTGAAATCGGACAATTTATTGCTCTGATTAACTCAAACATTACCCTTATGAAATTATATTCTTGATCGTTAAGTCATTCGTTCAATTTCAATTTCAATTTACTATTGACAACTTTGGTCAGGTTTAATATAAGTGTGAAACATCATCTTTTTGAAAGGGGGTTTTACTATGCGACGACTATGGGTGTGGGGAATTATTTTTCTATTTGGTTTGAGCCTTCCATCAGCATGGGCTCAGAAGACGGTTCGATTATCCATCGCTACAGGGGGAACAGGAGGCGTTTATTATCCAATGGGTGGGGGAATGGCAAATATCATATCCAAGTACATCCCCTATACAGAGGCGACAGCAGAGGTGACCACTGCCTCCGTGGATAATTGTCGACTTGTGGATGCTGGAAAAGCAGAACTAGCCTTGATTATGGCAGATACAGGGTGGGATGCGTATCAGGGGAGAGCACAATTTAAGGAAAAGGTCCCGTTAAGGACAGTTGCGGTTCTCTATCCCAATAATATGCATATCGTCACTCTTGAGGGGAAAGGAATTGAGAAGGTGACCGATTTAAAGGGGAAGAGGGTTTCAACTGGTGCTCCTGGGAGCGGCACAGAAGTGATGGCCCTCCGAGTCATCGAAGCTTTTGGTTTGGATCCAACGAAAGATATGACTCGAGATAAATTGGGTGTCTCTGAATCAGCGGGTGCATTGAAGGACAGAAAAATTGATGCTTTTTTCTGGGTTGGAGGTCTTCCCACCGCTGCTATAACCGACTTAGGAGCGACCCCTGGAATTAAGATGAAACTGATTGGCCATTTGGATGGGCTGACGAAAATGAGAGAAACTTATGGGCCCATCTATGTAAAAGGGGTCATCCCTGCGAAAACCTATCCCGGGCAGGAGGTGGACGTTCCCATCACAGTGGTTTGGAATCTCCTGGTATGTCATGAAAAGATGAAAGGGGATATTGCCTATGATATCCTTAAAACCCTTTTTGATCATAAACCGGAGTTAATAAATGTTCATCGGGAAGCCAGGTGGCTATCCCTCGAATATCAACCCACTGGGGCCTCACCCATTCCGTTTCATCCAGGTGCCATTCGATATTTCACAGAAAAGGGATTGAAGATTAAATAATTGAAACTGAAACACTGGCCCCTCCTGATAATCGTCGCAGGCATCATCATAGCAGGAGGGGTTATTCTTTTTAAGAAAGTGACCTTTCTGTATATAGAGAACATGGATCGCTATAGGGTATTCCAAGTTCGGATCAGTCCCCCTGAAGCGTTTTCAATGTTCTATATCCATTCGATTTATAATGAACCGGTCATTGAGGAGTTCCAGGCGGAAGAAGATAGAATTGTCCTGAAGGGGATTAGGACCAAAAGCCCTGCGGTGATGGAATATTACGGAATTGAAGATACGAAAGAATTCCATCCGATGAATCAGAGGCTGGGTTCGGTATTCATTGTTAAGAGGGGGATGGGAGAGGGGCAGGGGTTGATCGTGAGAGATAGAAAGATCTATTTGAGTGAGATAGGAGAAAAAGGGGATCGAATTCAATTAAGGGTGAAGTCGATCTCTTGGGGGAAATATATTTTGGGAATATTGGAATAATAGAATGATAGCTAATTAAAGTTAGAAAAACCCAATATTCCATCGTTCCTTAAGGTGGAGTTATGGAAGAGGAAAAGAGTAGACAAGAACGGGAAATCGTCATCTCAGAAGAGGCTCTGAAAGAAGCCGAAAAGTATATTGAAGAGGAAGAGGGTCCTTCTCGGCGACTGACTGGGAAGATGGACATGTTCATCACGACCGTGGCCGTATTGATGTCGCTCATTCATCTCTATGCCGCAATCGGAGTGATCATGACGCAAGTATTAAGGGGAATCCATGTCATGTTCGTGCTCTTCCTTTCCTTCATCGTTTTCCCATCCTTCAAGCGGTTTAAAAATCGGATTATCTGGTATGACTTTCTTCTTGCCCTTCTCGGCATTGCCGTCATCGTCTACATGTTGATTGACTTTGATGAATTTATTTATCGTTCTGTCGTTCCCAACTTTTGGGATAAGTTCTTTGGAGTGATACTGATTCTATTGGTGCTTGAAGCCACCCGAAGGACAACCGGCTGGATCATGCCTGCCATTGTCCTCGCCTTTATCATCTATGCATTCATTGGACCTCAGCTCCCAGCTCCTTGGACACATCGAGGATATGACATCGATCGTCTTGTTGGCCA
Organism: Syntrophaceae bacterium; assembly: GCA_013388645.1. GTDB lineage: Bacteria > Desulfobacterota > BSN033 > BSN033 > UBA1163 > UBA1163. The sequence goes on along the minus strand of JACAEV010000071.1, from coordinate 12,169 downwards.
CATGTATATGACTCTCGAAGGAATCTTTGGCGTTCCGATTGATGTCTCTTCCACCTTCATTATCCTTTTTACCATCTGGGGCGCCTTTTTAGAGTTTTCTGGTGCCGGAAAGTTTTTCATCGATTTTTCTTTTGCGGCGATGGGAGGAAAGCCGACCGGTGCAGGGCGAACAGTGACCTTGGCTTCTTTTCTTCTGGGAGGACCTTCGGGGAGCGGGGTGGCTACCACTGTTACATTGGGTTCAGTCGCTTATCCCATGCTGGCCAAGGCAGGATATAGTAAGGACGCAGCCGGAGGGCTTCTCTCGGCTGGCGGGATTGGAGCCATCCTCTCTCCTCCTGTTCTGGGAGCGGCTGCTTTTCTCATCGCAGAATTTTTAAAGATCTCCTACTTAGACGTCATCATCATGGCCTGTATTCCGACATGCCTTTATTATTGGTCCATTTTTTTAATGGTGGAGCTGGATGCCAAAAAGTTCGGAGTCAAAGAGATTGCTTTTGATAAGACCTATAGTTTATGGCAGCTCACCTACCTCTATGGGTTTCACTTCGTCTCCCTTATTGCCATTGTGGCGATCATGGTGATCGGCTTTACGCCCATTATGGCGGTTTTTTGGGCCACGGTGATTACCTTCGTCATCAGTTTTATAAGAAGGGATACAGCTCTGGTTCCAAAGAAATTGGTGAAGGCATTGAGAGGAGGCTCAATCGGGGTTTTAAGCGTTGCCTCGACCTGTGCGGCTGCTGGAATGATTGTGGGAGTGGTGACCCTGACTGGCCTGGGATTAAAGTTCAGTTCGATTATCATCCAATATGCCGGAGGAAGTATTTTTTTAACAGCCGTTTATACAGCTCTCATCGTTTGGGTGATTGGGTTGGCTGTCCCGGTCACGGCTTCTTATATTATCTCGGCGGTCATTGCGGCACCCGCGATGATCCAACTTGGAGTTCCAGATTTCGCTGCTCATATGTTTGTCTTTTACTATGCGATCCTTTCAGAAGTTTCTCCACCCACGGCCCTCTCTTGCTTTGCAGCCGCAGCCCTGACCAAGGGGAATCCTTATAAAACAACCATGTATGCCTGGAAGTATACACTTCCTGCCTTTATTGTGCCGTTTATGTTCACGCTCGATCCTAAAGGGGTGGGCATCCTATTAAAAGGATCTGTCATAGATATCATCTGGACGACCCTTACTGCCTTTATTGGGATTGCCGCTTTAGCAGGAGGGGTGGAGAATTGGTTTTTTAAGAAAACAACCCTCTATGAGCGACTCATGCTGATCGGGGCAGGATTGCTTTTGGTCTACCCCATTGCTTTTTACGATGTCATCGGGTTGGGTCTGATGGCTTTGGTAGTGGTCTTGCAGAGATTGAGAAAAGAAGAGTTCTGAAGACTTCCATTAAGATGAAGTTCGAGAAGATCAAAAATCTTATCCGCTTTCGCCTCCGACGCCTCGTCCTTATTTTTATAGGTGGACGGTGAAATCGCCTATTTTGGGGTTCACTAATCGAGCATAGTCGCTGTACCTGATCTTCAAGGTTTCCACATGACTTCCTGCCTGGAAAACGATGAATGCGTTCTCAGTGAGAACCCGATCGGCCCATACTTCTAAATGATAGAGATTGCCGAAAGGAGGCATTGCCCCGATCTCGCAGTCAGGAAAGAGTTCTTCAAAATCTTTTTCTTTTGAGATTCCTAATTTTTTGCATTTTAAAACCTTTTTTAATTTTTTGGTATCCACTCGATAGCTGGCAGGCAGAACTAACATGACCATCTTTTTGTCTGCCTTCACCATCACCACTTTGGCCAGCTCCTTTCCAGGGATATGCAGGGTGGCTGCAATTTCCTGAGCAGTATAAACCATAGAGTGAACGCCTATCTCATATGGAACTTGATTCTTCTCCAAATAGTCCTTCAATTTCTTTAAAATGGTCATATTCATCACCTCCGCAGGGATGTCTAAATTCTAAATACGAAGCACGAAATTCGAAGTGATTTAAACTCTAAACATTAAACTAAACACTAAACTCTCAATCCTAAAAAAACCCAAAACTCAAAAAATTATCCGGTTTTTAGTTTTGCGTTTGGGATATTTGAGTTTGTTTAGAGTTTAGGGTTTAGTTTCTTTGTTTAGGATTTCGATATTCGGATTTCAAATTTGAATCACTTAATGAGTATACTCCAAACCCAGAGGGATGTTAAGAGGGAAGAAGGGAGTGAGGGGTTGTTTGATTCTGATCTTAGAATATTGTATGAGAAATGAGTCATGAAGGGTTTAAAGCTTTACCTATTTGTTATTTTCATCTCTGTTTTTTTGGCCGGATGTGGAAACCTTTTCTATCTCTCCAAATTGGGATGGCATCAATCTCTGATTACTTTTCATCGCGTTCCGGTTCAAGAAGTTCTTGAAGACGAAAGAGTAGATCAGGAAACAAAGAGAAAGATCCACCTTATTCAGGAGGTCAAATCCTACGGGGAAGAAAAGATAGGTCTTACCAGAACGAAGAGCTACTCAAAATATTTTGAAGTGAAAGGTCCCATCCTCTATGTGATTACAGCCTCTGAGAAGGACCGGCTTCAGCTTTATCATTGGAATTTCCCTGTCATTGGAAAAGCCACCTATAAAAGTTTTTTTACAAAGGAAGGTGTTCTCAAAGAGAAACGAGTTCTTGAGGGAAAGGGGTACGATACCTTTGTCCAGCAAGCCGGGGCCTATAGCACCCTCGGATGGTTACAAGATCCCATTTTTTCATCGATGCTAAAATGGGATGAAGCCTCTCTCGTCAACCTCATCCTTCACGAGATGACTCATGCGACTGTCTATTATAAAGGCCAGACCGATTTTAACGAGCAGATGGCCACGTTTATCGGGAACCAGGGAGCCATCCAGTTTTTAACAGAAAAATACGGTTCGGATTCGAAGGAGGTGATCGAGGCCCTCCATGCTCAAGAGGACGATTTCCTTTTTAGCCGTTGGATCGATCAGGCTTGCCAAAAGATATCAACCTTCTATGCAGAGGAGATTTCAAAAGATGAGAAATTAAGAGGAAGAACAGAGATATTCAAATCAATCCAAGAAGCGTTTAAAGAGATAAAGGGGCGGCTTAAAACAGATTGTTACAAAGATTTCGAAAGGATAGAACTGAATAATGCCGTTTTAATGGCCTATCGCCGATATATCCATGGCCTCGAAAAATTTCAAGCCCTCTTTGAGTATCTGGGGAGTGACCTGAGGAGGATGATTCGTATTTTGAGAGAGATTCAGACCACCGGGGAAGATCCGTTCTCTTATTTAGAGAGATGGATGCAAGAGAGGGGAATTAGCGTTCCCGTTTCCCTTCGATGAATTCCTCCACCATTGATTTGGCTTCATTATCAGGAATTTGGACAATGGGATGTTTCATCGCATAGGCGGAGATCGAAAGCAGAGGGCCCCCAATTCCTCGTTCACGGGCAAGTTGGCAACATCGGATGGCATCAATCGTCATCCCCCCACTGTTAGGGGAGTCTTCCACAGAAAGTCTCAATTCGAGATTGAGTGAAACCTCTCCAAACCCCCTACCTTCCATTCGTAGGAAACAGACCTTGTTATCATTCTGCCAAGGGACATAGTCCGAAGGGCCAATGTGAATATTTTCTGGCTCTAACGGGACACCGAGTTGGGATTGAATGGCTTCGGTTTTGGAAATCCGCTTATTCTTCAGACGGTTCCGATTGAGCATATTGAGAAAGTCGGTGTTTCCACCGGTGTTAATTTGATAGGTTCGATCCAACCGAACCCCTCGATCTTCAAAAAGTTTGGCTAACACCCGATGGATGATGGTGGCCCCCATCTGAGACTTGACATCATCCCCAACAATTGGAATTCCCTTCTGCTCAAATTGTTTTGCCCACCGAGGATCGGAGGCGATGAAGCTGGGCATGCAATTGATCAAACTCACCCCGGCATTTAAACAGGCCTCTGCGTAAAATTGAGTGGCCTGATCTGAACCCACCGGAAGGTAGTTGAGAAGAATCTCTACCCCAGAATCCTTGAGAACCTTCTCAACGTTGCAGGGCTTTTCCTTGGCGACAAGGAAGATGCGATCTTCGGGAAAATCCTTCATATGTTCTGATACGCCATCCAGGACTTCCCCCATGGATACGGTTACGGCTGAATCATCGAGATTCGGACAGATCACTTTCGTACAGTTGGGCTTAGCGAAGAGAGCTTCTTTAAGGTGTTTTCCCACTTTTCTTCGATCGATATCGAATGCCGCTCCCACCTCGATATCCCAAGGTTTGTATCCCCCGATATCAAGGTGCATGAGGCCGAGGGGTTCGAATTTTGGATTCTTTTTGTTATTGACTCGGTAGAATTCAATCCCCTGGATAAGGGCACTGGCACAATTTCCAACACCCACAATCGCAATTCGGATTGGCTTCTTCTCCATAAGGGTTCAACCTTTCCCAAGGATATTTTTCTCAAGAAAAACAAGCTATCCCATTTCATGCGAAATGTCAAGCAATTTGAGAGGATTTTGAGAGGAATCATTTTCCTTGACTTCTTAGAGTTTATTTGATAATTTCCGCAAAAATCGATTGACCTGGTGGCCAAGGTGAAAAAAAGGAAGTCCAAATTTCTGCATCAACCGATTCAGCATTTAAACCTCAACAGGACCAAAAGTCTCCTCGATCTTGTCCAGGCCTTTCAGCACACTTCTTTTCAAAGCCGAAATATCTTCAAGTGTTTTGAAGTGTATCGGAAGATGCTCAATGATCCCACCTGCATTGTCTTTATGGGGTTGTCGGGGGCGATGATTCCGGGGGGGATGCGCAGGGTGATTCGTGACATGATCGAGATGAAGTTGGTCGATGTGATTGTCTCCACCGGCGCGAATATCTTTCATGACCTCTTTGAGAATTTTGGGTATCGGCATTATGTAGGAGGTCAGGATGACGATGATGACGCTTTGAGAAGACATCGCATCGTGCGAGTGTATGATGCTTTAATGGACGACCATGAAATCAATCAGGTCATTCATCTCCTCTCGAGGGTTCCAAGAGAGTTGAATGAAAAGGTTGTCTCCTCAAGGCGTTATTTGGAGGTTTTGGGAAGCTGCCTGACCGATCAGGGGTCGATTCTCAAAACAGCTTCCCGATATGGAGTTCCCGTCTTTGTCCCTGCCTTGAGCGACAGTTCTATTGGAATCGGGTTAACCTTTTTGCACCTTCAAAAGAAGGTGTCCTCAGAAGGACTCATCATCGACCAGATCCAAGATAGTTTTGAGATTGCTCAATTGAAGCGGATGGCTTCGGTCACCGGTGCAATTTATGTTGGAGGAGGTGTCCCTAAAAATTATATCCAACAATTAGGTCCTGTGAGTGAACTCCTTTTCCAAAAGGAGAGCGGTCATCGATATGCCTTCCAGATCACCACAGATGATCCCAAATGGGGAGGCCTCTCAGGTTGTACCTTTGAAGAAGCAAAGTCCTGGGGAAAAATTGAAAAGGGATCAAGTTATTCCGCCGTTTACATGGATGCGACCGTGGCTCTTCCCTTGTTGGTTGGCGCCATCCTTCAGGAAGGGACGGTTTATCAAAAAAGAAATAGACGTCGATTTCGTTGGGAAGGAGATCGACTGAAGGCCATCCAGTTCATTTAACCTCGGCTCCCCTCTTCATTCCGTTCCTGATCAGGAAGGGTCTCTTCTTTGCGTCCGTAAGTTGAAAAAAACAGGTGGAATGGTTATATTAAAGGATAAGTCGTTGTAAAAAAAAGGAGTTTGATTTCAATGAAAGATTCTGATTCAAAAGTCCCGGACCAGAAAGAATTAGAAAAGGAATTGAATGAATATTTAGGCAAAAAATATGGGGACAGAATTCGATTGGTCGTACCCATGCTCTTTCCAAAACCTCAGGCCGAAGAAGTTTCAAAAGAGGAAAAGGAACTGGGGGAAGGAAAAAAGAAGATCCATTTCGACTTGAAACCAGAAGAGCTGGAAGCCTTCTTGAACGATTACATCATCCGACAGGAGGATGCGAAAGAAATCCTGGCGACCAAAATATGTACTCACTTCAATCGGATCAAGTTCACCGAAATGACCAAGGGGCGAAATCGATATGAAGGGGTAGGCCACATCAAAAACAATATCCTGATGATCGGCCCAACCGGTGTCGGAAAAACCTACCTGATTAAATTGATTGCCAAGAAAATCGGTGTCCCTTTTGTGAAAGGAGATGCGACCAAATTTAGTGAAACGGGTTATGTCGGAGGGGATGTTGAGGACCTCGTCAGGGATCTCGTTTACGAAGCCAATGGGGATATCGAACTGGCTCAGTATGGAATTATCTATGTGGATGAGATCGATAAAATCGCTTCATCGAATAACCTCATTGGTCCGGATGTATCCAGGACAGGGGTCCAGAGAGCCTTGCTCAAACCAATGGAAGAGACGGAGGTGGATCTCAAAGTCCCCCATGACCCGATCTCTCAACTGGAAGCCATTGAACATTATCGGAAAACCGGAAAGAGGGAGAAACGAACGATCAATACCAAAAATATCCTTTTTATCATGAGCGGAGCCTTCAATGGCCTGGAAGAGCTGATTAAGAAACGTTTGAATCAAGAGGGGATCGGTTTCGGCGCTGAGATCCGCTCGAAGGATGAGCGAGCAGAATATCTCAAACAGGTGAAGGCGGAAGATCTCATCTCCTTTGGATTTGAATCGGAGTTTATCGGCCGGTTACCGGTCACCACTGTTTTTGAGAGATTGGAAGTGGATGACCTTTATGCCATACTGAAAAACCCCAACAATCCTATCATTCTTGGAAAGAAAAAGGATTTCAAATCTTATGGGATTGATATTCAGTTTGAAGACGAGGCCCTTTACGGGTTAGCGGTGAGGGCCTATGAAGAGAAGACCGGCGCCAGAGGATTGGTCAGCGCGGTCGAGAAGGTTCTGATCAAATTTGAAAAACGACTCCCTTCTACCGATATCCGAAAATTTGTCGTCACCCGTGCTACGGTGGAGAATCCAGAAAGAGAATTAGAACGATTGCTCCAAGACCCTTTCAATCTGGAGATGACGGAAAAATTTGAATCCCTCCTATTTCAGGAGAAAAAGACTTTAAAACAATCCATCCTGAGCCGCGAGGCAGAATTTAAGAAACGTTATGGAATCGTTTTTCGAGAGGGGAGGATCGATCTGATCGTCCAACGGATGATCGAAAAGGGTTACGATGTGAATACCGTTTCTGAAGAGGTGGTGGAGATTCAACAACAGGTAGAGGAATTTGAAAGGGATTTTCAAAGACGAACGGGCATTGACCTCCAATTTAGCGAAGAGGCCATTCAGCGGGTCACAGAAATCCTCTTGAACGAAGAAGGGAAAGGGTTGGGGCTCTTCTCTCGCCTCTCAAAGGATTATGAGTATGGATTTGAGTTGATCCGCGATAAAACGGGCCAGCGGGAGTTTATCGTGACCAGAGAGACGGTGGATGACCCTGAGGGGTATCTCAACCGCATGATCCGTGAAATTTATAAGCGGCAGTCAGACCCTAACCTTGAGGACAAAGATTGATGGCCACTAAAGATTATTACACTATTTTGGGTGTCAACAAAAATGCCAGTGACGAGGAGATCAAACGGGCCTTCCGAAAGTTGGCGATGAAATATCATCCAGATCGGAATCCCAATAAAAAAGAGGCAGAAGAACGGTTCAAGGAAATCAACGAGGCCTATGCGGTCCTGAGCGACAAGGAGAAGCGAAAACAATACGATACCTTTGGGGCCGAGGGATTCCATCAACGATTTACTCAAGAAGATATTTTTCGGGGATTCGATTTTGAGGAGATTTTTTCGGGTCTGTTTGGAGGAAGGGGAAAGCGGGAATTCAGATTCGGAGGTCGAGGCGGCTTTGATTTTGGAGACCTTTTTGGGAGGCAGGCAGGGTATCAGGATATGAGTCGAATGCCCCAAAAGGGAGAAGATATCGTCTATGAGATGGCCATTTCTTTGGAAGAGGCGGCATGGGGTGGGGAGAAGAGGATTAACTACCGGAAGAACGGAAAGGTCGAAGAAGTTTCCGTAAAAATTCCGAAAGGCATTCCTTCTGGGAAGAAACTCAGGCTTGCGGGAAAAGGGATGGAGGGACGAAATGGGGGTCCGCCAGGAGACCTCTACCTCCAAATTTCTATCCGAGAACACCCGACCTTCAGTCGGGAAGGGGATGATCTCGTTGTGGAAAAAGAAATTAATTTTTCGGAGGCTGCTCTGGGCACAACGATTGAAGTCCCGACCTTGGAGGGGATGAAGAAGATCAAGATTCCTCCAGGCACCCAGAGCCATACCAAGATGCGGCTAAGAGGCCTTGGAATTCCCCATTTTCAGGGAGAGGGGAAAGGGGACGAATACGTTAAAGTGATCGTCAAGGTTCCGAAAAAGGTGACTGAAAAAAGCAGAGGATTGATCCAAGAACTCGCCAAAGAAGGCATTTAGCCCAAACATTCAAATGCCAACGTTTAAATTTCAAATTCAAATATTCTATTCTTCCTTTTCACTTTAGGCAACCCTTAAAAATGTCATTCCTGCGGAAGCAGGAATCCATAAGGTTTTGACATTACTGGACTCCCGCTGGAGTTTACTCCGTACTTGATACGGGGCGGGAGTGACGAATTCGGAATTATTAGAGGTTCCCTTTAATTCTAAACTCTCGATACCCCCTTCTTTTTCGTCTTTCGTTGACATTTCGAATGATCTGTTATAAATAATGCCGAAAGGGACCGTTATCTCAATCGGAGGGGAATGAAAATGGAAAACAAAATATTTGAGGAAGTTCCAACAGAAAAATTAAGATGGCGATGTGACCTGGATACCCTGCCTTTTCAGACCACAGAATCTGTTTCACCATGCGACGAGATCATCGGTCAAGAGAGGGCTCTGGAAGCAATCCGAGTGGGGTTGGATATCAATAGCATCGGATATAACATTTTTGTGACCGGGTTGGCTGGGACCGGCCGTTTTACCACCATCAAGTGTGTATTAGAAGAGATGGATGTTAAAGGCAAGGTTCCGAATGACCTCTGTTATGTGAACAACTTCAGAAACCCTGATATGCCTCATATGGTTAGCCTGCCTGCTGGACAGGGAAGTGCCTTTAGGAAAGAGATGGAGACCCTGATCGAAACGCTTAAAAAGAAAATTCCCCTGATGTTTGAGAATGAGACTTATCTCAACAAGAAGAAAGAGGTGGTGGAGCGATTTCGGAATAAACAGGCCGAGATGTTCCGTGATTTTGAGAAGAAAGTGAATAAAGAGGGTTTTGCTTTAGTACAGATCCAAATGGGACCTTACTCACGACCTGGCATTTTCCCAATGGTGGAAGGCAATCCAGTCAATATTGATCAGTTGGAGACCATGGTGGAGGAAGACAAGTTTTCAAGAGAGGAGTTGGATAAGATTAAAGAAAAGCAAGCTGGACTGATCAACGAGCTGGAGGAAATTTTTAAAGAGACCCGGAAGGCCGAGAAACAGATTAAAGAAGAGTTGACCTCTTTGGATAACGAAGTGATCTCTCCAGCCATCAAAGATTCCATTTCTGATATTAAAGAGAAATTTAACTATCAGAAGGTCCATCAATATCTGGATGAGGTCCAGGAAGACATTTTAGCCAATCTCACACGTTTTAGAGAAAAAGAAGAGACGCCACCTCCTCTCCCCGGTTTGGTTTTACCCCAGCCGGCAGATTCCTTTAGTGAGTACCAAGTCAATGTGTTGGTGGACAATTCAGAGACGAAGGGAGCTCCGATCATCGTCGAGATGACGCCCAATTATCGGAATCTTTTCGGAACCATTGAGCGGGTGGTCGATCGCTCAGGAATCTGGAAGACGGATTTCTTGCGCATCAAGGCAGGGTCTTTTTTAAGGGCGAATGGGGGTTATTTGATCTTTAATGCCCTGGACGCTCTCACGGAACCATGGGTCTGGCCAGCCCTGAAAAGGACCTTGAAGAACCAGGTCATTGAGATTCAGACCTACGACCCTTTTTATTTCTTTTCCACTTCCGCTCTTAAACCAGAGCCCATCGAATGCAATACCAAAGTGATCATGATCGGGGACACCCAGATCTATTATCTTCTTTATAGTTTAGATGATGATTTCAAAAAGATTTTTAAAATCAAAGCGGACTTCGACTCCGTCATGAACAAGGACGATCAAAAAGTCCATCAATACGCCACCTTCATTCGGAAAATTTGTGATGAGGATAGATTAAGGGCATTTGATAAAACGGGCGTTGCTGCGGTGGTAGAATATGGGGTGAAGATAACCGGAAGGCAGAAAAAACTTTCGACGCGCTTTCACCTCATCGCCGATCTCCTGAGAGAAGCCAATTATTGGGCAGAGAAGGACGGGAGCCAGGTGGTGACGGAGAAACACGTGGATAAAGCCATCGAAAAGAAGAATTACCGGGTAAACCTCATCGAGGAGAAAATTCAGGAGATGATTGACGATGGAACCATTCTCATTGATTCGGATGGAATGGTGGTCGGCCAGGTCAACGGCCTTTCCGTTTACAATATGGGAGATTATATGTTTGGTAAACCCTCCCGGATTACCGCGAAAACCTCTCTGGGGAAGGCGGGCATTATCAATATCGAAAGAGAGGCGGAGATGAGCGGTCCCATCCACAACAAAGGAGTCTATATTCTGGCTGGATATCTCAGGGGGAAGTATGCTCAGGACAAGCCGATTACCATGAGCGCGAGCCTTTGTTTTGAACAATCCTACAGTGGGGTGGAAGGAGATAGTGCCTCCTCCACAGAAATCTATGCGCTACTCTCAAGCCTCTCCAATCTTCCCCTCCGGCAGGACATCGCGGTCACCGGCTCTGTCAATCAAAAGGGAGAAATCCAACCCATCGGTGGTGTGAATGAAAAGATTGAAGGATTTTTTGATGTCTGCAAGTCGAAGGGGTTGACAGGTAAACAAGGGGTGATGATCCCTCACCTCAATGTGGATGATCTCATGTTACGAAAGGATGTGGTGGAGGCCGTCAAAGAAGGAAAATTTCATATCTATCCAGTGCAGACCATCGATCAAGGGATTGAGATCCTCACCGGTGTGGAAGCAGGCAAGAAATTAGAAAATGGCCGTTTTAAAGAAGGAACGGTCAATGACCTGGTGGACAAAAAGCTCAGGGAACTCGGGACCAAAATCAAGGAATATGAAAGTGGAGGAGAGGAAGGGAAAGAGCCAAAAAAGAAGAAAAAAGGGAAACCCTCCTGCGATGGATAGAATTGTTCTTAACCGAAAAATAAATAGGGGTGACGAACTTCAGATGAAGGGGCCTCTATTGGAGGCCCTTTGTTTTCAAGGAGGTCGGGTGGGTCACCTTGTCACCGTCACAGACTCCGGAGGAAATGATTTCAGAGGAAGGATTCTCTGGCTCTCCCAAACAGAAGCCTCTATCTATATCTTTGATACCTTTTCATCCCCTACTGAATCGTCCTTGGAAATTATTCTTCTTCAGGCCCTTCCAGAAAAAGAAAGAATGGAGCTGATCATCCAGAAGGCCACGGAATTGGGCGTCTCAACGATCCTTCCTTTTAAATCCGAAAGATCGATCTCTCTTGAGGAGCGAGAGGCAAAACAGAGGAAGGCTCATCGCTGGCAAGAGATTGCTGTGAAAGCGGTTCAGCAATCGAGAAGGGCGAAGGTGCCGCGCGTTGGGCCCTACTGCTCGTTTCAGGAAGCTTTAAAGATTTGTGAGGGAGAGAATTTAAAGATTCTTCTTTGGGAGAAAGAAGGTGAAAATCTGAAAGATGCCCTGAGACGCTCTCCACCTCAAAAGGTTTATGTGATGGTTGGGCCGGAGGGTGGTTTTACTGAGGAGGAGGTGAAGTTGGCAAAGGATGAGGGATTTATTCCGGTTAAATTGGGCCAGAGGATTTTGAGAACCGAAACCGCTGCCATTACGCTGGTTGGGATTCTACAATACCAACTGGGCGACCTGGGGTAGTTTCTAAGGAGTTGAGGAGATGGGGAGGTAGGGAGACGGGAAGATAGAAATTTATAGTGAACGTCTTAAATAAAGTGACATAATGATTTAATTTTTTTAGGTTTCCAGCTTTGAGAACGTTTAAAAACCGAGAGTACCAATTCTTCAAATGTCTCATAATAAGTATCCGT
>JACAEV010000140.1 GCA_013388645.1 Syntrophaceae bacterium | reverse complement strand
TCCACGTACCCTCCATCTCCTGTATAGTAATAGCCTGGAAACAAATCGAGATAGGAGGTTTTGAATTTCTGATCATCCTGCCATAAGGTCATAAACGTTCCTGGAGGAAGTGGAAGTCGGATGGCCACGATCCCCTCCGTTTCAGGAGGAAGGATCCTACCGTTGCTATCTAAAATTTGTAGTTGATACCCTGGCATAGGCTTGGTGGGTGAACCAGCCTTGATCGGAAGAGGTTCCAACCCCATACAATTTCCAACGATGGCCCATCCTGTTTCGGTTTGCCACCAGTGGTCCACGACAGGCCTTTTCAATAAATTACTTGCCCAGAAGTAGGTGTCTGGGTCAAGCCTCTCTCCCGCAAGAAAGAGATATTTAAAATGAGAAAGGTCATATTTTTTAAGAAATTCCCCTTGAGGATCTTCCTTCTTAATAGCCCTCATGGCTGTAGGAGCTGTAAATAAAACCTTCACTTTATGATCCGAAATCACTCTCCAAAAAGCACCCGCATCGGGTGTTCCAACAGGTTTCCCCTCATAAACAATGGTTGTACACCCATAGAGGAGAGGAGCATAAACAATGTAGGAATGTCCGACCACCCAACCTATGTCAGAGGCAGCCCAAAAAACATCTCCGGGTTCCACTCCATAAAGATACTTCATCGTCCATTTGAGAGCGACAGCGTGTCCCCCGTTGTCACGTACTACACCCTTAGGCTTTCCTGTCGTCCCAGAAGTATAAAGGATATAAAGGGGATCGGTTGAAGACATTGGCCTACAATTCACAGGTGAGGCATGTGCCATTTCTTTTTCCCAATCAAAGTCTCTTCCTTGAATCAAAGGGCATTGAATTTGCTCTCTCTGGTAGATAATGCACCTCTGGGGTTTATGATTCGAAAGCTCAATCGCCTTTTCAAGGAGAGGCTTATAGGCAATCAACTTTTTCCCTTCAATCCCACAAGAAGCAGAAATGACCAGTTTTGGCTTTGCATCATCAATTCGCAAAGCTAATTCCTGAGGTGCAAACCCACCAAATACCACAGAGTGAATCGCTCCGATTCTGGCACAGGCAAGCATTGCAACAATCGCCTCTGGAATCATGGGCATATAAATGATGACCCGATCTCCTTTCCCCACTCCAAAAGAGGTTAATAGACCTGCAAATCTTGATACGATTTCTAAGAGCTCCTGGTAAGTCAATTTTTTTACCTGATTCGTCACAGGGCTATCATAGATTAGGGCCAATTGTTTGCCTCTTCCCGCCAGGACATGATGATCGAGCGCATTATAGCAGGTATTTAACTCACCCCCAACAAACCATCTGTAAAAGGGTTGATGTGAATCATCAAACACCTTATGGTATGGCTTATACCATTGAATTTCTTGAGCTGCCCTACCCCAAAAACTTTCTGCTTGATGAACGGATTCTTCATACTCCTTAAAATAACTATTTCCCATTTTTAACCTCCCGAACAACTTATAAAACACTGTTAACGTTAACACAATCTATTAAAAATTTTTACTTGAAATTTTATTTTATCCAAGAGGCTGGCACTAAAATCAAATCAGGGAACAAAGTACAAATAATCACGCCAATCCCCTGGAGGACTAAAAAGGGTAAGATGCTTTGGTAGATACCGGCCGTCGTGAGCTCCTTGGAAGCAATACCTTTCATATAGAAAAGAGCGTAACCAAAAGGAGGCGATTAGTCCTATGAACAATTTCTAAAGAATTGAAAATCATGGGTTCAAAATGCAAGAAATGCGGAGCTCTGTCTTTACCTCCTCGGGCCATCTGCGTATCCTGTCTTGGCACAGAGATGGAATGGATACAGTTTAAAGGGACAGGAATATGCTGGTCGCCTTTACCAGCATCATTATTACCCCTCCTTATATGGTAAAGGAAGGGTATGATCGAAATAACCCTTATATCGTTGGAGTGGTGGAACTAGAAGAAGGTGTGATGGCGTTGGTTCGAATCATTGGTATGGATGCAAAAAAAACATGAGCTGATCACCGTCGGACACCTCTTAAAGCAGAATTTCTCGAGAAAGGGAAAGGACTCGAAAAACAAACACTTTTAGCTTTCAAACCTTAATTATTTCGACCCATACCCAATTATCAACCCATCTTGTATAGCTTTGGCAACGGCTCGTGACTTTGATGAAACACCCAACTTTCTGTATAGGCTTTTGATGTGTGTCCTCACTGTATGCTCAGAAATAAATAGAGATTCACCTATCTTACGATCCGTATAACCAGCAACCATACATTTCAAAACCTCCAATTCTCTCTGGGTTAGTTGAGCTCTCTCTCCTTCTTTGAAGGACATCGTACGGGGTTTGAATCGATTAACAACTGCTGCAGTAACTGCAGGATCCAGAAAAGCCTGACCTTCCATGACGTGGTGAATAACCTTCGTCAATTCGTCTCGATTTACCTTCTTCAAGATATAACCTTTTGCTCCTGCCTGAAGGGCCTCGGCTACATATTTATCATCTTCATAAATAGTAAGCATAACAATTTTAATGTGTGGATATTTCTGGCAAATTAATCGGCTTGTCTCAATTCCACTGATACCTGGCATTCTAACATCCATGAAAATGAGATCGGGAGACGTCTTTTCAAGAAGATTTAAACATTCTAATCCGTTGTCAGCTTCTGCAATTACTTCAATATCATCTTCGAGCCCAATTAGCTGTTTTAGTCCTTCTCTAACTACGATATGATCGTCAACAATCATTACCTTTATCATGACGGCTTACCTAATTGAATTTATTCCTCGCTTAAGGGGATTTTTGCTTCGATTCTACATCCTTTGTTTAATCCAGTATGAATGGCAAATATTCCTCCTATTGCTTCGAGTCTTTCTTTCATAGAAAGAAGTCCAAGTGTTCCTTGATCTTTTCTCCTAAAATCCCTGTGAGATGGATTAAATCCCCTCCCCCTATCTTCTATAATTAAAAAGATGTTTTCTTTATCTTGTCTAAGGGTAACTTCAGCCACCTTTGTTTCAGCATGTTTATATACATTCGTCAATGCCTCTTGAACAATGCGAAAAAGGCAAATTCTTACCCCCGAAGACAATTTAACTCGTTTGGGTAAATGCATGATAACCCTTATGTCTGTCTCCTGCATAAAATTTTCAATATAGCGTTTAAGAGCTGGAACCAACCCCATGGTATCAATGAGGTCAGGCCGCAAACTTGAGATAATCTCTCTCGATTGATCAATAGCATGATTGATATTTTCTATCAGACTATCGAACTGCACCATCAATAATGCGGGATTCCTCTTTAGAAGTTCCTTACAAAACTGGATCTTATATCCGATTCCCGTTAACGTTTGAGCTAGTGTATCATGAATGTCTTCAGCTAGGCGTTTACGTTCCTCTTCCTGCAAAGTAATCATCTTGTTTGTAAGCAGACGAAGTTCTTGACGTCCTTGTTCAATCTCTTCCAACATAAACGCATTTTCTAACGCTACACCCATAATATATATAAATTGATATAGAAGTTCGAGCTCCTTGTTCGTAAATTTGAACCCCTTTGAGCCATTACAAAGAGTCAAGATACCGTAACATTGCCCATGTATCTGGATAGGAACTGACACAACCCGTTTGAGAAGGAAGCTACTGATTTCCCTATAAATATCTCCTTCTTCATCAATGAAAAAGGGAGTTTTCTGACTTAACATTTTTTTTACAATTGACATAACATCACTAAATTCTTTTTGGGAAGGATAATTATAGATTTGTTGAATCTGTTCTTCCCTACAAATAACCAAAATGCTACCTTCCACACAGAAGAGAGAGGTCATTTTGGTAAGAATATGGTTGGCAATTTTTTCCAAATCGAATGTTTTAACAATTTCCTGTGTGAAGTCGAAAAGGTTCTGAAGGTGGGAAACTTTCTCGGTAATCATTTCCTCGCGAGTTTTAAGGAAAGAGGTGGAGACAATAGTGATACATTGAAGTAAGATCTGATTTAGCTTTTCAACCTCTTTGTATAAACTTATTTCTATCATCTCTTGGGTCACTGCTTCTTGAAATATTTTTACTAAGACTTTTTGAAAAATTTCGTAAACATGAAGCACGTCTTCCACTCTAAATCCCTGAACTGCTCGAGCATAGCCTACCCTTTCTGTGTCCATAAAAAAAGCTTTCTGCCCTTCATCGTTCTCCAATGACCTAATCATCAAATCTGTCCAAATTTTTAAACGGCGCTGGCCTTCATCTTTTTCGAGGAATTCGAGATAGGGTGACCTGGAAATGTTTTGTAAACGATTTAAAATCTCTTGGGGAATTAGTCTTTTATTATGATAGAGGAGATCTCTAAGGGATACATATGTTTTCATTAGCTACCCAGAAGTGGGGATGTCAAAACCCTTGCTTTAGAGGATTTACATACAACTTATAGTATCATACAAAATAAATAATATTTTTTCAATGCTATGTAATCCCACATAATAAACATTGGTTTAAAGCATTTTTTTTCGTTTTAAGGTTAAAAAATACTAAATCAAGCGATGGTACTACTATAAAAATTTAAAAGAAAATGCATGAGAATTAAAAAGCTTTTAGAAAGCAGAGCGGAAAATTACGGAGGGGAACCTTTTATATATTTTCGAGATCAGATTATTAACTTTGCAACGTTAGATCAGAATGTAAATAAAGCAGCCAATTTATTTCGTGAGTTGGGTGTAAAAAAAGGAGACCATGTATGCTTTCTTCTTCCCAATTGCCCCGAATTCGTCTATCTATGGTTTGGACTCGCAAAAATTGGTGGTGTGATGGTACCTCTGAATTTTAACCTTCGTGGAGATGGATTAAGATATATCATTAATCATTCCGATTCAAAATTGATTGTGGTGAATGAGCGTTTCTATGATGCTTATGCATTTGTTGAGAAAGATCTACTAGTCATTGAACAGAAAATCTTACATAACGATGGTGCTCCGCTACCTGGGAACTTTCACTCTTTGAAAAACCTCATGGAAAAAGCAGAAGAGAAAGAACCACCAACAATAGAAATAAAGGATGGAGATCCCCTTGGAATCATTTATACTTCAGGGACTACAGGCCCACCAAAAGGTGCCGTGATTAGCCACTTCAATTACATCAACACGGCTCAAGTCTGGGTCGATGAGATCCTTCAATATCGGGATGATGATATTTTCTTTACCACACTACCCCTTTTCCATGCGAACGCCCAAATGTATTCGACCATGGGGGCTCTGTGTTCAGGGCGTCCCTATGTCCTAAGAGAGAAATTTTCGGCCTCTCGTTTTTGGGCAGAAATACGTCAATATAAAGCCACTGTCTTCAATTACATCGGTGGGATACTTACTATACTGATGAAGCAACCAGAGCGTGAAGACGATAATGATAACCCTGCCCGAATTGCCTTTGGGGGGGCTGCCCCTAAAGAAATCTGGTTGGATTTCGAGAAACGGTTCAATGTAAAGATTATTGAGGGTTATGGTGCTACTGAAAACGGAGCGATTCCTCTCTGTAATCCACCAGATAATATTAGGGTAGGATCAATCGGGAAACCAACCAGCTTTGCTGAAGTCACGATATGGGATGAAAACAATCGTGAAGTTCCTGCGGGCCAAACCGGTGAAATTGTAGTGAAAGAAAAAATCCCTTACTCCATGTTCTTAGGGTATTATAAGCAACCTGACAAAACCAGAGAAGCTTGGGAAGGAGGATGGTTCCATACCGGGGATAGAGGATACAAGGATGAGGACGGTTATTTTTATTTTGTGGACCGTATGAAGGATTGCATCCGGCGCCGGGGAGAAAACATATCTTCATTTGATATTGAAAAGATAGTTAATTCCCACCCAAGCGTATTAGAGTCTGCAGCTATAGCAGTTCCGTCTGAACTTGGTGAGGACGATGTCAAGATTTATATAATCCTTCGACCCAACAAGGAGCTTAAACCTGAAGACTTAATAAAATTCTGTGAAGAGCGAATGGCTTATTTCATGGTCCCCAGATATGTGGAGTTTTTGAAAGAGTTTCCCAAGACACCTACGGATCGGGCCCAGAAATTTGAACTTCGAAGAAGAGGAATCGCTAATGCATGGGATCGAGAGAAAGCAGGTTACAGGTTAAGAAGGGAATTTCAGAAATAGGAGCGATGGATGTTAATAAAGATTGAGCATATTGGCATCGTTGTAAAGGACTTGGAAGAAAGGATAAGGAAGTACACATCTCTTTTGGGCTTGAAGATAAAAGAAATTGAAGAGGTCAAAGTAGAAAACGTTGTCAACAGAGTGGCTTTCCTTCCAATCGGGGAAACCAACATAGAATTGGTCCAAACAACGGGCGATACGGGTCTCGCCGCCGATTTCCTCAAGGAACGGGGCGAAGGGATCCACCATATTGCATTTGAAGTGGAAGATCTCGATAAAACATTTCAGGAGCTTCGCTCAAAAGGAGTAGAGTTTGTCTGGGATCAGATTATCAGAGGATCGAGGGGTTCAATGGTCGCTGTGATCAAGCCGGAAGAGTTCAACGGTGTTTACATTGAGTTGGTACAAAGAGACTAAGAATATTGAATTCTTAGAAAATTCACCAACAGGATGATAATTGTTGTCGCATACATAGGTTTAAATTTTAGAAAATGATGAAAGGAGGTGAAGGTTAATTCAACGAAAAGGGATCCAAGAATTTATTTTAAGAAGAATTTATTCAAAAATCTTTATCGGAGTTGCATATAACCCTTAAAGAAAAAGGAGACTTAAGATGAAAACAAAAAGAATTATATTGTCTTGGGTATGTATCATCACATTGGGATTCTTTTGGGCGTCTTCGGGTGAGGCCGTAGAGGTCTATGAACTAAGAGGTGCCACCGCAGGGGCTTTAACCCATCCTTATGCAAGAGGCGGTGAAGTATTTCTAAAAATCTTGGAGACTAAATCAGAAGGGAAGATTAAAGGGAAATGGTACCATAGTGGCCAAGTAGGGGGAGAAATGGATATTGTGAGCCAGATCAATAATAATACACTTCAATTTGCTACTATAAGTTGTGCTCTTGCTGGTTCGCTCGACCCCAAACCAATGACAATGTATACCCCCTTTCTAATCAAGGATTGGGATACTTTTTTCAACAAGTGGGTTGGAAGTGAAGGTGCCAAACTCATACTGGAAAGCCTTAAAGGTAATGGATTGATTGGTTTGGGATGGATACCCTATGGATTTAACGCCTTGGCTTACAAAGATCCACCTATTCGAACTTTGGAAGAATGTAAAGGAAGAAAACTTAGGGCAGCTCAAGCATATACAATTAAAGGTACGCTTGAAGCTCTGGGCATGAATGCTCCTCCCCTTCCCTTTCCAGAGGTTTTCCAATCAATCCAACAAAAAGTGATAGAAGGACTCACAACACCTCCTGGAATTATGGTGGCAAATCGTTTCCACGAAGTTATTAATAATATTACAGTCTCTGATCATCTTTTCGGGACTTATATTTTTTGGATGAGAGAAAAAACCCTCGCCAGTATGCCTGAGGACTTAAGAAAAATCGTGATTGATGCAGCCGTTGAAGCCTGTTTTAAACAGCAAAAAGAGTCAAAGGATTTCGATGACAAGGCAATTGATTTCCTAAAAAGCAAGGGAGTTAAGGTCTGGACAATTAGTCAACAAGAAAAGGCTCGCTGGATTGCGGCAACTAAAAAAGTAGTGATTGATCATGAGAAAAAAGTTGATGAGAAATCCCATGATGGCCGGCAGTTTATGAGAACTGTATATAAATCTCTTGGCCGTGATTATGATAAAGAAATATTAGAATAATTGATGTTAAAATACTCTCTTTAAATGAAGGGTAGATTTGGACACCGCGGACGTAATATAATTTTAGAATGAGAGGAGTCAGGCAACATTGTCAATTGGGTAGGTAAAAACCACAGGGGAAAAAATGAAGATTGTCAGTCGATGGGTAGAGGTGTGTGAGCATGCCTTTTTAGCCTCGGCCGTTATGGGAAGTGTCATAATTTCTGTCGTTGGTGTCTTTTTTCGCTATGTCATTGGCAGCTCTTTGAGTTGGGTTGAGGAAATAGCCGGTTTTCTTTTGTTAGCTATCATCACGATTGGAATCGGCCCTGGTGCCCGCATAGGGAGTCACATGCGTGTTGACATGGTGATCCAATTTATTCCCAAGACTAAAAAGAGTTTGAATTTCGTAGCGAACCTATTGACTTTAGGAGTAACGACGATCCTTCTCGTTCTTTCTTTCGAATTTGTTGACGACTTCCTAAAAAGGGACCAGAGGCTAACATCTCTGTATTGGTTGCCCGTGGGAATACTCCTGATCGTTATGCCTCTGGGTTACCTTATAGCCGTTTTTCGGTTTGCTGAAAATTTTATAAAAATTCTCAAACCCTTAAGTGAAGGGGATGAAAAGAGCAAATGATTGTAGAAAACGGATAATGACTTGCTGGAAAAAATTGATCCAGGTGTCTCCATTTTCGATCAATTTGCCTGATAAAGGAGGAGATAAATAATGGAAGGACTGATTGTCCTCCTTGTTATGGTTATGATGATGTTCATATCCGTTCCCGTGGCTTTTGCCATGATTGCCACTTCCATCTTTGTCTATGCCTTTATCGCACATATTCCCCTGGGAGTGGTTGTCCAAAACATGTTTTACAGTATTCAACCCTACTCCTATTCGGCTGCCCCCTACTTTATATTAGCAGGGAACATCATGGCTCGAGGAACATTGGCCAAAAAATTGTTGGATATAGCAGATGCCTGTGTAGGCTTTTTCCCCTCTGGTCTGGCGATTGCTACGGTCATTGGCTGTGCCCTTTTTGGTTCTATTACAGGGTCGGACATTGCCACTCTCGCAGCTATTGGTGGAATTATGTATCCGGCCTTGATAAGCCGTGGGTGGTCTAAAGCTTTTGTCGGCGGAATTCTGGGCCCTAGCGCCTTATTAGGGATGTTAATTCCTCCTACTATCCCGGGCCTTATTTATGCCCTTGTTGCCGAAGTATCCGTCATGAAAGTATTCCTCTCAGGGGTACTCCCAGCAATTATTATTGTGATTTTATTCTCCATCTATATTTATTTTAAGGGTAAGAAATTTTTCCCGGACCAGAAATTCCAAAAACCTGATTTTTTAAAAATGATTAAGTCCATAAAAAATGGAATGACAGCTTTAGGAATGCCCATCATCATATTTGGTGGAATTTATGGAGGCATCTTTACGGTGACAGAAGCAGCGGCTGTTGCTGCAGCCTATGCGGTCTGTGTGGAGCTTTTCATCCACCGAGGGTTAAAATTTCGGCAAATCCCTATGCTGGCCGTTGAAACCGGGATAACGACCTCTGTCGTTCTTATTCTTGTCTCGGGAGCCTCGGTACTGGCTCGGTATTTATCCCTGGAGCAAATTCCTCAATTATGGGCCGAACAAATTTTTGGTATGGTACGGGACAAATGGATATTCATGCTATTCAATAATTTATTTCTGTTGGTGACTGGATGTTTAGTTGATGTTCTTTCAGCTACAGTTATCCTTGTCCCTATTTTAAAACAACTTTATATTAAATTCTCTATTGATGAGATTTATTTTGCCAGCGTATTCTTGTTAAATCTTTACATCGGCTTTTTAACTCCCCCTGTAGGAGTTAACATATTTGTGGTTTCCGGGATGTTCAAGATCTCTTTCGCTGATACGTGTAAGTCCTATGTGCCTTACTTTTTCATGTTAGTGTTCACTTTGATTTTAGTCACATTGTTTCCATGGCTATCAACTTGGCTCCCAAACCTATTTTCTCGATGAGTCATTAAATTGGAAAATTTCTAAGATGAAAATTAAAGTCCGTAGGAAAAAGGGAACCAATGGGTTTTATGAGTGTGGGAAATATTGGTTTCACCAAGGTCCGATGCGTATGCCATTGTTACATATTCGGAGGTTGCAAGAACCTTAAAATGGGTGCAAGTTGATTTAATTAAAAAAACATTTTTTAACAATACGGCTTTATTCAGAAAGAAAAGGGGAAGAAAGATGAATATTCTCATTACAGGCGGTTGCGGTTTTATCGGTTTAAAACTATCTAAAAACCTTTTAGATAAAGGCCATTCGGTTTTTATAATGGATATTCAATCAGATCTTTTGAATAAACAAAAAAAATTAGATAAAGTCATTTTCATCCCTGGGAGTGTAACTTGTCAGGCACATCTGATCAATGCTTTAAAGGATAATAATATAAAATGGCTTATTCACTTGGCCGCTCGACTATCTGCCCCCTCTGAGGAGGATCCTTGGGCGACCTATGAGGTAAACGTCCGTGGAATCTTTCACGCCCTTGAAGCTGCAAGAATATGTAACGTCGAGAGGTTTATATTTTCCTCCTCGATTGCCAGCTATGGACTCCATCTTCCGCAAGTCATTGATGATGAAACAATCCAAAGACCCATTGGGATGTATGGTGTAACCAAGGT
The DNA here is from genome assembly GCA_013388645.1 of Syntrophaceae bacterium. Taxonomy (GTDB): domain Bacteria; phylum Desulfobacterota; class BSN033; order BSN033; family UBA1163; genus UBA1163. Next base: position 65,642 of record JACAEV010000140.1, on the reverse strand, counting down.
GTTCGGAGAACATTTGGGGACCTTTTACCGAAGACGCTTTGGTCTCGACTTCAGAAGTATTCGTTTTCCCCAGATCATTGGCCCCGGAGTCAAGACACCTGGGGTCGCACAATGTATTCCAATGGTGATTGAAGCAGCGGCCAAGGGAGAACCCTTTGAAATGTGGATCGAGGAGGAATCCATTTTGCCAGTACTGTACTATAAGGATGGAATAGAAGCCTTGTGTTCTCTAATATTTACCCCTAAAGAACAGATTAAGACCATCAACTACAATTTGTCTGGAATCAAACTTGCTGCTAGAGATTTGGTAGAAATGATTCGGTCTATTATCCCCAATGCAAAAATAAGTTTTCATCCGAATTTAAACAGCGTTGAAATCGTTAAAACCATTCCCGTCAATCTTGATGATTCCCGGCTTCGCACCGAAACCGGATATAAGCCAAGTTATGATTTGGAAAGATCAATCAAAGACTTCATTCATGAAGTTCGCCTTGATAAAAATTAAAAAAGTTGGAAGGAAAGAAAAAAATTCGATGCTTTATAGTTTAAATGGTAGAGTGAGGTTAAGTTCACTAATGAATATTCATTCTCAATCATTGGGAGAAAGGAAATGCTAGGAATTTGTTCTTATGGTGGGTATATCCCTTGGTATCGATTAAAACGGAAGGATATATCGGAAGCGATGGGCTGGATAAACCCTGCCGTGATAACTCAGGCCAAGGGGGAAAAAGCCATAGCAAACTTTGATGAAGACACCATCACTATGGCCGTAGCAGCCGGAATTGATTGTTTAGAGGGTATAGAAAGGTACCGGATACAAGGCGTGTACTTTGCTTCGACAAGTCCGCCTTATAAAGAGAGATTAAACGCAGGGATTATTTCAGCGGCCTTAGCATTAAATGACCCTATTAGAGCAGCAGATTTTGGTGGCGCTCTTAAAGCTGGCACAACAGCTCTTTTGTCGGCATTGGAGGGGGTCGAATCAAAAAGAATCAATCCTATCATCGTCTCTTCTTCTGATTGTCGTCTTGGCAAACCTGGTTCTATCCAAGAAATGATCTTTGGGGATGCAGCCGTTGCCTTGCTGGTCGGCGACCAAGATGTGATTGCTGAATTCAAGGGAAGTTATTCTACCACTTATGATTTTGTGGATCACTACCGAGGTGGATTCGCTAAATATGATCGGCAATGGGAGGATCGTTGGGTTCGAGATATGGGATATGAAACATTGATTCCAGAGGTCGTTAAAGGCCTTTTAGAAAAATCCCAATTAAAAATTTCGGACTTCTCCAAAATCATCTACCCTTGTCACTATGAAGCGGAACGGAAAAAATTGAACAAAATATTAAATATCTCGCCAAAAATGGAGCAAAATAATCTTCTTGCTGAGATTGGAGATGTAGGGACCGCTCACCCTTTAATCATGCTGGTAAATGCCTTAGAAGAAGCTAAACCGGGCGACAAAATCATGGTGGTCAGTTTTGGAAATGGATGTGATGCCCTTTACTTTGAGATTACGGGAAACATTGAGAACAAAAGAGGCAAGAAAGGAATTTCTGAATATTTAGCCCAAAAAAAATACCTTGACAAATACGGTAAGTATTTAATCTGGCGCGAAATAATGCCTGGAGAATTGGGATTGCGCTCCGAGGTGGATCAGTGGCCCCGTTGGTCCCTTAATTGGAGGAAAAGAAAAGCAATCTTAGGTCTTTGGGGTTCCAAATGCAAGACGTGCGGTACGGTTCAATACCCACCTCAGAACATCTGTGTCAACCCTGATTGTAGGGGAGATTCTGAGATGGAAGACTTCCTTTTTTCGGACAAGAAAGGACACATTGTCAGCTATACCGGAGATAACCTGGCTGCTTCATATCATCCCCCTGCCATCTATGGATCAGTTGAATTCAATATGGGTGGAAGATTTATGTTTGATTTTACAGATTGTGATTTAGATATGTTATCCGTAGGAATGCCTGTAACGATGAGTTTTCGGCGAAAATATTATGACCCAAAAAGAGATGTTGTTAATTATTTCTGGAAGGCGAGACCCATGAAAAGGGGGGAAAGATAAATGTCGACCGGAATTAATAACAAGATAGTAATTATTGGCATGGGCTGCACTAAATTTGGTGAAAGGTGGGATGCAAGTGGGGAGGATTTAATCGTTGAGGCTTTTAGAGAGTGCTTGGCAGATGCAGGAATTGAGAAAAAAGATATTCAAACAGCTTATCTCGGCACCCACTATGATGAGATGAACTTAGGTAAATCTGCCATACCCATGGCAGTTATTTTGAAATTGCCATTCATTCCTGTCACAAGAACAGAGAACTTTTGTGCCACTGCTACGGAAGCATTCAGGGGCGCCTGCTATGCGGTCGCATCTGGTGCTTACGATATTGCTTTGGCCCTGGGGGTGGAGAAGCTCAAGGATACAGGCTTCTCAGGTCTGCCCAATGCGGGCACATATGGGATCATGGACTTTGCCATTGGAGCCAACTGGACAGCACCAGGACAGTTTGCTCAGTTGGCCACCGCCTACTCAGCAAAATATGGTCTACCTATGCACAAAATAAAACAGGCTTTAGCGCATATCTCTGCCAAAAGCCATAAAAATGGGGCGATGAATCCGAGAGCCCACTTGCGACAAGTTGTGACCGAAGAACAAATCATCGCAGCCCCCATGATCGCATACCCCTTAGGCCTCTTTGATTGTTGTGGTGTAAGCGATGGAGCAGCTGCGGCGATTGTGACCACTCCCGAAATCGCAAAAAGCATCAAGCGAAATAAAGATTTTGTAATGGTGAAATCCTTGCAAATCGCTTGCACTTCCGGCGAAGAAAGTCTCTATACTAATTGGGATGGTGCCCATATAGAAACCGCCACGCGGGCAAGTCTCAAGGCCTATGAAGAAGCGGGGGTAAAGAATCCCAGGAAAGAAATAAGCCTGATAGAGATCCACGACTGCTTTTCTATTACGGAGTTTGTGAGCTATGAAGACCTTCATATGTCTGAAAGAGGAAAAGCTTACTATGATGTGATGGATGGTTTTTATGATCTTGACGGAGAACTCCCCTGCCAGGTGGATGGAGGACTGAAATGTTTTGGCCATCCTATTGGCGCTTCTGGATTAAGAATGATTTATGCTTTGTATGAGCAAATCTTAGAGAGGGTTCCTAAAGAAAGAAGGGTTAAGAATGCTCATTTAGGTCTTGCCCATAATTTGGGAGGACTACCAAATTACAGTGTAGCTAGTATTGCTATTATAGGTAGGGATTAAAAAAATGGTGGAGTGAATGACTGGGTTTAGACGGATCATGTCAGGAGGGACAGAAAGGGGTTTGGCGTTTTTTGGGCATAAACAGTATCGCATATTCTTCCCATGATTTATAACTCAGGGGCGAAAACAACCATTTGCAATTTTAGGCCTCTTCCGTCTTTAAGGTGTTCAAAAAACTTTCCTCCATTGCATTTCTATACGGATTTCCTCTTCTGATGCTACAATACAATTTGTCAGGTCTAAGGGAGACAATCCAAGGTTTTTTACATTCAAAATTCTTAATAAAGGAAAGAACTTGATGTATATTAGTTTCAAAGACAAGGTGGCCGTGGTAACCGGGGCAGGGGCGGGTTTAGGAAGGAGTTATGCAATATTTCTGGCTTCCCGCGGAGCCAAGGTCGTCGTCAACGACCTTGGAGGGTCTTGGGATGGAGTTGGTCAATCCAAAACGGCGGCAATGCGAGTGGTAGAGGAAATCCAAGCTGCTGGTGGGAAAGCAGTGCCCAATTTCGACAGCGTAGCGGACCCAGAAGCTGCACAGAATATTATAAGGGCCGCTCTGGATAACTTCGGTACCATCGATATCCTCGTATGCAACGCTGGAATCCTCAGAGATAAGACATTTTTAAAAATGTCATTGAATGACTTTGATCTGGTTATGAAGGTCCATTTGATGGGAACGGTTTACACCGCACGGGCTGCCTTCCCCGTGATGAAGGAAAAAAGCTATGGCAGAATCGTCATGACCACCTCTGTCGCTGGGCTGTTTGGGAATTTCGGACAGACAAATTACTCTACAGCCAAGATGGGTATCATTGGGTTCATGAACTCCCTGAAGCTTGAAGCCCAGAAATACAACATTCTCATCAATACGATCGCTCCATCGGCCGCCACCCGCCTAAACGAGCCTTCAGGTTTCTTTCCCAAGGAAATCTCCCCCTTTCTTAGATCTGAACTGGTTACGGCCATGGTAGCCTATCTTTGTAGCGATCAGTGCCAATCCACCGGCTATATCCTTTCTGCTGGAGGCGGTTATTTCTCGCGGGTGCAAATAGTAGAAGGGCAAGGCATTAGGTTTGATCCCTCAGATGACATCACCCCAGAGATCATCTTTGAAAACTTCTCTAAGATCACTGACATGAAAAATGCCGTTGGGCATTTTTCAGCAACTGACGGAATTAAAAAGTCACTTGGTTTCTTGTTCAAACGTAAACCTGGAAGGGGGGAAAAGGAGGGATCTGAAAAATAAGACTCTTTTAGCCTTCAAATCTTAGCAATCAGCACCATCGATCTCTAATTTTCTCTTTCCCACATAGACTTTTAAATGATAATCCTCTGTTCTTTCTTCTTAAAAATATAGGAGAAATGTGAAGCTATGGTTTCTCAAAATTTGAATATTTTTATATTTAAAATTTCCTTGAGACTTAGAAAAAGTTTTGCTATATTGAAGTGCCTATGGGTATAGCTCAAAGAATTTTAGAGGGGGATATTCGGGCGGCATCCAGATTGATGAGGGATATTGACGATCGGATGCCCAGCGCACTTGAACCCTTAAAGGAACTTTATCCAAAGACGGGGAGAGCTTACATTATTGGGATCACGGGTCCACCGGGCTCAGGCAAGTCCACCATCGTTGACAAAATGGTGGATATCTTCCGCAAGGAAGGAAAAACCGTTGGAATTGTGGCGGTTGATCCCACCAGCCCCTTCACCGGCGGTGCGATCTTAGGAGACCGAATCCGGATGCAACGCCACGCCACGGACGAAGGGGTATTTATTCGCTCCCTGGCGACGCGAGGATGCTTGGGCGGATTGACCCGTTCGACTCAAGATATTATTAATGTCATGGATGCCATGGGAAAAGATATCATCCTGGTTGAAACTGTGGGCGTAGGACAGGATGAGGTGGAGATTGTCAATACCGCCCACACCTCCATTGTCATCCTCGTCCCAGGATTAGGAGACGACATACAGGCCATTAAGGCTGGGATCATTGAAATTGGAGATCTTTTTGTCATCAATAAATGTGATCGGGAAGGGGCAGATAAAATGGAACGAGATCTCCGGATGGTTCTTGAAATGGGTCGAAAAAGAGAGGATGGTTGGGAGCCTCCCATTTTTAAAACCGAGGCAATATTAGGAAAAGGGATTTTTGAACTCGTTTATGGAATCTACCGTCATAAACAGGCGTTGGAGCAAAACCAAGCCTTGGAAAAAAAACTGAGAGAAAGAACCAAGACCACCTTTTTAGAAATTCTTGAGACGGAGGTCATGGCCCATTTTATTGAAAAAATGGAAAAAGAAGGACAATGGGATAAAATCATCGAAGACCTGATGAACCGTCGAATCGATCCTTATTCTGTAGCCGAAAAGGTAATGGCAGAGGAACTTAAGAAACACTAAACTCGAAACCCTAAACTCTAAACAAACCCAAAGTCCAAAACTTTAAACCCAAAAAGGGGTGTTTCGATATTTCGATTTTGAGTTTTGAGTTTATTTAGGATTTAGCGTTTTAGATTTAGAGTTTATTTTTTGTAGGAGGGAAATTCGTTCATGAAGTCAATTGAAGCGATACGTAAAGAATTAGAAAAAAGAAGGGCTGAAACATTATTGGGAGGGGGGCAGGAGCGAATTGATAAGCAGCACCAAGATGGAAAGCTGACGGCCCGTGAACGTATTGATCTTCTATTCGATCCCGGGACGTTTGTTGAGCTGGACCGCTTCGTCACCCACCGTTGCACCGATTTTGGCATGGAGAAGAAGAAATTTTTCGGGGATGGGGTGGTAACAGGTTATGGAAAGATCGAAGGTCGGCTGACCTATGTTTTCTCTCAAGATTTCACTGTATTCGGCGGTGCCCTGGGAATGGCTTTTGCAGAAAAGATTTGTAAGGTCATGGATCTGGCGATGAAGACAGGAGCACCCATAATCGGTTTAAATGATTCCGGAGGAGCAAGAATTCAAGAAGGTGTTGAGAGTCTCGCAGGCTATGCCTACATCTTTTTAAGGAACGTATTGGCCTCCGGTGTGATCCCACAGATATCTGCCATCATGGGACCCTGCGCAGGGGGAGCCGTTTATTCCCCTGCCATGACCGATTTCATTTTAATGACGAAGAAAACAAGTTATATGCACATCACAGGGCCTGATGTCATCCGGGCAGCCCTGGGTAAGACAGAGACTGCCGATGGGAGGCCCATTACCTCTGAACTTTTAGGAGGAGCAAAAGTCCATATGGAAAAGAGTGGTGTAGCCCATTTTGCAGGAGAAAATGACGAGGATACCATTCGTCTCACCAAAGAACTGCTCCGATTTCTCCCTCAGAATAATCGGGAAAAACCACCCGTCATTGCATGCACGGATGACCCCAATCGAATGGACGAATCTTTAAAAACAGCCGTCCCCGAAGATTCCAAAAAGGCCTACGACATGAAAAAAGTGATCGTCCCAACCGTGGATAACGGTTACTTCCTTGAAGTCCAGAAAGATTGGGCCAAGAACATCGTCATCGGATTTGCCCGTTACAACGGTATGCCAGTAGGAATCATTGCCAACCAGCCCAATTGGTTAGCCGGCTCTCTTGACCCGGACTCCTCGGTGAAGGCTGGCCGATTCGTACGCTTTTGTGATTGTTTTAATATCCCTCTGGTCACCTTTGTGGATGTCCCGGGTTTTCTTCCTGGAATGGATATGGAGGAAAGAGGAATTATTCGACATGGATCGAAACTCCTCTACGCATTCTGTGAAGCCACAGTCCCGAAGATCACGATCATCACCCGGAAAGGCTACGGAGGGGCGTATGATGTGATGTCGAGTAAACATATCCGGGGTGATATCAATTACTGTTACCCTACTGCCGAAATTGCAGTGATGGGTGCAGATGGGGCGGTCAATATCATCTTTCGAAACGAACTCAAAACTGCTAAAGATCCTAAGGAGACACGCGAGCAACTCGTCGCCGAATATCATGAGAAATTTGCAAGCCCCTATAAGGCAGCGGAATTAGGATATGTCGATGAGATCATCGAACCTGAGGAAACTCGCCCCAAGATCATCCAAGCCCTCGATATTTTGAAGACAAAAGTTGATACCAATCCCTGGCGAAAGCATGGAAATATACCACTGTAAGAATAAAAAAAGGGGACAGGCTACTTTTTCATGAGAAATAAGAGTATATGCAGTCTTTCCCGAAGTAAGTTCTTTAAAAAGTAGCCTGTCCCCTTTTTCTGGGAGCGAATTATGGCTAAGAACATCAGAGAAGAATTTGAAAGGTGGGAAAAGACCACATTGAACAAAGTCATCTCCAAAGCCCCTGAACGAGAACCTTCTTTCAAAACAACCTCCCATATTGAATTGAAACGCCTTTGCACTCCTTTGGACGTGGCCGACTTAGATTATTGTGAGGATCTAGGATTTCCTGGCGAATTTCCTTTCACACGAGGAGTCCAGCCCACCATGTATCGGGGCCGTCTCTGGACCATGCGTCAGTATGCAGGATTTGCCACCCCTGAAGAGACAAATAAACGATACAAATATCTTCTGGAACATGGCCAAACCGGTTTAAGCGTGGCTTTCGATCTACCCACCCAAATCGGCTATGATTCTGACCATCCCTTATCTGATGGTGAAGTGGGAAAGGTCGGGGTGGCCATTGATACTTTGAAAGACATGGAGATTCTATTTGATGGCATCCCTCTGGATAAGGTCTCTACTTCGATGACTATCAATTCCACGGCTGCCATCCTTCTAACGATGTACCTCGCCGTGGCGGAAAAACAGGGAGTGAAAAGCGAAGTCCTTCAGGGAACGATTCAGAATGACATTTTAAAAGAATACGCAGCAAGGGGAACTTATATCTATCCCCCTCTTGAATCGATGCGCATTGTCACTGATATTTTTGCATTTTGCAAAGATCGCGTTCCCCGATGGAATACCATCAGCATCAGTGGTTATCATATGCGCGAAGCAGGCTGTACCGCCGTCCAGGAAGTCGCCTTTACTCTTGCCGATGGGATTGCTTATGTGGAGGCAGCTATTCGGGCAGGGCTGGATGTAGATTCTTTTGCTTCGAGGCTTGCTTTCTTCTTCTGCTGCCACAACACTTTCATCGAAGAGATTGCGAAATTTAGAGCAGCTCGGAGGCTGTGGGCGAAAATTATGAAGGAACGATTTAAAGCGAAAAAGGACGAGTCGTGTATGTTGCGGTTTCATACCCAGACGGCCGGTTGTTCGCTCACCGCTCAACAACCCGATAACAATGTAGTGAGAGTTGCCTTCCAGGCTCTGGCGGCTGTATTGGGAGGAACTCAGTCCCTTCATACCAATTCGAGAGACGAAGCCTATGCTCTGCCCACAGAAGATTCTGTCAGGCTTGCCTTGAGAACCCAACAGCTTATTGCTTATGAAAGTGGTGTCGCCGATATGATCGATCCCTTGGGAGGGTCCTATGCCGTGGAAGCCCTTACCGATGAGATAGAAAAAAAATCCATGGAATATATTGAAAAGATTGAAGCCATGGGGGGAGCGATCAAAGCCATCGAATCGGGTTTTATACAGGGAGAAATTGGTGAAAGTGCCTATCAGTATCAGAAGGAAATTGAAACCAAGAAACGAATCATTGTCGGATTAAACCAATTTCAGATTGAAGAGGAACCTCTTCGAGATATCCTTCGTATCAAACCTGAAGTAGAACAATACCAGAAGGAAAAACTGGCAAAGGTCAAAAAAGAAAGAGACAATACGAAAGTCAAGGAAACTTTAGCCCTTCTGAAAAAAGCCGCTCAAGGGACGGATAATGTGGTTCCTCCCATTTTAGAGGCGGTCAAGGTTTATGCCACGTTAGGTGAGATTTCTGATACTTTAAGAGAAGTGTTTGGGGAATACAAAGAACGATAAAACAGTTCAGAGTTCGGAATTGGGAGTTCGGAGTCATTAGTGACATAGTCACATAGTCAATTGGTCTATTAGTCGTATAGTTAAAGATTGTGAGACTATCAGACCAAGAAACTACAAAATGATTGTCTCCGAACTTTCGACGGAGGAGAGAAATGGCCCGAAAGATCCGAGTACTGATCGCAAAACCAGGATTGGATGGGCATGATCGAGGGGCAAAAGTCATTGCACGAGCTCTTCGAGATGCAGGGATGGAGGTGATCTATACAGGCATACGGCAAACCCCTGAACAGATTGCCAACGCAGCGATTCAAGAAGATGTGGATGTTGTCGGTCTCTCCAGCCTCTCCGGTGCCCACAACAATCTTTTCCCGAAAGTGGTTCAGATTCTTAGAGATAAAAAGGCTGAAGATATCCTTGTTTTTGGGGGCGGGATTATACCCGTGGATGATATCCCGGGACTAAAAAAGGCTGGGATTCGGGAGATCTTTCAACCCGGCGCCTCCACCGAAGATATTATTAAATACATTCATAGAAATGTACAATTGGAATAGTGGAATATTGGAATAATGGGTTTTAATAAAAGGCTGTTTTTTCATTATTCCATTATTCCAACATTCCATCATCCTACGGCTATTCACTCTATGCGTATAGACTAATAAGGAGGATGATAGAATGCTAAAAAAGATTAACCATATTGCTATTGCAGTAAATAACATCGAAGAAGCAGCCAAGTTCTATCAAAATGTGATGGGTCTTACCCTCTCCGGGGTGGAGATGGTCACTGCCCAGAAAACGAGGGTGGGTTTTTTTAAGATCGGGGAGTCGAATATTGAATTGGTTCAGCCTGCGGAGCCAGATTCACCTCTTGTTAAATTTTTAGAGACGAAGGGACAGGGGATTCATCACATCTGTTTTGAAGTGGATGATGTAGAAAAAGAGGTGAAAGCCTATCTTGAGAAAGGTGCGACGTTGATCGACCAAAAACCCCGACCCGGGGCTCATGGCACCAAAGTTGCTTTTGTGCACCCAAAATCTTCAAGCGGCGTCCTCATTGAACTGTGCGAACTCCCAAAAGACCATTAAATGCTTTTTAGAACTGATGGGATGCGGCCAGTGGAAATAAAAAAAATTGGTTTTTAATCAATTCAAGGCTTCACTTAAAATGATTGAGATATCTTTAGCCCTTATCTTATCCTCGAGATTAGAATCCTGAATCGAATTTTGGAGCATTTTGTAACACCAAGGACACGCGGTGGCAATGATATTTGCCCCGGCCTCCAGAGCTTGAGTGATTCGCATATCGGATAACCTTCGTTCCTCCTCCACCTCGGCAAACATTCTTCCCCCTCCGCCCCCACAACAGAGACTCTCTTCCCTTGTCATCTTCATCTCAACCAATTTCACCCCAGGGATCATCTGCAAAAGTTCCCTCGGGGCGTTGAAAATCTGATTATGTTTACCAAGGTAACAGGGGTCATGATAGGTAATGACAGAGGAGATTTCTTTCTTGAACAATGGCTTCTTCCCTTTGAATGCCTCTGCCAAGAACTCTGTGTAATGTTGAATTTTTATCTCCTCCTGGATGGTTGGATATTCATTCAAGAAAGTATTAAAACAATGGGGTGAGATGGATACGATCGTTTTTATGCCATAACTCTTAAATTGATCGAGGTTTCGGTTCATCATTTCTTGAAATAGACCCTCATCCCCCATCCTTCTGGCAGGTTCCCCACAGCAAACCTCTTCGTTTAAAATTCCAAAATCGACATGAAGGGATTGAAGCAGTCTGACCAGACTTTTTCCTATCAGATGCAGGCTAGGTTCGTAGGCAGTGGTACATCCCACATAAAATAAAACCTCTGCTCTCTCGGGAGGGATTATTTTCACCTTCAATCCCTTCGTCCAATCGACTCTTCTCTCAGGCTTTTCCCCATAGGGATTGCCATATAAATAGATATCTTTTAGAGGTTTTCTCTGTTGTGGGAGAGGGCCAATCATCATCTCCCTCAATAATTTTCTTCCCGCCTCGATTGCATCTAAAACGGGGAGCCCCGTTGCTTTGGATTTGCATCGTAGAACACATCCGTTACATGTCGTACAAAGATACAAAAGATCTCGTAAAATTTCTTGATCTTCTCCCTTAAAGACGTCCCATTTTAAGGCATAGTTGATCGATTGCATAATGCCAGAAGGAGTTTGACTCATAAACCCGCGTGTCGAATGGAACAAAGGACAAATCGTAAAACAATAATTGCAGTTCCTGCACCTCTTTGCGGCATCAAGGATAATTCCCTTTAAATCCTCAATATATTCTTCTTCATCTATGCTGTGAAGATCTCTGGCCACCTTCCTTTGATTCATCCATTCTCCTTATTGTTGAAGTCCCCCTCCAAAACTCCCGGATTGAGTATATTATTGGGATCAAAAGTTTTCTTAATTTTCTTCATCAATTCATAACTCTCTTCTCCATACCGCATGATAAAAAAGGGCGCCCGTTTCGCAAATTGGCCCCACTCCCCGCCACAGGTATGATACTTTAGATTTAATTCAGCCTCTCTCTGAAATTTCTCATCAACCGCCCTCTTCTTTTTCTCATTATCCCATTCTTTAGGGATGATCACACCAGGGTGCATCGTCAAACCTCCAATGTGTCCAAACAGATAGAGAGTCAATTGGCTGAGCACCGGTAAATCTTGATTGAAATGGGACGCATCCTCCATACACGCTTCAAGTTCCATGAGATTGGAGACCACTTCGGCAGAAGACCATTGATTTCCGCTTTCTTGCATGAGGTAAGACCCAATCACTTCACGAGATGACCAAAGTTTTTCCCATAACTCGATATCTTTAATGAGTTGGGCCTCCATCGGATTCTCAGCACGTAGCGAACTCAATATCTGTTCGGCCTTCTGAGAGGCCTCCTCTTTTGAATTTCCTGTGCTCACAAACAGAATGACCGATCCTTTTGGAATTTCAAGCCCCTTAATCTTATATCCAATTTTAGCGGTCTCCTTCTCCATAAATTCCATAAATAAAGGAAGGGGCCGCCTCTCCCTATATATTCTCTGAACACCCTTTGCGAGGGATTTGAGATCTTGGTAAATCGCAATCCCATAGGCCCTTTCAAATGCGGGGGCAAGTCTCATCCGGATCCTGGTCACCACACCTAAAAGTCCATCCCCTCCTACAAACCACTTGGTCAAGTCCGTGCCCGCTGGTCTTCGTAACCCTTTCGTTCCCGTCTCTATGATCTCCCCATTTGGAAGCACCACTTCGAGGCCAAGCACATAATCCCCAGGCTTTCCAACACTGGCATCGACGATATGAGCGCTGGTATTATTGGCAATTAATCCACCCATGCTTGCAATTAATCGACTGCCAGGGGCAAATGGAAGGAAGTAACCTCGCGTTTCGATCTCCTTCGCTACTGATTCACAAATACATCCTGGTCCGCATTCAAAAAAACCAAAGTCTTCAAAGACTTCTATGTCATTCATTCGATGTGTGTTGATGACGATGCCTGGAATATGGTACCGTGAAGCACCGGTAAAAGAAGTCCCTGACCCTCGGATAAATACAGGGATTTCTCTTCGATTGGCATACTTCAAAATCTCACTAACCTCGTTCTTCGATTTTGGCATCACAATCGCATAGGGCAGATTCTCTTTCTCTGCTTCATAAGGAAAGGTATCGATTGAACTTTTTATCCTCTCAAAAATATGAGCTGACACATATTTCTTAGTTACAATCGTTGCCAATTCATCCACCAATTTCGTTACTTCAGGAGATGCCTTACGAGTCACATTCGATCCCTTCCCTTTAATAAATTTTCCTTAAAAAATGAAGAGGGCCTCTTCAACGGAGGCCCAAAAGTTCTCCACCTCTATTCTTTCTGCATTTAATTTGAGATCTTTATACAAATAACCGCATCAGAACACTAATATCCCTCAACTGGTCGAGATCGATTAAAGCGTCCAAGATCTCCTTGGCCTTTTTCTCCATATTGGGATTTTCACTATACTCAATACATTTCATAAATTTTTTGACACATTCATTCATATCCATAGGATTTAAAGGATTTCCTTTTACCTTATCGACTTTCTTATAGAAAATGTTATTCTTGGTCTTCACCTGGAGATCCGCAGACATCATATCTCTTTCCGGTAAACCTGGATCAATCTCCACTCTTATTTTCCTGGATAATTCGAGAACTTGAGGATCCCTGATGTAGCGCTCGTCGAAATCTTTTAAGAAGACCTCTCCTTTGATCATTCCCACTGCCACATTATAGGGGATGCTGAATTGAGCATCCACCTGGGGATTTTCACGAATGACAAATGGAGATCCAACCATATTAAACACCATTGGGGAAACGCGGACGACCACCTCTTCAATCTCGGATGGGTTGATCTTATAATTTTCTCTTACCGCAATGGCCGCATCGATGGAGGCATGGGTCATGCGACAGGAGGGATAAGGCTTAATGCTCAATTTCACCCCTTCAAATTGTTTTCCAAATCCTGTCAATATGCTCTCTCGGTCATAATCGCCTCCCTCATAGAGATTAAAAAATCCATATGGCCCTTCAAAGAGATCTTTGGCTCCTGTAATTCCCTTCTTTGCTAAAAAAACAGAAAAGACCCCAGCTTTTGCAGAAAAACCAGGTTGCATCCGTTTGACGAGTCCTCCATCAATAAGGCATTGTGCGTTCCCAGAAGCTTGACTATAAACCACCCCAAGAGCGTTCCACATTTCTTCTTTATCCAATCTTAATATTTTTCCTGAGGCAGCAGCCGCTCCGAAGGATCCACAGGTCGCTGTACGGACCCACGATAATGGCCTCCGTGTAGCTAATCCCAACCGACAAACTAAGTCTACGCCTAAAGTCACCGCAGTGATGAGATCTTTCCCCGAGACTCCACCCATGGCCTCTGCCACAGCTAACGCAGATGGCAAAACAGTCACATGGGCATGTAGCGCTGATTCATCCAAGGTATCATCGAAATCCAACGCATGCATCATCACACTATTGGCAAAAGCGGCTGAAGGAGAAGGAACTTTCCCCTCATATCCCAAGAGGGTGGCCTCTGGTTTCCCTCCCCATGATCGAACAAGGTCCGCTACCTCTTTGCATCCAGGAGCGGATCCTCCAGCAATTGCCACACCAAATGAATCAACAATAAATTTCTTTGTATGATCAATAACAGTGGCAGGAAGATCATCGAATTGGGTCTTCGTGAGGTGATGAACGATCTTTGCCAATATCTCTTCCATCCTTCCCCCCTCCCCCTCATTTCCAAACCCCTTTTTCTTTATAGTACTTGATGGCCCCCGGGTGGTATGGATAAGGAGATCCTTCCACTGCATCCTCTAATTTGAGCTGCAGAGCGACTTTATGGGTTTTAATTAATTCGTCCCGGTGATCAAAAAGTGTCTTGATAATACTATAGACCAGCTTCTCATCCACCTTTTCGAGACAGGATAGAAAATTGCCTGCTGTCACGGTGGCCACATCATAGTCAATTCCCGGATAGGTATTCTTAGGGCATATGCTCTTGTAATAAATCGGACCGAATTTGGATATCAGTTTCGGAAGCGCCTCAGCGTTCTCTAATAGCTTTGCCTTGATGCCAGGAGTGGCACAGATGTCCATGATCGCAGAGGTTGGAATCCCTCCGGTCCAGAAAAAAGCGTCCACTTTTCTATCTTTTAATGCCCCCACAGACTCCGCCACACTCAGTCGATCCTTTTTTATGTCTCGGTCAGGATCCACTCCATAAGCCTCCAGGATTCTATTGGCGATGACCTCCGTTGCGCTTCCAGGAGCCCCTGTCGAAATTCTTTTCCCCTTTAGGTCCGCAACTTTTTCGATTCCCGTCCCCTCCCGGGTTACGATATGAGTCACGGAGGGGTATAGGGAAGCGATGCAACGCATGGTGGGTATTTTTTCTTTAAAGACCCCCTTCCCCAAAAACGCATCGTAACCAACGTCTCCGAATATGAAAGCAACATCAACCTTACCAGCTCCCAATAACCTCGCATTGTCCACGGAAGCGGCGGTGACTTCGGCCGTTGCTTCAACCTCAGAAAGGTATTTCGAAATCACATTGGCCATGGCTCCCCCATAGGGATACCAGACCCCGCCTGTTCCACCTGTGGCGATAGAAATTCTAACGGACTTTTGAGCCCATGAAATCTCTGTCCCCCCAAATAGAACAAAAGTCGTAATGAGAATCACAACCCCCGCCAACTCAAGCAATGAAACTCTTTTCATCATGGTCTCTCCTCCTTTCTTGGTTAAAAAATTAATTCCAACTTTTTTCTTTTTCCACATTCTTCTTTCTCTCCCTCCCACCTTCCCGTTCTGAATGGAGACTGCCTTTCCATTCCGATCCTTTCGCCCTCCCGATTTTCTCAGGATTAAATTATATCCATCTCGATATCCAATCGGCTCTGGCAAATGATCCTCATCCCCTGAAAGTCACCCTGGATTTGCCTTTTCCGTCCTTTTTAAAATCCCCCAACCGGTTTTCGAGTCCCCTGATATCGCTTCGGGGAACGTTAGGGATAATCCGGCGATAGGTATGGTAAACCCCTAAAATATGGCTCTTGGCTCTTTCATAGGCTTCTTTTTCATCCTTTCGAATGATCGAATCCAAGATATATCGATGGGCATCAATATTTTTCAACACATCCGCTTTACTGAGTTTCGTCCGCTCAATCAGACCTGCCGAAAAGACTTGTGTGACGGACTCTGAGATAAAAATGATAATCGGATTTTGAGTAACCTTTGCAACTTCCACATGGAAACGGACATTGATCAAGCGCGCCTCTTTGACTGAAGTCTGATTACTGGCCTCGGCTTTTGCCAGGAGCTCGTTAAGTGTCGCAAGATCTTTCTCTGATCTGCAAATGGCTGCAATTCTGGCAGCTTCGGGTTCGATATATAACCGTGCCTCTGTAAGATGAACAAAGTTAATCTTTCCAAATTTAATCAGGTTTTGAAAATTCTCTGTGATTGGATCCGGATTGATCTCAGCTACATAGGCGCCTGCATTCATTCCTCTTTTTACAAAAATCAAACCGCTGCTCTGTAAACTCATTAAAGCCTCCCGGATGGTGGTACGACTGACATTGAATTGACCCATAAGATCCCTTTCGGAAGGCAATTTTTCAAGAGGTTTATAAATTCGAGAGGCGATTGCGTTTTTGATATCTTTTTCTATCCGCTGAGATAATGAATCTTTTTTGATCGCTTTAAAGGAATACATCTTCCTAATTTTTGTCCTTATCAATTTAAATGCTTTTTAAAATCTGGTCTAACTTCAGACCAGTTTAATTCATCCTCTAAAAAAGTCAAGCGCTTTTTTTGATTTTAATTTGGCTTCTTGACAATATCTTTTTTTTTAATTACGAATAGTACGAAGTTGGGAACAAATATTAATGAAGTCAAGGGTTTTATACTCCGCCCCAGCCGAGGTGATGAATGGAAAAAGAAAACCATCTAGCCGAAGAAATTTTTAAATTGGCCCTTCAATATGATATGGATTATTTTGGGTGAAGCCAATCCGTTCTTGCAGCTTTGCAAGAGAAATTACAAATTGGGAATAAAGAGGTTTTTAAATCCGCAAGCACCCTCGCAGGTGGCGTTGCTCGCCAGGGCGAGACCTGTGGTGCTTTATTGGGTTCATTGATGGCAATCGGTACAGTCGTTGGGCGCGAAAAACTTGAGGACAAGGAGCAATATCAGAAGGCGATGGAGCCCGCCATGGAAATGTTCGCAAAATTCAAGGAGAAAATAGGTCATACCTTGTGTCAAGAAATTCATCGAATCCGATTTGGAAAAGTTTATCGGATGCATATCCCGGAGGAAAGAGAGAACTTTCACAGTATGGGTGGCCATAGTCGAAAGGGATGTCCAGAAGTTTGTGGAATTGCTGCCAAGATCGCTTCAGAGATTATTTTAAGACTCCGGAATGAAAGTAGGAAAATAGACGATTGAGGAGCAAAAAGAAGAGATGAATTCTTACGAAAGAATTATGTCTGTTTTGGATGGACAGAAACCTGATAGAATTCCAGTATTTCCTCTCGTGAGGGAGTGGTGTGTGCGTCAAGCTGGATTTAAAGCTTATGAGGCTATTCTTGATGCAAGCAAGTATGCCCATTCTCAATACCTCTGCGTTCAGGAATTTGATTATGACATGGTGCGAGACCTTGGAGGCATTCACTGTGAGTCTGAGGCTATGGGATCAAAGCTAAAGTTCCCGGAAGATGCGTTCCCCTCCGTCATCGAGTTCGCAATAAAGGACTATAAGAAAGATCTTCCAAAGCTTAAAATCCCTGACCCATACAAGGATGGCCGTATGCCAATTGTATTAGAAGGGATATATCTGCTTAAGGGAAAAGTCGGAAAGGAGATCCCGGTTTTAGGTTATCTTCAAGCTCCTTTTCGACATGCCTCCATGCTTCGAAGTCCTGATAAAATTTTAACAGACGTTTATAAAAGTCCCCAATCTGTAAAAGACCTATTAGAACTTTGTGTATCCACTCAAATCGTTTGGGGAACAGCTCTCCTTCATGCCGGGGCGGATGTCCTTTTCATTTCAGATCCCATGTCATCCGGTGATGTGATCTCCTCTAAAATATGGATGACTTTCGCCCAACCCTATACAACTAAGGTTGTCTCCGCTCTTAAGAAGTTGGGAGCTAAAATCATTATGCACATATGCGGTGATACCACTGACCGACTGGAAACAATGATGGGGACGGGGGTGGACTGTTTAAGTTTGGATAGTAAAGTTAATATGGATGAAGCCCGAAAGATTCTGGGGGAGGACATTGGTCTGATGGGCAATCTTGATCCAACCGATGTATTAGTATTCGGAAATCCAGAGAAAGTGGAAAAAGAAAGTTTGCGTCTGATGATATCGGTTGCAGGCACGAAGGGGAATTACATCTTATCCTCAGGTTGCACGGTCCCTGTCAATGCGCCCCCTGAGAATATACGTGCGATGGTTTCCGCTGGAAAGAAGTCCGCATGGGACACCTTTTCACAGAGGTAGTTCAAAAATCTGATTATTTTTTATTGATAAAAAAGTATTTTGATGTCTTATTCTAATCGTTCACCTTCATTCCTCATCATCGGATGTGGCCGTTTTGGAGGCCGGGCTGCAGAAAAACTCTCTCAAAAAAATGCTCGTTCAAGAATCATCGTTGTTGATAAAAATAAAAAGGCACTCCAAAAAGTCTCTCGGCTTCCAATTCAAACTGCAGTCTGTGACGGGATACTCTATCTAAATCAATTTTTATCAAAAGGTTTAAAGGCCGACTATATTATCGCTGCCCTCCCCCTTCACTTTGCTTTCGAATTCATTTTATCCCAGCTGAAACCTATCGGGGCCAAAAGGATTAAAGTCCCTGCCCTTCCTGGATTGCCCAACCCCATGATAGGCAAAACAGGCGATCTCTATACCAGCCTTGCTGATTTCTTATGTTCTGAAGATTGCCCGGAACCTTCTCGATATTGCACGGCAACCGGGAAAAGGCGTGAAAAACCTCTTTATCAGATTTTAAAAGATTTGAGAGGGCCTTTTGAATCAATGGTAATCCGAAGTGAACAACTCGGCCCAGGAGTGGGAGGATTTCGAACCAAAGCGCTGTTGGACTTGTTGGAGGATATTAAAAAAAAGAAAAAGTCAAACCGGCTAATATTGATCAGCACGGCTTCCCGTTGCCATGGTGTCACCTCTGCTTTATCATTCTGAATGACCTTGGCGAACAGAAAAAGAGAGAGGAAATGGAGGAGAATAAAAAGAGAATGGAATTATCGACAAAACTTGAAAAGGAATTTCTGATTCGTTGGATTTTAGATGCCTTTTGGCGTACTCTGGTTCATTATGGTTATTGGCTCAAGGAAGTGGAGTACCAATATGGAATGGAAGTTGCCCTTGAGATGGAAAAAGAGGTTGGGGCAACCAGTTTAGCAATTCAATTGAAACGGGTTGCTAAACTTCTCAACATTGAACTACAACAAGGAATACCAGCGGTTTTATATCGGATGGACGAAAATCAGTTGAATGAGCTCTTAGATTCCCTTGCCCTCAATTGGTTGGCCAATGACGGAGTATGGTTCCAGACTGTTGAAAAAAAGTTTGGAATTTTTGATGCAAAACGATGTAATGATACCTGCTGGACCCGATTTTCTCCTTATGAAGCTTACCATATCAAAACCCTATTGGACTTGCCACAACAGGGTGGATTGGATGCTCTCAAAACAGCACTTCAATTTCGGTTATACGCCCGTATCAATAAACAGGATTTCGTGGAAGAAAAATCGGACTCCTTTGTCTTCCGCATGATCGACTGTCGGGTCCAGGCTTCCCGCAGGCTCAAAGGCTTAGAAGATTATCCTTGCAAATCCATCGGCATCATTGAGTACCGAACTTTTGCAGCGACCATCGATTCTCGGATTCAGACAGAATGTTTGGGATGCCCTCCTGATCCTCCCCGTCCAGATTGGTACTGTGCCTGGCGATTTTCTATCCATTAAAATGGCGTCTGCAAAATAAAATCTACCCAGGAATCAGTCCGTATACCTGGGCCTTCTTAGTCCACTCGCTATTCGGATAATCCCTTTGCAGCACCTCCAATCCCAATTTCAATTGTTTGGGATCATGGGTTGCTTTATACTTGGCAACACCGAGATAGTATTGTGCCTCAGGCGCGGCATCTGTTTTGGAATAGCGAACGAGAACTTCCAGGAAACACTGTATGGATTGTTCGAAGCGATCAAGATTGAATTCAACCTTCCCCTTGCCGAGAAGGATCTGTGCAATGAAATCCTCCGGAGGAAGATATCCGACAAAACGATGGTGCTCCTCGCCCTCCGAATCTAAAATGGCAACAGTGGGAGTCCATTTAACGCTAAATCGTTTTACCAGGGCTTTGTTCTTGTTGAAATCGATTTGAAGTGGGATGAAATTATTTTCTACCGATGCACAAACATTCGAATCGGGATAAGTAACAGCTGCCAGCTGTTGGCACCCAATTCAGAGATTGTTATAAAAGTCCATCAAAATCAGTTTTCTCTCTTTCTTTGCCTTACCCTTAGCCGTCGTGAGTGAAGTTTCCCATTGAATTTGTTTTGCCATAACGAATCCTCCTTTCGTTGAATAACTTTGCAAGGCAAAAAGGCATTAACCTTCGGGCACAGCCAAAAAAATTAACTCTTGATAAATTTAAAACAATCCTCTCTGAAACAACATTGAAATTGGTCGCAATAGCCCTTGGCCGTTCCGAAACAATCAAAATTCCCTTCAGCCTTTTGAACCCTTCGAATCAGTTCTGCCTTCGATAGCCCAAAGGTGCTTTTCAATCCCAAGGCCTTCGCCTTTGATCTTACTTCCTGTATTTTCATTTTGACCCCCGCTCGTTTAAAAATTTTGAAACTTCAACATTTATAATAATATTCTTTTCCGATTTCACTCATTTGTCAAGAGCCACCTGAACGCCTATTAGTAGATAAAACGTTAATGGATAGAAATTACGCCTTTTCAGGCCAATTCTGTTATAATCCCGGTAGAATGGTTCTTGGAAGAAAAATAGCCCTTCTTCATCTGAATAAAGATTCGGTAGAGATCCTCCCTATCCCTCTGGATCTGAGAAATAAATTCTTGGGGGGAAGGGGAATCAATATGTATCTCCTCTCTCAATCCTATTCACCTGATCTTGATCCACTTTCCCCAGAAAACCCCCTGATCTTCGGAGCGGGTCTTCTCACCGGGATCCTTGGCTTCGGATCCCGAATCAACATCACGGCCAAATCACCAGAGTCAGGCCATCTTGGTGATTCGAATATGGGAGGAGATTTTGGAGCGGAATTGGTCAAAGCAGGCTTAAGTCACCTGCTGATCAAAGGGAGAAGTCGAAAACCGATCTATCTCTTTATTAAAAATCGAAATGTGGAAATTCGAGATGCACAAAAACTCTGGGGCCTTGATACGGTTGACACGCAAAGAATCATTCGTCAAGAGTTGGGAGATGAAAAAATCCAGGTCGCCTGTATCGGCTCTGCTGGAGAAAATTTGGTCAGATTCTCTGCCATCCGCACTGGCATGAAAAATTCTGCTGGAAGAACAGGGATGGGTGCGGTCATGGGTTCGAAGAACTTGAAGGCAGTGGCGGTGAGGGGAAACCTGGACATCACCCTTTCCGACCCCAAAAATTATCTCAAATATTATTTAAGAACCTTAAAGAAACTGATGAATTCAAAATGGGTACAAGCCCTTGGGAGATATGGAACGCCTCTTCTCTTCCAATATGCAAATGCCATGGGTTTTTTGAGCATCCGCAATAATCAATTGACAACGATTGGCGAACAGGGGTATGCCTTGGAAGCGGAGGCATTGGAACCATTCTCCACAGGAATGCTTTCCTGTTTTGGTTGCCCTGCTCATTGCCGGCACCGATTCTCTATCGAAGAAGGACAGTATAAAGGGACAAAGGGCGAGGGGCCTGAATATGCCTCCATTGGTTCATTAGGATCGAAGTTGGGAAATTTTAATCTTCAGAATATCCTCTCTGCCACCGAGCTCTGCAATCGCTATGGCCTTGACACCATTTCAACCGGCTCCTATTTGGCCTGGGTGATGGAACTCTTTCAACGGGGGATCATCGATCAGAAAATGACAGAAATCCCATTGAATTGGGGAGATGGGAAAACGATTCTTAAACTTATCCATCAGATTGCCCAGAGGAAAGGGTTCGGAAATAGGTTGGCAGAAGGCGCTTTTGCTAAGAGGATTTTCGGAGAAGTTTCTAAAGATTACCTTCTTGACATTAAAAATTTTCCAATTGAAATGACCGATGAGAGACTTCCCAAAAGTTTTGCCTTGGGGATGGCGACCTCTACGCGAGGAGCCTGCCACATGAGAAGTCGCCCCTCTTTGGATATCCTCGGCCTTCCCGAGAAAATCCTGAAAAAGATCTATGGGGGGCGGGTCAGCGACCAATTCTCTGCTTACTCGGGTAAGGCAAGAATGATATGGTGGCATGAGATCTTCAATGCTCTCTGCGATGCTTTGGGTTTTTGCCACTTCCTCACTGTTTTCTCAAGCCCTCACGCTCCCCAATATAATGAATTCTCTAAGCTGATCGCTCTCTCGACCGGTTTGGCCTTTACCCCAAAGGAGTTAAAAATCATTGGAGAAAGGATTTATACCTTAGAAAGAATGATGCTGGTCAAAGATGGGATAACCCGGAAAGAGGACACCTTACCGAAAAGGTACTTTGAAGAACCCATTCCAGAGGGACCGGCAAAAGGAGAAGTCATTTCTCATGAAGAATTTGATGGGATGCTAAATGAATATTATCGACTTCACGGCTGGGATGAAAATGGGATACCTAAAAGAAAGAAATTGGAAAAATTGGGGTTAATCAAGAAGGAGTGAGGTTAGGATAAGGGTAAGGAGGCCTGTTTGGCATCAGTTCAAGAGGTTAAGTCTTAAGATTCTTCAGGCCAATGACCTTACCTTTTGCCTAAACCTCCATCCTTCCCATAACTTTTAGACTGAAGATAAATCATCTTGAAAATAATGAGAATCGAAGTGAATAAAGAGAAATGCAGTGGCTGCCATCTTTGTGAAATGGTTTGCTCTCTCTTTCATCTTGGAATCATCAATCCAGAGAAATCAGCAATTCATATCGATAAAGATGATCTTGACACCAGCCTGCATACGCCTGTTCTATGCCGCCAGTGCAAAAAGATGAAGTGTCTTAATGCTGAAAGGTTAAAGATGACTCCAGAGAGAAAGAAATTTATTTGGGATAGAAAAAGGGCAGAATGCTGTCCTTTTGATGCTCTGCCTATCTTGGGGGAAGAGGCTTTTCATTGTGACCTTTGTCGTGGAAATCCTCGATGCGTTAAAGTTTGTACACCCGGAGCGATTCAAATCTTCAAATGACCCCTCTCATCATTCCAAGAGCCAACCATCCGATTTCAAGAAAAAATATTGATGAAGAAGCCTTAAAAGTCCTTTACCGCCTTCATCGGAATGGTTTTTTAGCTTATCTCGTTGGAGGGAGTGTTCGGGATCTTCTGCTGGGAAAGATCCCAATAGATTTCGATGTGGTCACCAATGCTCATCCCCTTGAAATTCACGCTCTCTTTAAAAACAGCCGTATCGTTGGCCGAAGGTTCAGATTGGTTCATGTATTTTTTAAAGGCGGGAAGGTGATAGAGGTCTCCACTTTTAGGAGTCGCTCCGAATTTGAAGAAATCGAGACAGAAGAAGGAGAGATCGTACGGAAGGAGAGTTTTGGCACCCCGGCAGAGGATGCCCAACGCCGAGACATCACCATTAATGGCCTTTTTTATAATATCTCAGATTTCTCTATTATCGACTATGTCGGTGGAATGGTTGACCTCGAACGGCAAATCATTCGGACCATCGGGAGTCCGGATGAAAGGTTTGAGCAAGATCCTGTCCGAATGATTCGGGTCATTCGCCATGCCGCCCGAACCGGATTCTCTATTGAAGAACCTACTTACCAGGCTATTCTCCGGAATCGGGAGGAGATACGAAAATGTTCCCCTTCCCGGCTTCGAGATGAGTTTCTACGGGAGCTGAAGGAAGGTGTGGCAAAGCCTTCCCTCCAACTCATGCTTCAAACAGGTCTGCTATTTTCTCTTTTCCCCGACCTCGAAAGGACGTTTGGGGATCGCAGCCTTTCCAAGGGAAAAAATAAAAATTTTTTTCTATCCCTTTTCGATCTGGTGGACCAATTGATTAGAGGTGGAAGTCAAGTATCGGAATCCATTCTATTTGCCCTCCTTTTAACTCCTTTCCTTCGATCGATCACCCCCGAGCATCCTTTTCTTGGAAAAAGAGAAAAATATCTTTATCGGATGCAAACCATCCGGTGGGCCATTGATCAAATCCTCACTCCGTTCTCTTTTCCAAGAGGATCAAAGGAAATGGCTTGCCAGATCTTAATGGCCCAATCCATTATAAGAAATTCGATTCAAAAAGGGATCATTCCCAAGAGGCTGAGGATGAAAAAATATTTCAAAGAGGCTGTCCTCCTATTTGGAATCGAAGCTCAGGCCAAGGGAGAAAGGGTTCCGCGACTTCTTCGAGAAACAGTGCCCTCTGACTTATTACCATGGTGGCCCAAAGAATTGAAGATAAGATACCGGAAGTCACGTTGGAGAAGTGTCCCCAAAAAAGAAACTTAAGGCGGGAGGAAAATTCGGTTCCTCAACCTTTAGTGAAGCGATCCTTAAACCTCAAGAAAGGTGTTTATCAAGGCGAAATGCTTCCGGTGATTGCCTACTTCATCAATACAGAAGGAAGCCAAGTGGCGAGTTCCGGGAAAAGAAAGAGTAATGCCCCGCAAACTCCAAGGCTGATCAAAAAGGGATAGACTCCCTTGTAAATCACATTAAATGGAGTTTTGGTGATATTTTTTACTACAAAGACATTGATCGCCACAGGAGGGATGACGACCCCGATCATGACCGTAATGGCAATGATCATACCGAACCATATTGGATCAAAACCCAATTTGATAATGACAGGATAGAATATCGGCGTAGCAAGAACCATGAAAGCCAGGTCATCAATAAAAGATCCCCCCGTCTGGTAAATTAAACTGATAATAATCATAATAATGTATTTGTTGAGAGGGAGTCCCACCACCCAATCGGCTGCGATCATTGGAATTTTTGTAACGGCGAGAAAATGGCCTAAGATAGTAGATCCGGCGATCAGCATGAGAACCATACAGGCAGTGCGTAAAGACTCTGCTACCGATTTGATGAAACCTTTAAAATTAATGTCCCTTCTTAAAATAGACATAAGAAGAACAGCCGCCGTCCCAACGCTCCCTGCCTCGGTCGGTGTAAAGAACCCTTTCATCAATCCCCAAATCATCAATAAGAAGATAACCACGACCAGGGCAAACTCTGGTAGCGAGGCCAACCTTTCCTTCCATGTTGATTTTTCGCCCTTAGGCCCTAAACTCGGGTTAATCTTACACCATACATAAATGATGCAAATAAAAAAGAAGGCGATGATTAATCCCGGAATCAGTCCAGCCAGAAATAGTTTTCCGATAGATTGCTCTGTAATGATCCCAAATACAATCAGCGTAACACTGGGCGGAATCAGGATGCCCAGGGTTCCCACCGTGGCAACAATTCCTGTAGATAATTTTTTGTCATAATTATATCGATCCATTTCAGGGACAGCCACGCTGGCAAAGGTGGCTGCTGTCGCAGGAGATGAACCACAAATCGCTTTAAATGCTGTCGCTCCTGCAACCGTGGCCATGGCCATCCCTCCTGGGACATGTCCAATAAAACGATAGGCAGTATTGTACAACCTCTTTGCAATACCGGCATTGAATGCGATCTGACCCATGAGGACAAAGAGGGGAATGACAGTAAACCCATAAGAAGCAAAGACATCGAAGATATCCTTTGCAATCAAGTTTAATCCAGCTTTGAAAGAAACGATATAACTAAAACCCAGAAACCCAACCAGGGCCATGGCAAAACCAAGCTCAATGCCGGTCAGAAACAATACCAGCACGACAGCCAGTCCAATAATACCAATCATCACTTCATTCATATTCCCCTCCAAAGATCTTCACGATATCGCATACCATCACAAGGCATTGAATGAAACAACAAACCCCTACGCCATAAGCGACCGGGTAGAAAGGCATTTGTAAAGTGAGGGAAACCTCTCCTGACTTTTGTAAATCCATTGCATACTTGAACATGTTCCAGCCGATCAAGAAAAATAAAATGATGACCACGCATCTCGTGGCAATGTTGAAGACGTCTCTTACTTTTTTGGAAAATCTTAAAATAAAAAAATCGACAAAAATATGGGCTCTCAACCAAGAGGTCATGGGCATAGAAAATCCAATGACGACCGCCCCTGCAAAAGCCACCACTTCATAGGTGCCCGGGACAGGACTTCTAAACCCTCTTAAAATAACATCCAGGATGGTTAAGAGCATGAGGAATGTTAGACTCATTCCCGCAATGATATTGAAGTATCGGCTTATTCCATTGACCATTTTTAAAAATCCTTCCATGGATCGCTCCTCTTCAACGAAAAAACTTAAATCCAATAAAAAAGGGGGATGGGATATTGATATCTCCTCCCTCCCCCTCTTTCTGACTTACTTTTGATATTTATAGATGGTCTGGAAATAGAAACTCAGCACTTCATCCCCAGGGAGGCCCTTATCCTTCATATTCTTCTTGTATTCATCGAGAAGGGGTTTGACAGCCTTTTCCCACTTTCTATCTTCATCCGCTGAAAGAGAAATGATTTTGTTACCACGAGCAATCGTATAATCTCTTCCCGCTTTATCGATTTCATCCCAAACCTTCCCCTGTTTTTCAATATATTCTTCATTCACCTGTTCGATGATCTTCTGAATGTCCGGGGGTAAAGAATTCCACTTATCTTTATTCATTACAACGAACATCCCTGTACTGTAAGAGGATCCAAAGTTTTCAATGGTAAACTTCACGACTTCTCCCCATTTCCAGCCCTGCAGTGCTTCTTGTGGCGACATGGAGGCATCAACCACGCCTCTGCTCAAAGCATCGTAGGTTTCACCCATGGGCATGGCCACTGGAGTAGCCCCAAGGGCTTGAACGATCTTTGCCGCCATTCCCGTGCAGCGGATTTTGACCCCTTTGAGATCTCCGAGTGTCTTGATTTCTTTTTTACTATGAATGATCCCAGGACCATGACCATGGAGATACATGACTTTCACTTCATCAAATTCTTTAGGTTTAAATTTTTTAAAATAGTCATTGATCACTTTTGTGGCGACCAACCCAGTTTTCATACCCATTGGCAAATCGGAAACCTCTGTCAAAGGGAACTTTCCCCTGGTGTAGGCCATCACTGAAAAACCAATATCTGATATTCCTTTTACCACCCCATCGTAGCACTTATCAGCAGGTGTCAATGTTCCACCTGGAAAAACGGTAATTTGAACCTTCCCACCTGTCCTCTTTTCGATCTCTTTGGCCCAATCCGTTGCAAGGACAGCATTCTTATGTGGGGCAGGAAAAAACACGGAGTAATTTAGCTTAATCTGCGCCAATGCAGGTGAAGCAACAAATCCAATCAACGACAAACAAAGAACGAAACTGATCATCTTCCAACGTCTCATCTTCCTAACCTCCTTTTGTAATTTAATAAAAATTAAAATCAAATGGTCACAAAAAAAGCCTTAATCCACTCTGTTCTTAGAACCACCCCCTTCCTAACATTTTTGACATAAAAAGTCCAAATTAAAAACATACAGTTGACCACCCCTAAAAATAATAGGGAACAAATATGAATTCTCCCTTTCCCTATCTTGAGAATTTTTTAACAAGTATAAATGGAACAAAAATTTTGTCAAGGAAAATCGACAATAGATTAAAGATAACAATAAAATGGATAGGTAAGATTTACAGAAAGGGTCGAGTATCAGCAAGGTAGTCTAATGATTATATTAAACAACCATTTTTGTCTATCTTGACCCCTTAAATTGGATAGGTAGAACTCTATTTGAAAATATTAGAGGTAATATCCGCCACTCCTAACCGCTTCAACACCTCCTTATGCTGCTCCAGAGAGGATTCTATGCCCGCTTTCAGCTTTAAAGGAAGCATCTTTTCTTTTGTTAATTCCTGCTCGAGGTGTGATAGAGTAGCCACCAGGCATTCTACGATTCCCTTAGTAAAATCTTTTGCTCCCACCTCTCCTGTGAATTGAATCACTCCCCCCCGAAATGCAAATTCACCGGCAAATGGATCAAGGAAAGGAAATACCTCTGATTTTTCTATAAGGGATTCTTTAAAAGCTTTATAAAATACTTCTTTATCCTTTGAGGCTCCATTAATTAATTTTTCTGCCTTGGAGAGAATATCCTGAAAAATCAAAATAAGTTCCTTAATTTCTTCTCCCCTACCTGTAACTTTGATTTCTTTTGCTTCTTTTGTCTCCTTCATTTCTTTTGTTTCTTTTACCTCTGTTTCTTTTCCCTCTTTTATCTCTTTGATCTCTTTTTCTTTTACCTCTTTTTCCTTTATTTCCTTCTTCAAAATTTTACCCTGACTTCTGTAAACATCAAAGATCGCTCCCTGTTTAATAGCATTCTCCACAAATATCGGAATTGATTTTCGGCCGAAAACGGAAGGCCCCGATTCGGAGGGTGTAAACATCTCGACGGGTTCTCCGCCTTCAAGGAACAACACGCCCATGGTTTGGTTCTCTTTTGTCAGAATTTCTATAAAACCATTGTGTTTTTCTTCTCTCAATTTCAGGAGCAATCGATCTAAACGCGTAAAATCCGTCGAGAGCCCTTTGAAAAGAACTTCATGTTGAAGGTTGCTGGCCACGATGGCCACTCTCTCAGGAGCCAGTTGATAAATATTAATAGACCCACTTTTTTCCTTCGAAAAGGTGAGCAGGGACTGGATTGCCTCATGCCCGACCATCCCTTTTGAACCATCCCCCGGTTTGGCCTCGGCATTAATAATTTCTCCGGAGTCGACAAAGATGGCGCCTCTGTTTTCAGGGAATTCGATTTCAACCACGCCACTAAAATTTCCTGATTTTAATGTCGCCAAGAGGGCATTCAAATCTGTGAAGGCAGTCGATAAATTTCGATGGATCACTTCTCCTTTAGGATATATCATGGCTTCCCCCTTATAAGTTCGGAGTGATGAGTTCGTAGTTCAGAGTTTTTGAAAATCACCCAACTTAAAAACTTCGAGGTTAAAAACTCCATTCTTATTTGGCCTCTCTCCTTTTCTGCAGTCGCTCGATGGCCGCCTTGACACTGGTCTGCATACGTTCGATCGACTCAGCCAAAGTACCGACTTCCCCTTTCTGCTTAATCTGGACGGGCGTGTCCAGTTCTCCCATACTAATTTTATTGGCCACCTCTGAAAGATATCGAATGGGATGGACGACTGAACGTGCATAGAAATAGATTCTTACCAACAAAATAAGAAGAACAAATAAAATAATGATGTAGAATATTTTAATTCGGCTCTCATAAGCATCCAAATATCTGCCTTCAATCTGTTTTATTTTTCCTTCGAAAGCTTTGGCAGGTCTTGAAAACTCATCAATATAGGTGGTCGCTGCCACGATCAGATCGGTATCTTTAACAGGAGACAGATACATATACTTGGGCCGAATTTTTCCATCCGCATCTTTCCAGTCATAATAACCCGAA
This sequence comes from Syntrophaceae bacterium, assembly GCA_013388645.1. Classification (GTDB taxonomy): domain Bacteria; phylum Desulfobacterota; class BSN033; order BSN033; family UBA1163; genus UBA1163. Next base: position 36,205 of record JACAEV010000140.1, on the reverse strand, counting down.
GCAGGCCCCTTGAGGCTCGCTTCCAGAATCTTCCAAAATGCAGGGAGTTTTGCAGAGAGATCATGCAAATCTGTTCCGACGATTTGGGGATTCACATGGAAGTGGTTAATGCCGTTGTTATCATGGACCGCTGTATAGCCTGTCTCTCCCACTTTTTGGACAGCAATAGACTTTAACCACGGATCCTTCAATAAATCCTCCCGTTTCATCTTGGGATGGGATTTTATAAAAATCTCAATTTGTGTCGCCACATCGATGGCCTTCTCCTTAATGATTTTCTCTCCCAACTTATCCAATGAGGCCTTAGACTCTCTTAAAGAGGTAGTACTGAGTTCCTTCAGGCTCTCAGAGCCGATGTCCTTGACGCTCGTAATCTGAAAATTTCCTATACGGATACTGGAAAAGACGATCACCCAGATCACTAAAAAGGCTACCAAAATCGGAATTAAGGTCCCGATCAATAATTTTGGTAGCAGACCCAATCCACTTTTCTTTTTAACTGCCATAAATCCCTCCTTTTAAATTCCCTGTCCAGTGGACAGATTCTAAAAATATTTTATTTTTCGCTTGAGAAAAATTCCATGACCGCCTTCTTAAATTCTTTTCTTCTATCGTCCTGAGGGATCTCCTCCCCTAAGGCTTCCACAAAAGATAATAATTTCTCTTGGGGAAAGGAATCCCTCTTCTCTCCGAATTCAACGAGTTTATCCTCCACCACGAAGGGAGAAACAGCTCCCATGACTTTTCGCAATTCATTCTCAATGAGTGAGAAAAAAGTTTCCCGCACCAATTTTTTCTTTACCGGTTTTGGTTCTCCCGCTTGCTCCAATAACCCTGCTTGGACAAGTTTATAAATGGTCCGGATGACCTTGAACTCATCCCAATTAAGCGTTTTGGCAATTTCTGAAACATTCCTTGATCCATTCGATAAAACCAATACGCTCCACTGATCGGCACTGATCGTCTTGCTTTCTCCATTATTCTGAGAAGAAAGCGAAAAAACAGCATTGTTAGAATGAATGATCTCTCGAATCCTCTCCCATTCTATCTTTTTTGTAGACCAATTTAACAGTAACTGTTCAGAGGGGATTGGAATGGTTTTCTCCGGTGGGGGTTCGTCCGGTTCGAATGATATTCTCCCCGCCTTCCATCCCATAAGGGTAAAAAAACCATATTCTCCTGAAGAATCAGGGGCTTTTGCATGAACAATGTTACCCGATTCTAAGTACATTTCACCATTCTCCTTGCCCCTGAAGGACAATTTACCCGTTTTTTTCCCCATCAATAAGGGTTTTAGGATGTCAAAAAGCTTTACTTGGGCAAGGTCTCCAAGGAATATCTCGGACATAAAAACCTCGAATAAGAATTATGCAAAATAATTGCCAAAAATTGGCACAAATTTTATAATTTGCTGAATCAAATTAACCTATTGAAATTATTAGATTATTTTTTTAAGAGTGAATTTGATTTAAAAAACAGAAAATTTAAAATTTTTTAAGGCGTGGTTAAAAAATTATCACTTCATGCCGTTTCTTGTCCAAAAACCAGTTGGATCAAATCTTCTTATCGTTCGAAGTTCCAACCGTGTAGGTGGGTCTGTTTCTTTAATTCTTGATTTATAATTTAAATTCCATCCGGTATTTTCAAGGACTTCCTCCACTATGACTCCTGGGTGAACCGAGTCAAGAACCATCTCTTTTGTTTTAGAATCAAATCTCAATATTCCCTTGGTTGTAATGACAGCACATGGCCCTCCTCCCTTCAAACCGTTTCTCTCTCTCCAATTCTCACCGTCCCCAAAGCCAGGGGAGGTAATATAACTGACTCTCTCCACAAACCGTCGCCTCTCATGGCTCATCATGATGATCACCCTTCCAGCAAGCGAAGCGATGTCGCTTCCCCCTCCACTTCCTGGAAGTCGAATTCTAACCCTTTCTTTTCCTCCAATGTAAGTAGTATTAAGATTGCCGAAACGGTCTACCTCCGCACCACCAATAAAACCTAAACTTACTTTTCCGCTTTGTAAAAGGGACATGATGTCCATCATCGAAGTGGTCCAAATTGCACCTTCAATATTGGGGGTATCTCCCATCGTGTAAAGGGCATCGCCTGCTGGTTTATCTCTTAAAATTCCGTTTTCAAAGATCCCGATGGCATGAGGAGCGTGAGTGGCCTTAGCCAATTGGAAAGCTAAAAGCGGAAGTCTCATCCCCACAAAGACCACATCGTCGTCGCGAATTTCCCGCGCCCCAGCCACCACCATTAGTTCCTGCATTGTGTAATCAGCCGCTCGCAAGTTGGGCTCTCCACTTCGATCACACTCGATCATAATATGATCAGGAATAATGGAATACTGGAATGATATGAAAACCAAAATGTTCCCTTATTTACCCAGCATTCCAACAATCCATCATTCCAATTTTCCACTTTTTTAGTATCCATAATCCACCGTCAGTGATTTTCTGCGGCGCTTGATTAAAAGTGATTTCATCTTCTCTTCACCTAAAAGCTTGAGATATTCTCCTCTGTCTTTCACACCAAAGACCCATTTATCAAGCCATCTCAGATATCCCTCTCTTTCCTTAGATTCTTGATAATAGCTCATATATTTTTCATGATCTCGATTATAATAACCCTGCATGGGAGACGGATGCGCTCCCCAAGGTTCATGAATAACAGCATGGACCAAAAACCCGGGGATGAGGGTTCGATTCGGGTCTCGCCGAATCACTTTTTTACTTACAACTTCTTCCGTTACCACGATCACCTTGCGAGCAGAAAGGGCGGCTTCTTTCGTCACACCGCTTCCGCCCCAATAATGTGTATTTCCTTCCTCATCTGCTCTTTGTGCTTGGACAACTGCTACATCGGGGTTTAGGGCTGGGACTAAAGCGAGTTTTTCTTTTGTATAAGGACAATCCATCTCCTGGAATGGCATTCTTCCTGACATCATCCCTGTGCCTAAAAGGCTTTTTGTTGGAATAAAAGGGATACCGAGGGCTCCTGCATGAAGAGCTAATGAAATGGTAAAATTCGTATAATCATCTACCTCCACTTTCCTGGGAATGCCTTCCTCAACAGCCCTTCTCATGTTATATCCAACACCCATGATTACATTTCCAATCCATGCAGCCGCCACCTTATGAATACATCCAGAACCGATCATTTGATCAAAGAGCATATCGGAAATAGGTCCAACCAGGGTAAGATTCTTTTTCTCCTGTCGGATGATTTCATGTCCGAAGGCAAATGGTATGGCTGCCTCTAAGGCGGCACCCATGACAATGGAGTCGCCGTCCTCAACGAACCGTAAGACAGCCTCTTTCATCGAAAAGATCTTCTGCAACGGCTATAACCTCCATCTGTTTTTGCTCTTTCCTCATTATTCCATCACTCCAAGGTTCCAGACTCCATTAAATTACCCTTTTGGATTTACTCCTATAGGTTTTTTATTTGAATAGAATGGATCATTTCCAAAAACATTTTTTGAAAAGTTTCGTAGACTCTCTTTTCATTTCCTTTGATGATCTCTTTTCCCCAATCCTCTCCTTTTTCTGAGACCTTTGTCCCAAAGGAATTGATATTCTTTGAATACCTGAAGTAGGCAGCATGCTCTCCCTGATAAAGAAATAGAAATTGTCCTTGAAGAGCCCAGATGGGTGAAATGATGAACCCTTTTTTCAAAATGGGTTGAAGCGAAGGGGCCTCAGGATTCCATGCCATAAGTTGAATCAGGTAATCGACCTCTAATTCTCCCTTTTTCACTTTTCCTTTCGAATACAATCTTTTCTCTGCATAAGGCTTCAATGGGGGCACGGTCATTGGGTCTGCTTGGGGATTCGTTTTATCTGCAATCTGAAGGATGAGCATCTCTTCAACCTGCTTCTCTTTTGCATTCACGAGGAAAAAGACACGGGTCAGAGAGTTCTCTCTGGGATTTTCGTATGAAGAAGAATGAGCGAGGTTAAATGCGCCAGGTAAGGTGATAGCGAAGGGTGGTTTCTTTGAGGTTAATGTCTTTCCCTGAATCTCCACGTCCCTCTCAGCAGCCACAGCGATATTCCATGCCATCGTTAGGAAAACCATTAAAACAAAAAATATTTTTCTCATGGTCACCTCTCTTCAATGGGGTTGTAAATGAGGTCGTTGTGGCTGGTCAACCTCTAAACCCAACCCCTTGTGTTTCCACTTCTGGTCAATAAAACATTCGCTTCCTGGTAATCCCTGGTTATTGGCTTTCTTATCCTCCTTTGGCAAAAGGGAATAACGGGGGATTTTAAAATAATTTTTTAAAAATCTCTCCTTTTCCAAAAGCATTAGCGTTCCTTTGTATTATTTGAAACAATCACTGAGGATTTAAGCTTCCTTAAGGCATATCGAACGTTAAACGATGATCGAGAACTACTGCTTCATACTCTCTGTTTATCGTTCTTTGTTCGTCGTTCCTTGTATACCATTGGCTTCTTGACCTTAACTAAAAGCCCTTGTTTTTGGGGAAGGTCTTGCTCTTTGTTTTAATTTCTCCCACTCCTCATCCACATCTCTTTGAATCTTTCTAATCTGCTCCTCCTTTAAATGTCTAAATCTTCCCTGTTTCACAAGGTATTCCTGGATAGGGAGATGGCGTGGTTCATAGTTGATGGTATATCTCTTCCCATCTTCCACCTCATAAAGGGGAAAAACCTTCGTCTCCACAGCGAGAATGGATAATTCAGGGGAAATGTCGGATGGTGTCCTCCAACCCGTTGGGCAAGGGACAAGCAGATGAATGAATTTTGTCCCCCGGATGTTTTTTGCTTTAGTAATTTTTTGCTGGAGATCGCGGGGAAAACCGATCGTCGCCGTCGCTGAATAAGGATTGTAATGGGCAGCCATGATCTCCATGATATTCTTCTTTCGTCGGGGGTTCCCTTCGGGGGTTGTCCCTGTCCACGCATAGGAAGGAGTGGCAGAGCTGACCTGAATTCCGGTATTCATGTAGGCCTCGTTATCGAGACAGACATAAATGATATCCTCGTTATTTTTGGTTGCCCCTGAAAGAGATGCTAAACCAATATCAAACGTTCCGCCATCTCCAGCAAAAGCCAACACTTGAATATCATCCCTTCCTTGAATTTTTAAGGCATTAGCGATCCCGGCTGCAGTGGGAGCGGCAATTTCAAAAGCAGAATGGATGGTCGGGACCCCATAAGAAGTATAAGGATATACTCCTCCGATAGCTCCTTCACAGGATGGAACAATCACCGCTATGGTTCGAGGTCCCATGGCTTGAAGCACCAGTTTCATGCCGATAGCAAGTCCGCAACCCGCACAGGCTGCATGACCCGACCGAAGTAAGTTGGGTTGTTGCTCTGGTTGAATCATACGTCTCTCACAGCCTGGTAACATAAGTTATCGAAAAATCCGAAACAAAGAAGTTAAACCCTAAACTCGAAACCCTAAACTCTAAACAAACTCAAATATTCAAACGTCAAAACTCAAAACTATATAACCTTTTGAGTTTTGGATTTGTTTCTGTAATTCACTACTATTCCATAACCCACATCGGCTTGTCTACTGGTTCCGTTCGACTCATCACTTCCATAGCAATTTTTTGAATGACTTCAGGGGTCACATCTGTCCCCCCTATTCCAGCAATATAACTATAGGTAAGGGGGTGGTCAGGAGAGTGAATCAAAGTTGCTCTCAACTCTTGGCAGAATATCCCACCGCTTCCAAGAGAGAGGTTTCGATCAATGATTGCGATTTTTTTCTTCCCTTTTAGGGCCACTTGAATTGCCTCCACAGGAAAAGGTCTAAAGAGGCGCACCTTTAGTAAGCCAACCTTGTTCCCTTGTTTACGAAGATTTTTTATGGCCAGCCTCGCTGTGCTTGTAATCGATCCCGCTGTCACAAGAGCTACCTCCGCATCTTCCAGCGCAACCGACTCAATCATCCCATAACCCCGTCCAAATTCCTCCTTAAATTCTTGATCGACTTTCACGGCAATCTCTTTCACAGAGTCCATGGACTCCTGAGCCATATGTTTATATTTCCGATATAATTCGGACGAAACCACCGGGACGAAAAATCCGGGCTTATCAATATCGAACTTATGCGGAAGGTCCAGAGGGGGAAGGAATCGATCGACTTGTTCCTGTTCTGGAATGTCCACAGGCTCCATAAAATGGGAGACAAAGAAGGCTTCCAGAGAAACCATCGCTGGAAGATAAACCTGTTCCGCAATTTTGTAAGACTGAATGACCGTATCGAGGGCTTCCTGACCATTTTCACAGTAAAACTGAATCCATCCTGTATCTCTCTGAGAAAGGCTATCTAACTGGTCAGCCCAGAATCCCCATGGAGCGGCCAAGAGTCGATTGACATTGGCCATAACCACTGGAGCACGACAGCCAGCAGCAAAATGAAGCATCTCATGCATGAGGGCAATCCCTTGAGAGGAAGTAGCAGTAAAGGTCCTCACTCCAGTTAAGGAGGCCGCGATACAGGAGGCCATTGCGGAATGTTCGGATTCTGTCCGCATCATGATTCCCTTCAACACACCCGATGCCTCCCATTCAGAAAGTTTCTCGTAGATGGCCGTCTGAGGAGTAATCGGGTAAGCTGCGATCAGGGGGGTCCGACAAAGTTTAACTGCATGGGCCACCGCATGATTTCCGGTTAGAAAATCTTTCATACTTATTCCTTCACTTATACACAGCATGACTGCAGTACCGCAGCACTGCAGAACGGATTAAACATTTCTAACCGACTTCCTTCATCACCACAACACTCTTTGGGCAGACCTTGGCACAGGTTCCACACCCTTTGCAGTGTTCAAAGTCAACGATTCTTCTTCTCTGAACAGGATCGAGGGAAATCACTCCCTCCGGACAGAAAAAATAGCAGTTGTAACAATAATTACACGTACCGCAGGAAAAGCATCTCGAAGCTGAAAAATGGGCTTCTTTTGAAGTAAAACTTAAATTGACCTCTGAAAAACCTTTTAGCCTTTTATCATCGCTTCGCTTTCGCATCCTCACTCTTCTGCTGGATTCAAAGTAGAGGGTATTGATCTGCTCATAGGTGATGATCCGTTGTTCCTCCGGCCATTCTCCATCCTCTCTTCCTTTAAGATAAGCCCCCATCGAAACAGCGCCTTTATTTCCAACCTTAATTTTAGAAAAAACCTGATTCACCGACTCCCCCCTCAAACAAAGGTCAATGGAAATGGCAGCTTTTTTCCCCGAAGAAATAGCGTGGACGACTGTCCGCGGCTGGTCAATAGCATCTCCCCCTCCGAATATCTTAGAAGAGGGATTCCCTTCAATCAAACCATTCTTAATAAGATCCTGAGGAATCCATGAAAGATCGACCTGTTCACCCACCGCAGTGATCAGTTGATCCGTTTCCATGGTGATAAATTTTCTTTTCACTGGGATCGGTTTAGGTCGGCCGCTTGGATCCAGACCGCTAAGCTTCATTCGCTGGAATGTTACAGCCAACTTTTTATTTTGGAGACGGTTTATTTTCACAGGTTGAATCAGGAATTCAAATCGGACTCCTTCTTCCTCTGCCTCAATGATCTCATCCCGAATCGCTGGCATTTCCCCTTTGGTTCTTCGATAAGCGACCGTCACTTTGGAACCGAGACGCAGGGCAGACCGGGCAACATCCATCGCGGTATTGCCGCCTCCGATCACAATACATTCTTTTCCTAAAGTGACTTTCTCTTTTGAATTAATTCGCCCTAAAAAATCCTGACCCATCCAAACCTGTTTCAAATCTTCTCCCTCAATAGAGAGGGAAGTATTTAACCCCGCCCCTGGAGAGAGAAAAACAGCGTCAAATTGAGTTAATTCATCAAAAGAAATATCTTCGCCCACAATGATATTCGTCTTAATCTGAATGGGAAGACAAAGAATCCTCTGAATCTCTTTTCTCAATATAGATTTCGGCAGGCGATATCCAGGAATTCCCCAGCGCATCACTCCACCTGGCTCCTTCTGGCTCTCAAAAATCGTGCTTGGGTGACCTAAGAGAGAGAGGAAATAGGCGCATGAAAGTCCTGCCGGACCAGCCCCCACAATAGCCACCCTTTTTGAACCCTCATTCCTGACGGGTTTAAGATTCAAAGGCTGATTCGCCGCTACATCCGATACATATCTTTCCATCGAACGAATAGAAACGGGTTCATCATACTGAGCTCGGTTGCAGTCGGTCTCACAGGGATGAAAACAGACCCTTCCGCATACTCCAGGGAAAGGGTTCTCTCTTAAAAGGATTTGAAGCGCTTCGTGATATCGGCCATCAGTTGCCAAGTATAGAAATTGCGGAATGGGGTTTCCTGCAGGGCAGGACTCCTGGCAAGGAGCGGTCATGAAGGAAGTTTGAGGTTTGAGAAAACCCCAATTCCCTGTTTCAATGATTTCCGTACTTCCAAAGGAGATGGGAATCACATACTCGGAAGATGGTTCATGATTTGTATTCAATCGCCCTATTCCTCTACCTCAAATATTTTTACCTGGCGATAACCTTCTTTGACAGCTTGGATATTTTCCTCCATTTTGGAGGGGACCATTGTTTTCACTGCTTCAACCAAGGTGTCCATCTTGACCAGATTCGTCAAATGGATATACGCTCCTAACATCACGGTATTCAGGGTGCTTCCTACCCCCGTATCTTTAGCTATCAAGCTGGCATTGACGAACCCGATTTTGAATTTCCTGAGGGATTGAAGGAAATCCATCTCCTCATTGATATTGACCAGAACCATTCCCCCTGGTTTGAGCTCCTGTAAAATTTCATCTTCGTTAATTAATGAAGGGTCAAAAATAATGATATGATCCGGATGATAGATCTGACATTTCAAGAGGATTGGCTCTTCGTCGACCCGTAGGAATCCAACCACCGGAGCTCCTCGGCGCTCCCCTCCAAACAATGAAAAGCATTGGGGGTATTTCCCATCAAGAAAAAGGGCTCTGCCCAAAATCTCTGAAGCACTAACAGCCCCTTGCCCTCCGCGGCCTCTAAATTTGATTTCAATCATATCTAACCAACCAAAGATTCAAGGGTTCCAGGATTCGAGGTTTTAAGTGTTTATTCTTTTATCACTCGATCGCTTGACTCCTTGACCCCTCGATCCCTCGAACCCTGTTTCTTTAAAGGCATATCTCAAGACATCCTTTTTCACCTGCTCCATATGACCACGAATGGCTTGATTGACCTCTCCAATGTCTCCTTTTTGGATTGCCCGGAGAATTCCTTTGTGTCCTTTAATTGCTCTTACAACATTATCCATCGAATAAATGCTTCGTAACCTGTATCGAAGCATGTGTCGTCTTAGGTTTTGAGCCAATTCTAAGAGGCGTTGACTTCCACTGTGCTTAGCAATGATTTCATGAAATCGAGCATCCAGATCAATAAAGGCTCGAGCGTCTCCCTTTGACACTTTCTCGTTTGAGAGGGAAATATTTTTTTTAAGTTCTTCCATTAATTTTGGATGGTCCTTCTCCATCGCCCAGCGTGCGGCTACCCCTTCGATGGCCATCCTGATCTCACAGATCTCCTCCACCTCTTGTTCACTGATGGCTTTCACTACATACCCTACCCTTGGGATGGATTCAATTAACCCTTCCAACTCGAGGCCGTGGAGAGCTTCTCTGACTGGAGTTCTCGATGTTCCAATCTCTTTAGCAATCTTCCCTTCGATTAAATGCTCACGAGGGGCGATCTCTCCATTCAAGAGTTGTTCCCGAAGATATTCATAGATTCTTCTCCGCATCGTTTTCGTATCCTTGATCACCAGTCGTCGCATCAGGGGTACTGTACCCCAGTAACCTTGAGTTTGTCAAGATTACAGTTTGCATCTTTCATGGTGAAATGTTAATATGGTTAAAATGAGTTAGCCCCTAAAGCCTTATAGAAAAGAGAGATCGCCATGTCTTGTTATCTGAACTATGAAAATGAGAGGAAAGCATTTTCTATCCCCAAGGGATGGAACTTAACTTCCGCTGAGGACAAACTACCCATCCAGGGAGTTAAAGATCCGATCCAAGAAATCAAACTCGCTCTGGATCACCCTATTGGATCACCTAAGATTGAAGAATTGGCGCGTCCGGGGATGGAGGTCGTCCTATTATTTGATGATCTTCAACGGCCCACACCGGTTCATTTGGCATTGCCTGAAATTTTAAATCGGCTTAATCGGGCCGGCATTCCGGATAATCGGGTTACAGGGATCTGCGCTTTGGGAACTCATCCCATTCCCATATTGGAACAATTGGAAAAGAAGGTGGGCAAAGAGGCATTTACTCGCTTGAAGGGTCGCATTTTCCCTCACGATCCCCACGCCTCTGACAATGTCATCATTGGGAGAACGCATCGAGGAACACTGGTGGAAATCAATCGATATGTCGCTTTTGCTGATCTGATCATCGGTGTCGGCGAATGTATGCCACATCCCATCGCTGGATTCGGAGGGGGATACAAGATCGTCATGCCCGGAGTATGTTCCTATCGCTCGGTAGCCAGCCATCATTTCACTTGGATGCGCCATCGCAACAGTAGAGTTAACCTCCTTGATGGAAACCCGTTCTATGAAGAGATTTTGGATGCGGGAAAATTATCTCGAATGGCATTCAAACTCGATTTCATCATCAATGAGAAGAAAGAGGTAATCAAAGCCTTTACAGGAAATCCGGAATTAGAACACAGGGAAGCCTCCAAGTTTTCTACCTCTCTCTATACTATTCCCCTTTCGAAATTAGCAGACGTCACCATCACCTCGGCCTTCCCGTTAGAAGTAGGAGTCCAGGCGACAAAGGCATTGACCATGTCAGGTTTCTGCACACGGTCAGGAGGTGCTATCATCTGGGTTGCTCCGCAGAAAGAGGCTGGCTCGATCATGCCATTGGTCAAAGAAATGGCGAGCGATGAAACAGCGGCGGATTTTCATCGTCGGCTACTCGAGGGCAAGGTCCCCGACCATCTCAAATCCTTTGGGATTTCTTACATCATGCAAGTGGTCTATTTTAAAGAATTGGCCGAAAAATTTACGGTGATACATGTCACGGAGGGTCTTTCACCTGAGCAGGTGAAGATGATGAAATTTTCGTACGCCTCTACCATTCAGGATGCCATCGAGAAGGTCTCTCAAAAGTTGCCTCAAGCGGATGTAGCGATCTTCCCATCTGGTGGGAATATCATTCCAGAAGTGCGATACGAATCGTACCTTTATCCACCTACGCAGAAGACCACGAACTCTACACGTGGATGAATGCATAAAAGGTAGCCATATCATTTCTGTGCCCAAAGCTTAATGCTTCGGTCATCCCTATAATAGTCAGTAAGAAAGGCTTGTCAAAAAACAAGATCACATTCACTATCTTCGACCTCCTTTTCTTATCATAAAAATTGTTTTATTATTTATTTATGTGGACGAGAAGAAAACTACTAAGAACGTGGCTATGGGTTTCTTTTTCAAACCTCATTCTCAATCCCTTCACAATCTGCTGGGCCAAAGCAAAAAAGCTTCTCCCAAAAGGGGCATCAAGAGAAGAATTGAAGAATATGAACCCGGAAGAGATTGACACTCGAAATCTCGAAATCGATCCGCTTAAAACATTTGGGACGATGGGACCAACCGATGTAGCGATCGATTTAAAAACTTATCGCCTGAAGGTGGCGGGTAAAGTCAATCAACCCCTTTCTTTGAGTTATGACCAAATTCTTAATTATCCCTCAATAACTGAGACGGTTCTTCTCATCTGTCCCGGCTTCTTTTCCAATAATGGTCGTTGGACAGGTGTTCATTTAAAGAGTTTGCTCCAGGAGACGCAGATCAGAAAAGAGGCGCAATATGTTGACATCATAGGGGCCTACGAAAAGCGTGTGAGGATCCCTACAAAGGCACTTGATCAAAAAAAAATCTTTTTAGCCTACCGTGTAAACGGTAAAACGCTTCCCCAGAAACATGGTTTCCCCTTGAGATTGGTCTATGAAGACGCCTATGGATATGATTGGATAAAATATGTGAATGAGATAATTGTGTCTTAACCAGACCAAAATCCCGCCGTAATTCTTGACACTCCTTGAAGGGCCGATGAAATAACATTGCCATCATGACTTCTTTTTAGGTGACAAAAAAAGTCATTATTCGGTCAAAAAATTAATATTACAAATTGAATATATTTAAATAAAATAAGGGGTTAAGCCACTTTTTCGGTGCTGGCATTGAACTTGCTTATTTAGGAACCGCAGGCCGGATCGCCTTTGGCGATAATATAAAAATTTGATTGGTTTGGGTTTTTTTAGGTTATTCATGATAGAATCGAAAAATAATGAAGTTTCTACAGTCGCCAAAAAGGTTGAGGTATTTGCCTTAAATCTGGTCCACCTCATTCGCGGCGTTCGCATCTATCCCAACAAGCACCCCACCCTTCTCGAAGTCGCTAAAAATGTCCTAAATTCTGTCCCGTTCGATTCAACAGGCAGTCTTACGATCGGGGTCACCTCCAAGGAGCTCGTCGTTTCAGGAGAATTCATTGCTGGGAAGGCAACCCCTCTTGCTTCGATGTTGCATGCAAGAAAGGTGCTTCAGATATTCTGGACAAAAGAAGCGACCCTTGACGATGTCTGGGGTTTTGCTCGGGTGATTTCCACGCTCAAATTAGAAGGACAAGAACTCCGACATCAACTTCGTTCTGAGGTATTCACTATCGACATTGAGCCCCTGAAGCTGGATCAGATCCATAGTGAGATTACGGATGCAGTGAAAGATTCTAAGGAAAACCCGGAACGAAGACGTCGCCAAGCTTGGCTTGCTCTCATGAGCCACGAAGCCCCTACTGAACAGCTTGCCATTGCCCTTGCTTCTGAAGAATTCTGGGAAATCGCAAAGGAGGAGTGGACGGAATCGGGATTTGGCGATTCAGAGGGGTTTACGAAATTTTTGCTCATGTTGGGTGAGCGTTTGGAGGATGCGCTATCCCTTCTTCCAGAAGGTCAACGGGAAGACATCCTCAATTACCTTGCACAAATGGGGAAGCTCCTCTCTGTCAGAGATCTTGTTCGAATCGTAGGACGCGAAGGTCAGGAGTCCAAGCGATTGGGACTCGGGAAAGCCTCATTATTGAAGGAAATCGATGGAGAGCGATTTATCGATCTTCTCGCGGGGCTGGCTGCATTGGGCGAGCAAGGAACTCATCGATTTGTAGAGGTATACCGGCGTTTTGCCCCAATCACTAAAACGGATGAAATCCTCACATTGATCAAGTCAAGGTTATCTCCGGGTAAGGATGCTGGGTTTACGGCGGAGGTGTGGAAGACCGTAGAGGATCTTATTATCAATCTATCAGAAAACCCTTTTATGGATTCAGAGTATTCCGAGTCACTTGAATTTTTGGTTCATCCCTCTTCCACGATTTGCCCGGAGGAGGAAACACCGTTTTTGTTGAAGGACCCCGATGAATATTTGGATCAACTGATTCTCGCCCTGGCCTTGGAGGAAGGAGAAGATTTTAAGAAAAGGCTCCTCAACCGTATCGAGGCACGTGTGGAGCAGTTGGGTCCGCTGCGTGTTCTCGGTTTTATCAGACTGGTGGATCGAACCTTCCCAGAACTGCTCGATTCCGTTCCTTCCCTTGTCAAAGACTTATTTAAAAAAGGCCTTTCAGCCATTACGAAAACCTCTTTCCCGGAGCAGCATGCTCTCATCACCTTTGCCGTGAACCATGAAAAATGTCTCCTCGAAACGGCATTAAAGGCCCTGGCTGAAGAGGAACAAATTTCCAAACGCCATTTTCTCGTCAACCTCCTCTCCTGCTTCTCTTCAGCCGCAACCCCAACCTTTGTGGTAAAGTCGCGCATCAGTCCCTGGTACGTTGCCCGTAATCTTGCCATCGTTCTCGGACAGCAAGGACTTCCTCAGGTGCTTCGTCCTCTTCAGGCTCTTTTAAATCACCCTCATCCAAAGGTGAGTAGTGAAGCCCTGAGAGCCCTGAAGAGAGTCCAGACCTACCTCTCTAACCAAAAGGGAGAGCGGGAAAGAGGGGGGTTGATTTCCCAGAACCACTGGTATCCACCCAAAAGGGAGAAAAGCTATGGGGCAGGATGCCCTTGATTATTTTCTTTGCAACCTTGGGGCTCTCTTTCGGATGCGCCGAATCTATCCTCCTGGGGCCAAACAGATTCTCCAATCGGCTAAGCAAGCTTCTCAAAAACTGGCTGCTTGGGGACGGCCAGTGAGGATTACTTTCCTCGGAAATGATACGATTGTCGAAGACCGGAGGATCGAAAACATTCCCATTTCCTACAGCGCTCTCTTTCAATCACTCCAGCAACTTGGATTTGAGAGTATTCAAATTGAACCGGATGCGAGAGAGGATGATCTCACCTTATGGATCGAAACGGTGGTGGCTAAGGAACGAACCCCTTACCGGAGTTTAAAAATCATCACCGGTTCCCTGAAATTAGAAAGAAAGGTCACGCCCAGTTCTGTTTTAACTCGGGCGGTCACGGGGTATCTGGGATTCCTCGCCGAAGCCCAAGGAGTCCTCTCAGATCTTGAATCCAAAAAACCCGAAGGTCTCGTTCGAGCCAGAGAGGTCGTATGTGCAATTGTTGCCCGATTGGCAGTGGGTAGAGAACTTTTTGAGCCGATCCGTGAAATGAAGAACTTCGACGACTACACCTTTACTCATGCCCTCAATGTTTGTGTTCTTTCATCCGCTCTGGCACGGGCGCTCCGACTCCCCGATGAAATGGTCAATGCCATCTCCATGGCTGCCCTCTGCCACGATCTTGGAAAGAAAGAAGTCCCTAAAGAAATCTTAAACCGCAATGGCCCTCTTGAACCGCATGAGCGGCTTCTTATGGAGAGGCACCCATTCTGCGGTGCTCAACTCCTTCTGGATATCCCCGGCGTAGAATCCGCCAACCCTCTCCTTCCGGTAGTCGCCTATCAACACCATATGGGGGCCAATCAATCCGGATATCCAAAGATTCAGCAACGTCTTCCCCAGCACACATTACATTTTGCAAGCCTCCTTGTCGCCGTCGCCGATGTCTACGATGCTCTCCGCACTGTCCGTCCCTATCGGCAAGCGTTATCTGTTGCTAAAGCAGCGACGATTCTGATCAGAGAAGCCTTATCAGGAAAACTTCACAAGGAGTATGTCTCATCCTTCCTGCTGCTGTTAAATGTGCTGGCTGCGGGAAGGAGGGTCGTCCTCTCGGATGGAAGTAGTGGGATCATCGTTGAGACCCATACCGGATATCCATTATGTCCCATGGTGGGTGACGAACACGGACGAATCCGAGACCTCTCAGATCCTTCATCCCCTACGATATGGGAAATCGTAGAAGATTCCACCGATGTGCTTCAATGAGGGTGCTCAAAGGAATGGTTCCCGCTTTTGAAAGTAAGGGGGCATCGCCTTCTTTTGAGCATCGAACCCGTTTCTCTCATTTACCCTTTTTCATTACCTTCAGGCTCTACATCATAGCACCAACAGAGCATGCCTCCATCGATGTTCTTCACATCCTGGAAACCTTCGTGTTGAAGTTTGAGACAGGCTTTATAAGATCGGAGACCTGACTCGCAATGGACGACAATCTCTTTTTCTCTATCGAGTTCACCCATCCTATTTTTGAGGTCTCCGTATGGGATCCAAGTGGTGTTAGGAATTCGCTTTTCTTTCACCTCGTCCTCTTCTCTGACATCGATAACCTGGAAATTTTTTTTCTGTGTTTCAAGCTTCTCTCTCACCTCTGCAGCTGAAATGCCCTCAACGTTTCCATCCAGTTTGTTCGATAACACGTTGGCCGCCACGATGATGGGCGAAAGAACAGGACTGAAAGGAGGGGCATAAGCTAAATCCACATTGACTAATTCCCGGCATGTCATTTTATCATGAAGGGCCATTGCCAGGATATCAATGAATTTATCCGAGGGCCCCTCACCGATTGCCTGACCTCCAAGAATTCGACCCGTCCCTTTGTCTGCGATGACCTTTAACGTCGATTCTTTTTCCCCTGGATAATAGTGAGCACGATCATACCCCCTCACAATGGCTTGAATAGGACGAAATCCTTCCATTTCTGCCTCTCTCATGCTCAATCCTGTCTTAGCTACATTGAAGTCAAAGGTTTTAAAGACCGTTGTCCCCATCACCCCTGGAAAGATCGCATTTCCACCGCAGACATTTACTCCGACCACTCTGCCCTGTTTGTTGGCAGTCGACCCTAAAGGGATCCAAACCTTTTTCCCTGTGATGAGATGGGTCGTCTCCGCACAATCACCTGCGGCATAAATTCCCTCAATACTTGTCTCCATTTTCTCATTCACCCAGATCGCCCCTGTCTCCCCAATTCTTAATCCAGCCTGTTTGGCCAGCTCAACCTGAGGTCGAATCCCAAGACTCATCAAAACCATATCCGTTTCTATCTCCTTTGACACAGTAGTGACGTGGGACACTCTTCCTCCCTTCCCTTCCAGTGCTTGGATTCCCTCTGAGGTAAAAACGTTCACCCCCTTCCTCTCTAAATATTGTCTCAATATGCCAGCAAAATCTTCATCGAAGAGTGTTAAAATTTGGGGAGCCAACTCAACGATGGTCACCTTTTTCCCTAAATGGATGAGTGATTCAGCCATCTCCAGCCCAATATAACCCCCTCCAACAATCGTAACGTTTTGAATACCTCCAGATTGTATCCTTTCATAAATGGCATCGGCATCCAAGATGGAACGAAGATAGAAAACATTGCCCAAATGAATCCCTTCGATTTTAGGCCGAATCGGATAGGCTCCTGTTGCGATGACCAATTGATCAAAACGATCTGTAAAGGTCTCTCCGGAACCAATCCTTTTACCAATGATAACATGGTCGCTGATATCAATTTTTTCGATCCTGCGATTTTTCAATATTTTTATCCCTTCCAGGGCAAACTTGCCTGGCGTGCGTGAGATCAAATCCTCTCTTTCTTGTATAACTCCGCTAATATAGTAAGGAAGTCCACATCCCGCATAGGAGATTTCATCCTCTTCTTGATAAATAGCAATCTCCATCTCAGGATCACATCTTCTTGCCTTGGCTGCGGCTTTGGGGCCAGCGGCGACCCCTCCAACGACCAAAAGCCTTTTCTTCATCTTCTTCCATCTCCCCTTATTCTTTTGCTTTCAACCCTTGCCACCATTCTTTGGGTTCAGTCTTAAGACATTCCGAAGCTAACTTCTTTGCCGATTCTGTTTTGAGAGCGGTCTGAGCATTAAAAATCCAATCCGCCACATCCGTATATCCTAAGGCGTGATATTCACGTGCCTGCAAGATACATTCGAGAAGATCTGCATCACGAACTACTTTTGCTTCCGGAGACACCTCTTTTTCAAACTCTCCCAATAGATTGACCATCTGTGCTTGGATCTCGTCAGGAAGTCTTTTTGATTGATCCCTCACTGCCTGGTTATCAACCTCTTTCCAGTTTACATACCTTCGGACAATTCGATGGGCGTCGTTGGTTCTCGTCTCTGGCATATCATGAAATAACGCCATGAGGACTGCTTTTTCAATATCCACTCCTTCTAAATGAGCAAGAAGATAAGCAATGGCCGCCGTCCTGAATGTATGTTCTGCCACACTCTCAGGGTCCTTCACGCCAGCAATCCACCACCCTGACCGCTTCACCCTTTTAAGCTGACCCATCTCATACATAAATTTCGCAATCTCTTTCTCCACAAGTTTCTCCCTCCGCAACTTCAACCTTGACCTATAGCGAATATTTCTGCCTTGCCCTTTTCCTTCTTTTTAACTTTTGCCGCTTTATCTTTTCAATCTTTATCTCTTCAGAGGTCAACTTCCCTGACAACTTTTCGATCCTTCTCACCAGTTCGCGTCTGGCAAGAAACCGATTGAGAGATTGACTTCTTTCTTCCATGCATTTTATTTCAATTCCTGTTGGAATATGTTTGAGATAGACACAGGTAGAGGTCTTGTTCACCTTCTGTCCACCGCTGCCGGAGGATCGGACGAATCGCTCTTCCATATCCTTTTCGTGGATACCGAGGGTCTCCATCTTATCTTGAAGCCACTTATTCTTCTCTTCACTCACAGGAAATTGATGCATTGAAGTTCTCGCTAATTAAATAGATCTGAATCGCTTTTCGCACCGCATTAACAAACTTTTGAAGTTCATTCTTATTTGCTCTAAGCAAATCACGAACCTTTCGACTGACCTCTAACTGGACTCCCTGCTTTGATTTTCCTCGATTACAGATATTCTGTGGGTCCGTGCCCATCAGCCCTTCGGTGGGTGTTCGGGTTTGAAAACCTGCCGTCTCTAATTGCCGTATGATCTCTAATCTTAAGCTGTCATGGAGCCCTCCTACCATCACAAACTCTTTTTTCTGATCAATCTGTCCGTGGACGGTCACCACCACATCAGCCTTTTCAACGGCTTTGAGCGCCTTGGGTTCATCAAAAAGATGGCTCTCGATATGAAGCTTTTGACTATCTTCCTTCAAACCTTCGAAGCTATAAAAGGAGTAATCCTCACCCGCAATCGCTTCAGCAATGATCTCTGTAGCGGGCTCAATCTTTCCCCCATGAGGCGCCATGATCAGAACGCGCGGATCTCTCAATTGAATCCTGGTTCGATAGTCTTTGCCGTCCACTTCATGTCGGCTCAGTTCTTTAAAACTCTTATAAGAGTTCATCTTCAACACCTAAAATGTCGCTTCAATATAACAAAAAAATTGATGTTGTCAATGGAGTGACAGGGAGTTAAAGGAATGCCAACGCAATCAGAAGACCCAAAGCTGAGAAGATATACTAATCAGTCCATAATTGTATGGACATTGAAGACCAAATCCCTCCTCCCCTCCCTTTTGCAAAGGGAGGAATTACCCCTCTTTGGCAAAAGGGGAGATTTTCAGAACGATATGTCTTTTCAATTATGGACTCCTTGGTAATTACGAGCCGGATTTCATCGCCATGGAAACTCCGATGCTGGAGGAAGCGCAACTCGTTGAAATAGTCGATGGCTTGAGATACTCTTCTCTCCAGACCTTATCTGCATAGACTGCAAATCTTGCAGCATAGGCATCCATCTCCTCTTTCATGGTGGTCACAACTTCCTCTGCCCCGGGGTGTGTAAAATAAGGATGGGTCTCCTCAATAATTTCTCTCAGTCGTTCAGGATTGTCGATGATCATGCAGGGCCTGAGATGATTCTCATTATGGGGCTGTCTCCTTCGAATGGCCCTGAAGAGAGGGCTATCGAGTGCCTCCGCTAAAGAAACATTCTTAATATTGTCCATGGCCACGTGGGTATAAACACAAGGCTCGACATCTCCATTCGCATTAATATGAAAGTATCTCCTCCCTCCGGCAATACATCCACGGACATGAGGCCCATCATTCCAAAAATCAAGGATAAACATCGGTTTGGTTCTTCTGAATTTAATGACCTGTTTCCGGAGATGGTCTCGTTGCTCCGGAGTGACCATGAGATTGATATCCCCTTGTCCATTTACAGGGATATAAAGAAAATAATTCTGGGCGATAATCCCCTTCTTCAAAAGATGGTCCACCCACTTTTCAGAGGAGACGACCTGCACATTATCCTTGGTGACGGTTGCTGAAGAACCAAAAAGGACGTGTGCCTCACGAAGATGATCCATTGCCTCCATGATCTTTTTATAGACTCCAGGGCCTCTCCATTTATCCGTCTCTTCCTCATAGCCTTCGCAGCTCACGACCACCATGGCATTTCCTAAATCTCTGATCCTTTCTGCCTTCTCCCTGGTCATCAATGTCCCATTGGTATAAACCTGGAAAAAGATCTGTGGGTGATCTTCGATCATTTGAAAGAGATGAGGATACATAAAGGGTTCCCCTCCCAGGACAGTAATAAAGTGAAGACCAATATCCATACATTCTCTCAAAATACGTTTAATTAGATCATAAGGAAGCCCGGGATATCTCTGGTAACCGAGAGTATAGCAACCCGCGCATCTCAAATTACATTGCCAGGTGGGGCTAAGAATCATGACAAAGGGAGGTCGAAATCCATGCTCCTTTTCAAATTGATCCCTTTTTCTATTTCCCATAAACCAGGCGTTGTGAAAGAGAGTATTAAAGACAATGGTTCGATTTTTGGGGGGGAGATACTCCAGAACCTCTCTGAACAATTTTTTTGAAGGATGTCCTGGAGTTTCAAGCATATTTCTGACGCCTTTGATGGCCCCTAAAATCTCATAATCAGATGTCAATTTTTCTCCTAAATAAGTCAATTGAATCAACCGCTCATCAGAAACCCTACTTAAAAGTTCAACAATCATCCTGGAAACCTGTTGACCGGTAAGATCTTTGATTTGTTCTGAAAAGTTCATTTCGCATCCTCCTTATCAATTAACCTTGAATAGCTTTCCAAAAACCTAAAATGGCAACAGCAATCCCAACAACTAATTGATTAATAAGATTCCCATCGATAATAAAAGACGCAACGATTAACCAAGTTCCTAATAAACCAATGATCCAGTTTTGCCACATTTGAATCAACCTTCCCTCAGTCAACGACTTATTAATGGTTTTTGGTTAAAATAGAGCAATTTTAATACCACAATTCTTGGGTCCTTATTCAAAAAGGTTAGCTAAAAATATTAATGAAATTATTTGGTTACAAATAAACTGGATTTTGGTTATACGGGTGAGAATAGAACGAAAACTTATATTTGAGAGGTTTTTATTCGCATCTTATTGCCAATTTAAAATACCAAATAAAATCGAATGGATTAATGTGCTAATAATCCTCGCATTTTAACCCAGTTTGATCGCAATTGATCCAATTAAAAAGCCCCAGTATTTAAACCGGGGATAGTTAATATAGAAAGTTTTAGATCCTTATCGATCACCGAGCTCAGGTTTAAAAGCCCAGCCTCTCTCAGGGGGTTTATTGTATTTAATCCGATATTTCCATACGGGTTTAGTTTGATCGGCGTTGGTGATAAAAATTCTTGAGTGCTACTGATTGAGGGTCGAGGTTGGTCAATCCATATTTTTCAGCCCAATCCATTGCCTCCATAAATTCCTGAACGGTAATTCCACGAGCAATCTCTGGATAATCATAAGCTTTATACTCTACACGATATTGAGCCATGATATTGACGTAAGTATTTTTCGGGAGGGCTTCAGCTACCCATTTGACGAATTTCTCTGTCCCAGCCACTCGGTTGGGCATGACCAAGTGTCGGATCATCAAACCACGAATCGCAATTCCCTCTTTATCCAATTGGAGAACGCCTACCTGCCGGTTCATCTCAAGAATTGCTTTTTTTGCCACTTCAGGATAATCAGAAGCCCCGGCTGAATACTTCGCTGCCTTATCCGAATCCATATATTTCAAATCCGGTAAATAGAGATCAACAATCCCCTCCAAAAGTTTCACGATCTCTAAACGTTCATAGCCACTGGTATTGTAAACCAAAGGGATATGAAGGCCCTTCTTCAGGGCCATTCGCGTGGCATTCAAGATATTGGGCATGACATGGGTAGGGGTGACAAGGTTGATATTATGACATCCCATGCTCTGGAGTTTTAGCATCACGTCAGCCAGATCTTCATCTTGAATTTCTTTCCCTCTTCCCTCATGAGAAATAGGCCAGTTCTGGCAGAAGATACAGCGAAGGTTGCAGTTGGAAAAGAATATAGTTCCAGAACCCTTTCCCCCAACTAAAGCCCTCTCTTCGCCGAAGTGAGGATGATAGCTGAAAATGACCGGTTTCAATGGAGCTTTGCAGAACCCCTTTTCCCCCTTTTGACGATTGACCCCACACTTTTTGGGGCAGAGGTGACAATTTTCAAATATGGCATAGGCTTGCTTCACCCTTTGAGCCAATTTCCCATCCATTTCCAATTTTTCATAGGCTGGAATCCATTTTACTTCTTTCTTCACCGCTGAATAAACGGGGGAAGAAGAGAAAAGAAATGAACTCCCAAGAAGAAAAGAATGTTTAATAAAACCTCGACGTGTAATTTCCATTAAAAATATTATATAAAAACCTATCTTAATTGTGAAGCATCAAAAATCTGAAAAAGATTGACTACGGAATGGATTCTTTTATAATTTATTACCATGGACAAATGGCAAGCCGATCCAATTACTTCCATTCCTCTCCTCACAAAACGGGAATTTTTGCGTCTCTGTGGGGCCAGTCTTTGTGTCCTTTCCTCGGTTTCTTTATCGAGCCTTGCGACATTCTCCCATGCCCAAATGGCCAAAAAGGGGCTGATCAAGACAAAACTCTCGCCCTATTACACTCCATTGGAAGGCGGGGAGATTCAGTGTGAACTATGCCCACATCGGTGCCGCGTTGCTAAAGGGAAAAGAGGTATTTGTCGGGTACGGGAAAATCGGGATGGTAAATACTATAGCTTAGTTTACGGAAATCCTTGTGCGGTTCATTTAGATCCGGTTGAAAAGAAACCTTTCTTCCATGTCCTTCCTGGAACGACCTCCTTTTCGCTCGCCACTGCAGGGTGTAACTTCCAATGTAAGTTCTGTCAGAATTGGGAGATCTCCCAGGCCTCCCCAGAGGATGTATATAGCTATGACGTCCCACCAGAATTGATCGTGAGCAGAGCAAAAGAGATCGGAGCCCGGTCAGTGGCTTACACTTATGTGGAGCCAATGATCTTCTATGAATATATGTCAGATATCAGTTTACTCGTGAAGAAAGCAGGTCTTCTCAACGTCACCCACTCCAATGGTTTTATCAATCCAGCTCCCCTCAAAAACCTCTGCAAAGTGTTGGATGCCGCCAATATTGATTTAAAGGGATTTACGGAGAGTTTTTATCGTGAATTGTGTGGCGGAGAACTCCATCCAGTGCTTGAAACACTGAAAACGCTGAAACAAGAGAACGTCCACCTGGAGATCACCACCCTCATCATCCCCACCAAAAATGATGAGATGTCAGTGCTAAAAGAAATGTGTACCTGGATCAAAAAAGAATTGGGTTCAGATACGCCCATCCATTTCTCTCGATTCTATCCCTTGTACAAACTTAAGACTCTTCCCCCAACACCCGTTTCGACCTTAGAGAAGGCCCGAGAGGCCGCTTTATCCGCCGGTCTCGAGTACGTTTATATCGGAAATATTCCAGGACATGCAGCCGAGAACACTTTCTGCCCAAAATGCAAGAAAATGATCATTCAACGGACAGGTTATATGGTGGGAGAGATCCACTTGAAGGAGGGAAAGTGTCGATATTGTGGGAAACCCATCCCCGGGATCTGGGGATAGAAATACATAAAAAAGGAGGGTATAGTCTAACGGCAACGGTACCGATGTACGTATCGTCAGAAGGTAACGATGTCCGCATTCGAAATGCCAGCCTTCATCTATTTACATAGTCAAAATTAAATGGAGCAGAAATTACCCTTCAGTTGTCCCGTTTGTGGCCGAAAAACAGAATATTCTGTTGAGGATTTGTTCGAAGGTGCCCTCTTGACCTGTCCCATCTGCAAGTTGACCCTCACACTTCACGGCCATATGTGGAAAGACGTCCAGAAAGAAATCCAGAAACTGAGAGATGGGAAATGAAAAGGTGAAAAAGTAGAATCACCCATTTTACATTTTATGTTGATAACGGGAAATTCTTGAACATCACGATTGGCTTTTCGCTTATTGACCTAAAGCCGTATTTTCTATATAACCCCTCCGCAAACGAAGTCCATAGTACCTGCCTTAGGCCTTGGATGGATGATTCCCTGAAGCTTCCTTCGATGATGATATCAAAGAACATGGCGTATGTTGCAAAATCACTGATCACTCGCCCAAAGCCAATCTGTCTATCATGATGGAATAATGAAAAACACAATGAATTTTCAATCGTTTTCTTTATGGTGGTCAGATCTCTCTCTTTTGCCCAATAGGTAGTATTGAGCATCTCCTCAATCTTTCTCCTCGCCTCTTTTGTAGTATTCCGATATTTTAGGAATCAAACGTCTGGCTCTTGAACTCAAATCAATCCTTCCTTCTTTTTCCAAATATCCACGGATCGCATTAAGAAACACTTGAACGGTGGCAGGCGGACAATGAAGTTTCACAGCAGGAATCTCCCCCAATTCATTCTCAATCAAACCCACCAGACGCTGGACGATTTCGTCATCCGTTCCCAAAAAGAGTTTTGAAATTTCTTTACCTTTGATCTTCTCAGTAAATACCGAGGCAGAGGCAATGGTCACGGCACAGCCGAATGAGAGAAATTTAGCCTCTTCAACGACTCCATTTTTAATTCTGAGATAGAGTTTGGTAGTATCCCCACACACTGGGTTATCAATCGTCCCCATCCCTTCCGGATTCTCAATCTCACCTACATTTTTGGGGTTGCGGAAATGCTCTTTGATCGTCTCGTTCAGTTCCAACATCTTATCTCTCCTTTTACACTCCAATGGTGAAGACCTTAAACATTCTAAGGCTATTCGATGATAACAGGAGATTGAATCCCAGACATTTTTCTTTTCTCTTTCAAACCTACATTATATTTCAAGAGATGCTCATCGTGGCCGCTGACAAACTGATGAAGGGCCTCCACGTGAAGCGGGTAGTGAGAGCAATCGAGAGGGGTTTTCTCATCGGGATCACGTTTTAAATCATAGACCCAGCATCTATTTTTTTTTAACGAGTATTGAACCTTGATAAGACTCGAGTCCAATGAAGAAATGGATTCTTCATAACCATAAAAATAAATAGATCTTTTTTTCAACGGATCACGAAAAAGGGATTCTCCATCAAAGACCTCGGGAGGATAAGGAATGCCCATGGCATCAAGGAGGGTGGGCAAAATATCCACATGACTGGTAGGAAACTCAAATGCCTTAGGCTTAAAAAGCGCCGGTTGATAAAAGATCGCTGGAGTCTCAAGGTTTTCATTATAGCTGTATCGATAATGCATAAAATTATTAGAATGGTGCTGGCCAAAGGCCTGTCCGTGATCCCCCACGATGACCAATATGGTACGCTCCAACAGCCCCTGTGTTTTTAGGTGATCCACCACACGCTTCACCATATGATCCAGTAGATTCAAATTATTATAATATCGACTGATCAGACGTCCCTCCTCGTGCATGATCCGGTATTCCTCGCCATAGTCAAAATAGGGGAAATGGGCAACAAAGCTGATATAGATTCCTAAGAAAGGCTCCCTCGCTTTGGTCAATCGTTGGATAAAGAAATCGACTGTCTGAACTTCATCTCTTGCAATATAATGGCCCAAGGAATGAAATTCTTCCTTGATTTTAAATTTCAGATTTTCATAACTATGTATTTCCTGAAGACCACTATTTTTGATAAACTGGGTTGGAAAGTACCAGGAGATGGAAGAAGGGGTGACCAAAAAACGATCATATCTCTCTCCGACCCAATTATAGAGAGCGGGAATCTCGGCATCCACACGAGTGCCGAAATTCTCACGTTTAAAAAAATCATAAACCCCACTGAATAAAGAAAAAATGGCCTTGGTGCTCACATTCGATGTCGTGTAGTGATTCTTTAAAAACCAGCCCCCTTTAGAAATCTGATGTAGAAATGGCATGGGCAGAGGATGGCCCTCCCCCGCATGAAAGATATATCGGGACCCTACGGATTCCATGACAAAAAAGAGGATATTCCATGGATGCGTTTTTTCAACGGGCAGGTTTTTTTTCGGTCTCAGTGGATGATATTCCATAGAGCGAGAGAGCCGGACCCCCGCTCTATTTCCTCCAAGCATACTGGCCTCTCGGGCTTTAACAGACGGATGGAAAAAAATATTTTCTGCCACATCGTAGAGGAGGAAAAGTGTTGGATTCAGGCGTATTTCTGCAGGAATCGGTTTGCCTCCGTCGTGAGTTGCAAGCAAAGAAATCAACAATAAAAAGATGACCAAGGCCATTGAAACGCCCGCCATCCAAACCCTTAAACCAAGTGGGAATAGAAAAACCATCCAAAAAAGTCCAAAGGGAAGGAGGAGAAATGCATAATCACTTATCTCAATGAGTTGAATGGTTTCAACCAATGAAATACCTGAAAAGGCTTCTTTAACCGCGGACATATCAAACCCTGTCTGAACGTCAAACAGCAGGCGGCCATGAACTCCATGGATGAGAATAAGGATCAATAAAACAATATGTAAAAAGAAAACTCCTGAAATTGTTAAAACAGGAGAGAGGGCATTCCGTTTCGTCAAATTGGTCATTTGAGAGAGGAGCCAACACAGTAAGAAACAGACCAAGACAAGAGAGAGATCATAGGCCAAAGAAGCAAGCATGATTCCGAGGGAGTGATCTGTTGGATTAAAATCAAAGGGTTTGACCGGATGGCTAAACAAACCAATCGTAAGTTGAATCCGGTAGACCAGCACGACGACCAACAGGCAGATGAAAAAGGCACTGGATGCCCTGCTCGAAGAGACCATTGCTATGAGTAACCCGTAGCCTTTTCTTAGGAAGGAATCGCCTCTTGTCTTCGTCATGGATAGAACTCTCTGGTTTGTTTTAATAAGCTATGAATGGGAGGAAGCCTCCCCTTTAAAGTCCTTCACCACCACCCTGTGTTTTCGAATCAAGTTCTGAAATTGCCTTCGGTCCATTCCAACATCCAAAGCAGCCTTGGTGATATTCCCTCTATTCCTTTTCAACGCCTCCTTTAAAAAGGCCTCTTCCACTTCCTCTTCCACCCTTCGTTTCAATTGCCATTTCACTCGCCTCAACTCTTCGTTGGTTTTAGGAACCACGAATGTTTCCCGTCCCCCTTCCCCTCTCACCTCTTCGGGGAGGTCCTCTGTCTCAATCCGACTGGATCGGGCCAACAGCATTGCCCTTAGAATGCAATTCTCCAACTCCCTTACATTACCAGGCCATCCATAATTGATCAATACGGTGAGAGCTTTTTCAGAAATTTCCAATGGCCTGTCCTTCACCTCCCTCTTGTGCTTTTCGATAAAATGGGAAACCAAAAGGGGAATATCCTCCTTTCGTTCTCTGAGTGGGGGGAGTTTAATGGAGATGACATGTAGCCGATAATAGAGGTCCTCTCGGAATTCGCCTGCCTCGACCGCCTCTTTTAGATCTCGATGGGTGGCTGTAATGAACCGAACATCCACATCAATCTCCTCGGTCCCTCCCACTCTCATGAAACGATATCCTTCCATAGCTCTTAAAACTTTAACTTGGAGCTCTTTAGGCATTTCTCCGATTTCATCAAGGAAGAGGGTCCCCCGATGGGCCAGCTCAAAACTTCCGATCTTTCGCCTCATGGCTCCAGTAAACGCTCCCTTTTCATATCCAAAAAGTTCGCTTTCGAGAAGTTCCCTTGGGATCGCAGAAGAGTTGACCACGATGAAGGGGAACCCTCCCCTCTGGCTGTTAAAATGAATCGCCCGAGCCACCAGTTCCTTCCCCGTCCCGCTTTCACCTTCTATTAAGACCGTTGCTTTGCTGTCAGCAATTTGTTGAATCATCCCCATGATCTCAATCATTTTGGGATGTTTGCTGATGAGGGTATCGATCCCATAAAACGATTTGATCTCTTCTTTTAACTTTCGATTCTCATCCAGAAGATCCGCCTGAAGGAGTGCCCTTTGGATCACCCGTTCGACTTCTTCCATTTTAATGGGTTTAAGAAGATAATCCGTTGCCCCTTCTTTCATGGCACTGATGGCCGATTCGATCGTTCCATAGGCGGTGATCAGGATGACGGGGACCTCTGGTCGAAGCCGCTTTACATCATGAAGCAAGCTAAGACCATCTTTTCCCGGCATCCGCAGGTCCGTGAGGAGAAGGTTGATCTCATTTTCCTTAAATTGCTCAAGGGCCTCTGCTCCATCTTTGGCCAGAAGGACATGGTATTGGTCCTGAAGGTTGACCTCCAGAATCCTCCTCATCTTCTCTTCATCTTCAGCAATCAGGATGGTCCTTTTCATCTTCTCGATCACTTTTCTAAGGGGAGAATGATGGTGAAGGTGCTCCCCTTTCCTTCCTCACTCTCCACGTTCATCTCTCCTCTGTGTTGAGTGATAATCCGATGAGCGATGGGAAGTCCTAAACCGGTTCCTCCTTCCTTCGTCGTAAAAAATGGATCAAAGATTTTGGCCTTTACCTCTTGACGGATCCCCTTGCCGGTATCACTGAACCGAATGAATATCTTTCCTCTCGTATTCTCCCCCATCATCACATTCAGCATTCCCCCTTGAGGCATTGCTTCAAAAGCATTGACCCCTAAATTGGTAAAAGCCTGCCTCATCTGAGCTGGATCGCAGAACGCCTGAAGAGGCTTTTGAGAGATCTCCTTTTTGATCTCCACTCCCAAAGTTTTCGCTTGGGGCGCGAGGAGGAGTAAGGCTTTTTCCATCACTTCTCTGAGATCGCACTTCACCAGTTTAGGCTCTTTCACCCTGGCGTAGTCCAGAAAGGTGCTGATCAATCCGTCAATCCTCTTGGATTCCTCTAAGATATAATGGGTCATCTCCTCGCGGATCTTCTGATCTTCATGTTTACGGATGGTCTCCGCAGATCCACTGATGATCCCCAGCGGGTTTCGAATTTCATGAGCAATTCCGGCCGCCAACTCACCCATCGCCGCCATCTTTTCGGCTTGCATGATTTGCCTGTCTTTCAAACTCATATCCCGATAGATGAGAACTCTGGAAATGGCCAACGCAGTCTGGTTTGCAAAAGCCTCTAAGAGCTCTAACTCCTCCACCGTATAGTCCTTTTCAGACCGCTTCTTTCCCAACAAAATAAAAGCCAGCAGTCTCTCCTTTAAAAAAATGGGGGCCACCACTCTCCATCCCCTCTCGATCAGATCATCAATTTCCTCCACCTCTCCTTCATTCCCACGAAGGTGCTCCAGATCGAGGGCTCTTTTATTGAATTCGATCCGCTTCACAAAAGGTTCTCGAGAAGAATACCTCCTGTCTTCCAGAGGTGAACTCCCAAAAATGGGCCGATATTCGTCGACTTCATTTTTTAAAAAGAAAAAAACGATAGAGTCGATATGTAAAGCCTGCGCGATAAAATGAACCGTCGTTTTCGCCACTTCGTTCAGATCTACTAATTCGGTCAAAGCTCGACTGAACTCAGAAAGTTTTATTCGAAAGCGGATTCTTTCCATATAAAAAAAGCGGTCGATCCAATCGCCGACTTTTCTCTGAAGGGGCAAAAGCATGAAGACCAGACCGAGGATCAAGGCAGATTCTACCCAAAGAGACCTCCCATACGCCCTCTCCGAAATAGCCTCTCCAACGTTTTTGATAATAAGGATGTAGATGGCCAGAACCAAGCCTGAGACAGAAGAGTAGAGAATTCCCCCCCGAATGAGAAGATGGATATCGAGCAACCGATATTTGATGAGCGCGATGGCAAAGAAAAGGCTAACCAAAATCGAGTAAAGGCTAGCCAGGAAAAAGAGAGGCCACCCTAATTTGAGAAAATAATTAGAAAGGTTGATGACCGTTCCGACAATGGCCATGGAGACAATTCCAAAAATGAGATATTTAATTTGAAGTTTTTGCCTGGGGATCCGGGTCGTCCGGAGGGATTGAATCAGGTTGTTGATACCCCAATAGATACAGATGGCAGAGAAGAGGGCGATCAATCCGAGAAAGATCAAAAAAATCAAAGGCTCCTCAAAGAGAAGACCATAATAGAAGACATTTTTCAATTCTTTAAAACGTTCAATATCAATTCGAAAGGTAAGGAAAAAAGTAACTAAAAGGAAGAGCGGGATCAGATAGAGAAAGTAAAGCCGCCCTCCTTTTGACCACTCGCTCTTTTTCTTAAAGGGAAAGATGAACGAGAAATGGAGAAAGAACAGGGGAGCGAAGGCCAATCCGACAAAAATGATCTTCACCCCCCAAATGGCCCGAATAGGGTTGACACTGCTAATCATGATGAGTTCCCCTAAATTCCAAGTGGCAAAGGAAAGGACAAAACAGGCGAAGAGTTGATGGGCGATGTCTTTTGGTCTACTGGAAAGCACGACCAGACAAAGAATCAGGTTCATGGTAAAGGCGAGGGCTGTGGGGAGGGCCAAGATATTCATCTATTACCCTTCGACAAAAGAATGCCGTTCACATAACGAATTACGGTTTGTTGCTTCTTGGATGATGATAAACAAATTGATCCCAAAGGTCAATCCCGCCATCGACTGACCGCCGATCACTTTCACTGAAATAGGCTGTCATATCAGCGAGGTAGGTTATATATATATTCAAGGAGGCGATCGAACCAGATGAACCGGTTTCTAAAGCTTTAGAAATCGGTCGATTGACGGGATGGGGCATATTCCTTGTCAAAGTGAAAAGGTTTTGGATGGTCTTTGAACCGTTGGTGCTATTCATTTAAAGGTATCCTCTCTAAAGCTTTTTCAATCTGTCCATCTGGTTTAAAAAATGATCGACGATCAGCCCGGGGAGCTATTGAAATCCCTCTAAAAATAATCTATGTTGATGTCATTCGATTTGTCTTTATTGCTTAGGATATCCCATGAGAAAGACCTTCTTTAGAAACATGAGGTATAGAATCGGGGATTTTCTTTTAAGTGCCCTCCTCACCTTTTCCCTTCCGATCTTTCATCGTTTATCGCCAAAAGGGTTGACTTTTATTGCAAAGATCATGGGAAGGATGGTCTTTTACTTTTATAAGAAATATAGAGAAAGGGTCATCAGCAATCTCTCTGTGGCTTTTGGGAAAGAAAAAAATAGGGATGAGATCCGAGAGCTTGCCAAAGAAGTCTTCTTCCATTTTATTCTTACCCCTTTGGAAACCATCTATGTCATGGCTAATGCGTTCCCTTTTGAACGACTCATATTAAAGATTAGAATTAAAGGAAAAGAACATCTGGAGACGGCATTGGCAAAGGGAAAGGGGACCATCGCCTTGGGTGCGCACTTGGGGGCTTTCACTCTCCTGGGGACAAGATTGGCTGTGGAAGGTTATCCTGTCAATATCATGATCAATCAAGAAAATTTTCCGAAATTATGGAAGAGATTGAACGCCTACCAAGGAATCGTAGGGCAGAAAATCTTTTCACCCAAACCGATCACCACTTCCATTAAAAAATCCCTCAACTGTCTCCGTCGAAATGAGATCCTCTATCTATTAGCAGACGAGCAGCAGAGGCGCGGAGGGGTGCCTGTCCCCTTCTTTGGTCAAAAAGCTTTCACCCCTTCAGGGCCTGCCCTCTTCTCTCTCAAAACCGGTGCTCCTATTTTACCCATGCTTGTATTGAGAGAGAAAGGCCTTTCACAAACCTTGTTTATCGGAAGCCCTATCGAGATAGAGCCAACTTACAACGAAAAGAAGGACATCGAGACATTGACAGCAAAATTTACAAAGACCATTGAGGATCTCATCAGACAAACTCCCACTCAGTGGACGTGGCTCAACCGTCGATGGAAATTGCCTTATCAAAAAGGCTCCCTTGACATGGAAAGACGGGAAGTATAATATTGCACTCTAATGGAAAAAATTATTCTTAAAAGGTTTAAGGAAAGTTCAGAAGTCAAAACACGCTTTCTCAGAGAGAACCTTCCCAAATTTATTGATGTCATCAAATTAATCTCTCAAACATTCGAAAGGGGAAACAAACTCTTTTTTTTCGGGAATGGTGGGAGCGCAGCCGATGCCCAACACCTGGCTGCGGAGTTTGTCAACCGATATGTCATGGAACGCCCCCCTCTGCCAGCCATTGCGCTAACCACGGATACCTCCATTCTCACCAGTGTCTCCAATGACCTTACCTTCCATGAGATTTTCGCCAAGCAGATCAGGGCCCTTGGAAAAGAAGGGGATGTGGCTATTGGTATCACGACCAGTGGAAACTCCCCCAATATCATCAAGGCGTTTGAGGTCGCCAAAGAGATGGGATTGAAAACGGTCGCCCTCACCGGAAATGATGGGGGAGTTGTTGCCAAACTCGTTGATTTTTCATTGATCGTCCCTTCCTCGAACACACCACGCATCCAAGAGGCTCACATCCTCATCGGACACCTCCTCTGTGAAATGGTAGAACATTATCTTTTCTTTAAGGTGAACCCATGAAATCATGGGACAACAGATTGAGGATGTAAAATCTAAAATCTTAAATCTAAAATCTGAAATTCATAAAAAGGAGTATCATCGATGACAGAATGCCATTTAGAAAAGAATAAAATCCGATGCACCTGTACTTACGAACCTTGTGATCGGAAAGGGAAATGCTGTGAATGTATCGCCTATCACTGGAGGGCAAAAGAACTTCCCGGCTGTTTCTTTACACCCGAAGGGGAACGAACTTACGATCGTTCGATCCGTCGGTTCATCGCTGAAAATAAATAAGCGAATGACACGAATGATAACAAATTTCACGAATGGGATTTGAATTCGATTTATTCGCTAACATTCGTGTTATCGGTTTGGTTCTCCATGGAAATCAAGTTTGACCGACTTCACCTCCGATATTATCCCCGAGGAACTCTGTCATGAAATCCAACCCTACTTCACCTAAATCTAACCATGGTTATAATGTATACTTAATAGAATCGATAATTCCATGATAGATTTGGATAGCGCTTTACTGAATACTGGCCTTCATGATACATGATATAGGTATTAAGTATTGCGCTATTCAAATATCACCCCACTTTCCACAAGTTCAATCCACGCACCCGCGCGGGGTGCGACGATACCGATAACCTATATTGTCGTTTCCCGCGTTTCAATCCACGCACCCGCGCGGGGTGCGACCTCGGTATGCCTCAACCTTCTAAATCAAATTGTATGTTTCAATCCACGCACCCGCGCGGGGTGCGACGGACGGTTATCTCGGACTATGCTATCATTACCCTCGTTTCAATCCACGCACCCGCGCGGGGTGCGACTAGATAAAATTCAGAAATACTACAAGAGAAGAATGTTTCAATCCACGCACCCGCGCGGGGTGCGACTTAAATAGATACTCTTTTCTCTGGTATAAAGGTGTTTCAATCCACGCACCCGCGCGGGGTGCGACTATTCAGGTTATTCTGACAAGGGCATAAAAATAAAGTTTCAATCCACGCACCCGCGCGGGGTGCGACTCTTAATACATAACCCTATGATTAAGATGTATATTTCACGGCATCTTCGCCCACCCCTTCCAAATCCCCCAAGGTCATATTTATTTGTCAAAGAACCGTTCAGATAAATTATGTAATTTCTTGAACTTAAATTTAATGCGAACCCTCCTGCAAATTCATGTTCACTTCTGGTTCGCAGTCACTCTTAGACAATCAACGGCCCCTCTTGGTCAATCGTTTTTTTTGCCCCAATATGCTCAACTCGGCGGCGCCAATTAGCGCCAAGATAATAGAAACGCAAGCTATCTTTTTCCTGATCAATTTGATCGATCAGACGTTGTTTTAAAACGGCCCATTGAGCAGGATCTACAATGCATTCAAATACCGATTTCTGAACTCGTTGTCCGTAGTCCTGACACGCCTTTGCTACCCGATTCAAACGGCGAGGACCTTTCTCATCTGTTGTGGAAACGTCGTAACTTACTAATACAAACATATCTTACTTCTCCTATTTCCAGATAAAGGGTGGATATCCATCCATGTCTCCCCGCAAGTAACGCGCCATCAGCATAGCCTGGATGTGGAACAGCATTCCAATCATCACCTTTTCGTCAAGAAAGGGGTGGGTAATCTCCTCCTGTTTTCGTCCCTGATAGGCCACAAGAACTGTCTTTCGGGTTTCGTCATCCATAACCACTGCACCAGAATCCATTTTTTTGAAACCTTTATCCTGAACCTGCTGAAGATTGATAAGTGACAGTGTGAGACGATCAGCAATATAGGGTCTGAATTCCTCCATTAAATCAAGGGCAAGCCCCGGCCTTCCTGGGCGATCCCTGTGAAGAAATCCGACAGCAGGGTCCAACCCCACGGATTCCAAGGCTGAGCGAACATCGTGCATGAGAAGGGTATATATGAAAGAGAGAAGGCAGTTGACATTATCAAGCGGTGGCCTCCGGTTTCGTTCCTCAAACCGAAAATTTTCCTTTTGGACAACGATCAAATGGTCGAACACATTAAAATAAATATGGGCAGAGTCTCCCTCAATCCCCCTTAATACATCGAGAGGTTGATCCTGATTTATTATTTCGAGCTGGCGATTCAATCGTGTAACGGCATGACGAACCTCCTCTTCATTTATTTTGCTTCCATGGTCTCGAATCGCTCGTTGTAATACAGTGCGGCAATTGGCAATCTTTCCTATAAGAATAACCTTTGCAACCTCTCCAGAAAATTTCAGATCATCTGCCCTACGATACTGTTCTCGGCGAAGAAGGACATTTCCGGAAACAGGTCCCTGAACTTTTGCCAGAAATCTTCCATGCTCTGATAGAAAGCTTATTGCAACATCGTTCTCTGCACAAAAGCCCATGAGATAAGGACTACACGAGACATTGCCAAAGCATACAATGCCACCTATGGTATGAACCGGCACGCGGAGTTGGATTTCCCCATCCACTTTGACAACGACGGTCTCTCCCTCTTTCGATAGGTAGGCTCCTTGAGTTGTCACAAAAAGGGTGTTCAGGTGTTTCTTCATTGCATATCAATCATTCGTCTTAGATAGCGTCTTACTGAAGGCACTTTCCCGATTGTTTTTGGCATACATTCTATAATTAGAGAACAGTTTTCACACCGTTTCTCGTACGTCGGAGGGGGCGTCTTTCCGGAAGCTATAAGTTGATGTGTTTTTTGGGCCATCTCCTCTGTCTCTATCCTAAGATGATCATCGAAAGAGACATCAAAACGCCTTCGAGTCCTGCCATAAAATATGGCTCCATTTATGACAGGGACGGATAACATTTCTTCGAGGCATATTGCCTGGGCGCAGAGTTGAATGATGTCACAGTTGTCCAGTTTTGGTTTACCTCGTTTATACTCCACAGGAAAAGGTTGCCAGGTCTTTTTGTCAAGACGATGGAACTCCACCACATCTGCCTTGCCAACGAGGCCAAGTCGCAATGAACGTAAAGGAACTCCATACTCAATCCGGACGTTTCCCCTTGATTCCCTGTCTTGCTCGTGAACCTTCTCGTGCATGATTCGGCCTTCGGCAGTCATCCGGTTCTCATCCCAGACCTGCTCGATGTGAATGAGGGCGCATTGCCTCGGGCAAAATGCAAAATGTTGTAAGGCCGAAAGTTGAATGAAATCTTCTTCTAGGTTTTTATAAGTCATATTGGTCGTATAGGTCACATAGGACCTATTTTACTTTCTTCCGCACGCGGTAGAGTCTTTCCGTAAAACCACCCTCTTTCAGAAACTCTTTTTCTAGAGCCCGCAATTGCTGGTCAAGCAGGTAGTTGGTCTGGTGAATCAAACAGATTGCAGCGTTAGCTGCGATTTCAGGAGGCGAAGCCTCCAAATAGGTCTTATAGGTCGAATAAGACCTATTTTTTTCATGAGCAAGCGCTCTTATTTTTCGAGCTTGCTCATGGTCTTTGCCCCAAAGGGGAAAGTCTTTTTGCCTCAAAAAATCTTGAAAATCGACCAGCAATTCCTCAAGACTTGCCCTTGCCACGCCAATGAGTTTGAGTTCGGTTTTTTTAGAGGTGCCAGAGGCCATACTGCCTTCGGCGATATTCTGTTTGCCGCTCCTTGCCGCCTGAACCATCTGGTCATGGGTGCGGGATCGCCGGTCAATGAAGCGATCGCAAAATGCCACAGTGGCGTCAAAAACAATCTCGGCCATCTGATAAGATTGCAGAGCGCGATAACCCCCATGAGGGGGGATGAGTTGGGGGAGGTTTTTGGAGGTAGTCATTTTTATATTTTCTCCTCTAAGGTAACACCTGTAGGAACAGATTCTCTGTCAATTTCAACAATGTAATCCGAAAAATCCCGGGGTGGTTTTGCTTCGTCTGTACTTCTTTTGACTTTAACCAATTCAAAGAGTTTGTGAGCGTGGGCATTTCCGAGAGCCGAGTCGTGTTTAAAGACAATTAACTTACGGGTAGCCATCTGTCCTCGTGCCGCCGAACGGTCGTGCTCAAACATATTCAAAAGCGCTTCCCAAAACAGAGCCAGATCATTTTCGTTGAATCCTGTCTCTAAAGCGAATGGCACAGAGATGAAGCCATGGCAACAATATAGGGCATAAGGAACTGTAAATTTCCTGCCCATTTCCGAACCGCCAGTTTCTGCTCTTTC
>JACAEV010000052.1 GCA_013388645.1 Syntrophaceae bacterium | reverse complement strand
TGGTCACATCGAGGGCCGTGGTGGGTTCGTCAGCAATGACGAGATCGGGGTTGCAAGCCAGGGCCATTGCAATCATGACGCGTTGTCTCTGTCCACCGCTCAATTGATGAGGGTAATCCTTCAGGCGCTCCTCGGGTGACGGAATCCCAACGTCTTTTAAGAGTTGGATACACCGTTGGCGGGCCTCTTCGATGTTTATCTTCTCGTGGACTAAAATGGCCTCTTCAATCTGGTCTTCGATCGTAAATACGGGGTTAAGAGAAGTCATCGGTTCCTGGAAGATCATGGCAATTCGCCTGCCACGAATCTTTTGCATTTCCCCTTCATCCAGATCCAAAAGGTTCTGGCCATTGAAAAAAACTTTGCCGCCCATGATTTTGCCCGGTGGCTGGGGGAGAATTCTTAAGATGGTCAGTGCGGACACAGTCTTTCCACAGCCTGACTCTCCGACCAAGCAAACCGTTTCCCCTCTTCGAGCCTCATAGCTCACTCCATCCAGGGCACGAGCCACTCTATTGTCACTTAGAAAATAGACCTTTAAGTCCTGAACCGAAAGCATCACGATCGTTCTCTGAGTCTTGGATTTAAAATATCCCTTAGCCCTTCGCCAAACAGATTAAAGGAGAGGACCACAATCAGGATCGCCACTCCTGGGATGAAGGTCAGCCAGGGAGCATCAAAGATAAAATTCTTCCCATCAGAGAGGATGTTCCCCCAGGTGGCGTGGGGAGGAGGAACACCCAATCCAAGAAAACTCAACCCTGCTTCCGTCAAAATTGCGGTCGCGATACTGATGGTCGCTGAAACCAATACCGGTGCGATGGCATTGGGAATCATGTGGCGGAAGATAATTCGTCGGTCGCTGACTCCAAGGGCGCGCGCGGCAGTCACAAAATCCTGATCCCTGAGAGATAGAAATTCTGCCCGAACAAAACGCGTTGTACCCATCCAGCTCGTCAGTCCGATCACAATCATAATGTTGTAGATGCTTGCAGGAAGAAGCGCCACAACAGTCAAGATAAGAAAAAAGCTCGGGAAACAGAGCATGATGTCAACAAACCGCATGATGAAGGTATCGATCGAGATGGCACGTATCGAGAGAAGTCTTGTCCATGCATTGCTCAGTCCCTTCACTGGTCTTTTCTTTAACCATCGCAAGAAAATGAGAAGGAGGCCGCCGATGACCAGAAGGATGATCCCGAGAGAGGTGATCCCCATCACCACCAAACTTCCGCCCACAAGCAAAATGACCCCCAGGAAGATTTGGTCCGTCCTTATCGAGTTCTGCCCGTAATAACCTGAGATGCCTCCCAACAGGATGCCAATCAGCACAGCAATCCCCACAGCTACAAACCCGACCGTCAGAGATACCCATGCCCCCTGCATCATTCTTGAAAATACATCTCGTCCCAACTCATCTGTGCCGAAGAGATAGAGCCCTAAACGGGGGACCCGATCGGAACTTAAAATCTCCAATTTGGCATGGGAAAGTGGAGGCCGTAATTTTTCCTCCAATCGCACTACCGCCGGATCAAACACCGGTTTCGTCCCAGAGGTGAGGAACAGCCCGGCTAAGGCAGTGAGGAAGAAAAATAAGAAGATGACAAGCCCTACAAAGGCAAGACGGTTTCGTTTGAGAAGGCTCCATCCCTCTCGCCAACGGGATTCCCTCGGGGCAAGGGGTTTCTCAATCCCTGTTTTTTGAAAATAATTTTCCGAATAGGCTTTTATCATAAACGTATTCTCGGGTCCACCACCATGTAAAGCACATCGGAAATAAACGTGCCAACTAAGACCAGCACTGCCGAGATGAAATTGACGGTCAGGACAATAGGATAGTCTCTGGCTAAAATGGCCTCATAGGCCATTCGCCCCATCCCAGGCCAGGCGAAAATGGACTCAATGATCACAGACCCTCCGATCAGACCTGGCAAAATAAGACCGAACATGGTCACAAAGGGTAAAAGTGCATTCCGGAGGGCATGCTTATAATGAACCTGCTCTTCTGGGACTCCTTTTGCACGTGCTGTTCGGACGTAATCTTGACTTTCTACCTCCATCATCTGGCTTCTGACGTATCGTGATAGAACAGCGATGCCGCCAGTTGCTCCGAGAAGAGAGGGAAGAAGTAAATGCCAGATTCTGTCCATGACCCATCGGTACCAAGGGGGGCTCCCCAACCCAAATGTCTCCATATCGATCACTGGAACATGAAGCGTGGTGACGACGATGATAATCAGAACGTAAGCGAAAAAGAAACCGGGGATGGAGATCAGAAGATAGGAAAAAAACGTGGCGCTCCGATCATAGGGTCCTCCTCGGAAAATGGCTGACCGGATTCCAATCGGAAAGGAAAGGGTCCAAGTCAGGAGAGTTCCCACCACAAAGAGCCATAAACTGTTCTTGAACCGCTCCCATACCTTTTTAAGGACCGGCTGGTTGTCCTTCCACGAAACTGTTTTTCCTGTGAAGAGGTCACGGTAAAAATAGGCGTATTGAATCGTAAGAGGTTGATCAAGGTGAAACTGTTGACGGAATCGTTCCACCATTTCTGGTGTGAACTTGGGATTGAGAGGATCCACCTGACTCGGCTCACCTGGAGCAAGGTGAATCACCAAGAAGGAGATCACCGAAACGAAAAATAGGGTGATCACCTTCTGAATGCTATTTCGAGCAATGAAAGATAACATGATCTACCTATCCCTCCCCACTAAAAAGTGGGGTTTCAGGAAGCTTGATCCATCGATTGAAATAGAACATGTAGTTTCCAGTTTTTGTGGGCGTGATCTTTTTATAGATCACTTTTCCTTCCGCATCGGTCTCCTTGACCACAATCCTTTTATCCAGAACTGCCGTCCATTTGCTTACATAAAGAAAGGTATAGGGCTGTTCTTTGGCAATGATTTCGTGGAGCCGATGACAATACGCTACCTGCTGATCATGATCGTATTCCTGCCGGATCTTGATGATGAGATCGTCCGCCGCCTCATTCTTAAATCCTACAAAATTGAGTTGATATGGATTTGTTTGACTGGAATGCCAGAGCTGATAAAGGTCGGGTTCGATTCCCATACTCCAGCCCAGGATCAAGGCATCAAAATCCAATTTATTGACCCGTTCCTGGATGAAGACAGCCCATTCGAGAATATCTGTCCGGACGTCGATGCCAATTTGTTTCCATGCATCCTGGGCCACAGTCAGGATGGCCTTTCGCAGCTCATTGCCACTATTGGTAATGAGTGTAAATTGAAGCCGCTTTCCATTCTTCTCCAGCCAGCCTTCTGGATTGCGCCTCCAGCCCGCTTCTTCAAGAAGTTTCAGGGCCCCTTGGGGATCATAGGGGAGGGGTTGAATATATTTATTGTAATAATCTGTCTGCTTGACAAAAGGACCAGTGATCCGTTCCCCCTGACCAAAGAGGACATATTCAATGATCTTATCCACATCAATGGCCATGCCGAGGGCGCGGCGAACCCTCGGGTCATTAAATGGCTCGCGCCGCATGTTGTAACCAATATAGCTGTAGCCAAAGGAGAGGCCAGAGAAACTCTGATAAGTCGGATCCTGTTTTAAACGTTCCACCTGATGTGGACGGACTGCATAAGCATCTGCCGTGCCGGCATAAAACTCCATTTCTTGAGTCAGAGGATCGGGGATGATCCGGTAATAAAATCGGCTGTAATGGGGTGGCCCTTCCCAATACTGATCATATCGCTCCAAAAGAATGTACTGGTCTGATTTCCATTCTTTAAACACGAAGGGGCCGCATCCGATTGGATGCCGGTTAAAGCGACTCTGACGCATGGAAAATTTATCTGGATCCTTGCCGGATTGGATCGCCTCCTTTTTGAGAGCCTCATCGTTGAGGAGATGTTCCGGAAGGATTCCCATTGCCCACGTTCCGAGAGCAGGAGAATAGAGCCGTTTGTATATGATGCGGACGGTGAGAGGATCCACCACCGTGACCTCCTTGACCGGTTCATAGTCGGAGAGCCGGGGGGAGAGGTTCTTAGGATTCATGATGGCTTCATAGGTGAATTTAACATCGTAGGCGTCGAAGGGATGGCCATCATGAAATTTCACATCGGGCCGCAATTGAAAAATAATTACAGGATTATGTTCAGTGGGAGGAAGAGCCTCCTGGACGACCTTACTGCGTTTGACCGGGTCAATCTCCGGAGTGATCCGAACATATTTCTCTCCATTGAAAGTTCTAAAATAATCCTCCCCGAGAATTCTGGAAAGACTCTGAAAAAGGAATTGATCCACCTCTTTCAGGACAAGTTTAATCCGAGGAGGAGCCGTCACGCGGATGGTGATCTCTTTGGGTTGTCCTGGAGTCTTTCCTTCTTTTTCCAAGCGAGTGATGACGAATTCTTTGGCGGGCAGGAGAACAATTTCCTCAATGTTTTCTAAAGAGGCCTTCTCCTGTGGATTCGATGGAGGTATTCTTTTTTTTGCCTTCAGGAGAAGTTCGATGATCTGTTCCGGTCCCACCTTTCCCATTGAAGGAACAGAGGCATTATCATTGATATAGAAAAAAGCCTCTTCATAGATTTTCCACGACCTAGCTAAACGTCCTCTGAAGCGAAGGTCTTCATTGTAATCAATCAGACCTTCATAGACTAAGTTGTTGATCTCACTGCTTGCCGAATCAGCCGAAAGGATTGGGTTCAGGAGGCTCGCATCCCCAATGGATGCGGTAATGTATTCGTTAAGTCGGTCAGGATTTCCTCTTGACTGCTGCTCATAGGTGGGCACCCAGAAATAAGACTGGAGCAGAAAGACGATTATCAAAGCAGGTACAATAATGAGAATTTTACGGATGGTCACCGGCTTATTGAACGTCCAAATCCTTTGGCAG
Source organism: Syntrophaceae bacterium (assembly GCA_013388645.1). Taxonomy (GTDB): domain Bacteria; phylum Desulfobacterota; class BSN033; order BSN033; family UBA1163; genus UBA1163. Next base: position 47,640 of record JACAEV010000052.1, on the reverse strand, counting down.
TGAGGACGCTATCACTGACAATAGTGGGTTTTCTCCTTCGTCTACCAGTAGCATAGTCGATTAAAAAATCTGTGTCAAACCCTTTGCCATGGTGGACTGAATGGCGATGCTGAAAAAAAGCTATGTTTGCTATGAAGCAAATCTAAACCATTTATCATTTGATTTTTTCGGATAAAATATATTAATATAAAATGATATTATTACAAAATACTCCTTTTTTAGGAGTTTGGGATACCCATAAGGGGAGTTCGAATGGATCAAGAAAAGCTTCTTTACTTTAAAGGCTTGCTCGAGGGGATGCTTCATGACCTGTTGGTGGAGGCAGGAAAGACCTGTAGCCATATGCGGCAAGATAGTAATGGGGATTTCCCTGACCCAACAGACCGGGCCTCTCTCGAATCGAACCGCAATTTCCTTTTGAGGATTAAAGATCGTGAGAGGAAGTTGATCATGAAGGTCAAAGAAGCAATGGATCGGATCGATCATGGAACGTTCGGGATTTGTGAATCCTGTGGAAGGTCTATTTCTGAAAAGAGGTTGATGGCGAGGCCAGTAACCACGCTGTGTATTGAATGTAAAACCGAAGGGGAGAATCGAGAACGGCTGGAGAGACAAAGGGGCACAAAATATAAAAGAAGTTTCCCTTCTTAGACCTAACTCCCTTCGGAAAAAACGCTATGCCTGAATTGAGAAAAGATCCCATCCACGGAAGATGGGTGATTATCTCCACGGAGAGAAGTCGGAGACCTTCAGACTTTGCTCCAGAGGAGCGAAGGTCAGTGGGTGGTTTCTGCCCCCTGTGTGAGGGCAATGAGGATAGAACACCTCCCGAGATTGTCGCCTTCAGAGATAATGGAACACTTCCAAATACTCCAGGGTGGTCCCTTCGTGTCGTACCGAATAAATTCCCTGCCCTCAGAATTGAAGGGGAACTCGATCGGGAGGGAGAGGGGATCTATGATAAGATGAATGGAATTGGTGCCCACGAAGTGGTCATCGAAACCCCTCGGCATGAAGAGACTTTAATCACTCTCCCTCTGAGAGATGTCAAAAACGTCCTCTTGGCTTATCGCGAGCGGATTATCGACCTCAGGCGTGACCCGCGACTTCGATACGTTCTCGTCTTCAAAAATCACGGCGTCGCAGCAGGGGCCTCCTTGGAACATTCCCATTCTCAAATTATCGCCTTGCCCATCGTCCCCAAAAGGGTAAGCGAAGAGATCGAGGGAGCGAAAACCTATTATAATTATAAAGACCGGTGTGTCTTCTGTGATATCATTCGACAAGAACTCCAGCAGAGAACCCGTGTGATCATCGAAAACGAATCGTTTCTTTCCATTGCCCCCTTTGCCTCACGATTTCCGTTCGAAACATGGATTCTTCCCAAAACCCATCATCCCAGTTTTGAACATATGGACCCTTCCCATTATGAACGGGCTGCCCAAATCCTTGCCGAGACCCTCCGGAGAATTTATCAGGTGCTGACCGATCCGCCCTACAATTATGTCATTCACACCTCCTCTTTCCCAGAGGTGGATATGAACTACTACCATTGGCATTTTGAGATTATGCCGAAGCTGACCAAGGTGGCTGGATTTGAATGGGGGACAGGATTCTATATTAACCCCACCCCTCCTGAAGAAGCAGCGGAGTACATGAGAGAGGCGAAATAATCCTTTATGGCCATCCCAATGAATTCCTATGATCTTCTGAAATCGATTGTGCAACTTTCCATGACTTCCTTTCCCATCTCCATCAAATTGGATCGAATGGTTCAATCCATTTCGGAAGCGTTCCCATCGGCTCGATGTCTTCTCCTGAAGCCGGAGGAAATCACTCGTGATGGATTTCTTTTTCGCCTGGCCTCCGAAAAAGAGCCCCTGTGGGTAGAGGACGGGTCTTCTTTCCAAAAGGAGAATGTCCTTCCAGAAGAAGAAAGCTTTCTCTACCCAAGCTTCGCGTGTATTCCTTTGAATGATGAGACCACGTCCCAAGGTATTCTCTATCTTGGGTTCCCAAAACCCCACCCCTTTTCTCCCGAGGAGGTGGAATTACTCCTCCTCATTGGGGAGGTGATGGCTGGGGTGATACAAAATGAACATCTTTATCAAAAGGCAGAGGAAACCATCTCGGAATTGAAGGCGCTCCACGAAATGGGAAAAGCGGTGGCCTCTACATTGAAACTTGAGAACCTCTTCCCATTGATTGTCACCACGGGTTTAAAAATTCTTAAGGCCAAAGGAGGGGTACTGAGGATTGAAGATAAAAGGACGAAAGAGTTGAAACTCAAATGGAGCGTTGGGAATTATCATCAACATCCCCTTGATGAGAAAATAGCAAAAAGGGTCTTTTATACCCAAACCCCTCTTTTCTTTAATCACTTCGGAGAAGAGAAGCCTTCTTTCTCCATCCTCTGCGCCCCCTTCCTCTCTCAGGGTCAGATTTTGGGAACCCTGGCCTTCTATGATAAGGATTCTGATGCTTCAAAATTTGATAAGAAGGATTTTCAATTGTTTTTAATGATGGTCAACCAGTTGTCCTTAGCCATGGAGAATGCGTTAACCCACTATGAAATTTCCAATATGGCCCAAGAAAACGAGAAGAGGGTCGCGCAGCTATCTACTCTTTGGGAACTGAACAAGGCCCTTTTGACCACCGTCCATTTTGAACGAATCCTCCATTTGACCCTGACCGCCATCACGATCGGGGAAGGATTGAAGTTCAATCGGGCAATGCTCTTCCTGGTCAATGAGAAAGATCGTCTATTGCAAGGGGCCATCGCGGTCGGTCCAGACAGTGCAGAAGAGGCCGGAAAGATTTGGGATACCCTTTCCCGAGAGAAGGGACCCCTCTCGGATCGGATTGCGCAGTTCACCTCTCCGAATCATTCTCACTTAAACGAAATAGTCAAAGGAATTCGGATTCCCTTGGAAAAGGAACAATGCATTCTGTCGAGGACTGTCTTAGAGGGAAAACCGTTTAACATTCAGTCTCATCAATCCAAAGAAGGAGGGGCACAGATAGGTTGTGACAGGGGTTGCCGTTTGGGATCTGAGGTAGGATGTTATGTGGGTGAACATCTCAGCCGAGATCCAAAAGTCTATTCCTTCGCAACGGTTCCTCTCATGGGAAAAGGAAAGGTCATCGGGGTTATTTTGGTAGACAATCTTTATAATCAGAATCCCATTACCGAAGAGGACATTCATTTTCTCAGCATGTTTTCAAACCAGGCAGGGTTGGCCATTGAGAATGCGATGCTCTACCGAAACCTGGAGCAAGTGCATGACGAACTTAAGGAGACACAGAACCTTCTCATCCAGCGGGAAAAGATGGTCGCCTTAGGGGAGCTTTCGAACTCTATTGCTCATGAAATTAAAAATCCTCTGGTTTCCATTGGTGGTTTTGCGCGTCGTCTCTATCGAACCATCCCAGATGACACCATGGAAAAGCAATATACTCAAACGATCATGACCGAGGTGGCGAGGGTCGAGAAGATCCTCACCGATATTTTCAATTACACCCATGATGAATCCATGGCCTTTAAACCATGTAATCTTCGAAATATTCTTGAGGAGAGTTTATCACTGACCCAAGAAAAAATCGCCGCTGGAAAGGTCGAACTGGTCAAGGATTTCTCTGAAGAGATTCCCCAAATCAACGGGGATTCTCATCAATTGAGGCAGGTCTTCTCCAACCTCATCCATAACGCTTATCAGGCCATGAAGGGGGAGGGGAAACTTTCTCTTCGACTCCATTCGATTGCAAAGAATGGAACCTCCTACGTCGAGGTAGAAATAGCGGATACCGGTGGAGGCATCGACCCTGAAAACCTCCATAATATCTTCAATCCTTTTTATACCACTAAAGATAAGAGTCTGGGCCTGGGCTTACCCATTGTCCATAAAATTATAACCTCTCATCGAGGTCAGATCGAAGTGGATAACCATCCGGGAAAGGGAGTGAATTTTATCATCACCCTACCGGCCTCGGAGCAAGGGAGGGAAAGCCGGTGTCAGATGGCGGAGGATCATCCATGAAGAAGATTTTAGTCGTAGACGATGAGGAGAGCATTCGTTTCCTCTATAAGGAGGAGTTAGAGGAAGAGGGGTATCTCGTGGAGTGCGCCAAAAACGGACAAGAGGCACTCGAAAAACTCACCGTCTTTAAACCAGACCTCGTCTCTCTGGATATCAAAATGCCTGTCATGGATGGAATTGAAGCTCTTAAACGAATTCGAGAGAAGGAAAGACACCTTCCCGTTATTCTCTGCTCTGCTTATGGGGAATACAAACAGGATCTCACCACATGGGCTTCGGATGCCTACGTCGTGAAATGCGCCGATTTGACAAATTTCAAATCCATTATCCGAAAACTTCTGGACCTATCATGAAAGTGGATCATTGCAATCCGCCATGTGATCTGCTCTTTATGCTTTACGGCTTTCAGTAACACGGGGCAGTAGCTCAGTTGGGAGAGCGCCAGAATCGCACTCTGGAGGTCGGGAGTTCAAATCTCCTCTGCTCCACCAATGATGATAAAGGGTTACCCCTTCAAATTCTTTCTCGGGGAGGCAGCGCGGTGCGTTAAGGAAGAACTCTTTCAATGTGACCCACTACGTCATAAGGAAGGGCTTGAGTGATTCGAACTTCTACCCAATCACCAGGTCGAGCTTTTCCTTTCAAGATGACAGAACCATCGATCTCAGGAGCTTGTGTTTGAATTCTCCCTCTTAAGACACCTTGACCGCGTTGAGATCTTTCCACCAAAACCACTTTTTTTTGTCCCACCATTTCTTGATATTTTTTTAAAGAGATCTTCTTTTGAATCCCCATCAAGATTCTTAAACGTTCCTCCTTCAGCGTCTCCGGAATGGGATGAGGGAGTCGGGAGGCCCGCGTCCCTTCTTCTGAAGAATATTTAAAAGCACCCAGGTGGTCGAATTGAATCTCCTCTATAAAATCGAGAAGGGCGTTAAATTGAGTTTCTTTTTCTCCTGGAAATCCCACGATGAAGGAGGATCGCAAACTGACTCCTGGAAGAAAGGTTTTAATCTTTTGCAAGAGACGCCGGATTTCTGCCCCCATTGATCTTCGCCCCATTCGTTTGAGAATTTCATCATCGATATGCTGGATGGGAAGATCGAGATAATGGCAAATCTTTTCTTCTTGTGCCATTAATTCAAGGAGTCCATCGGTGAAATGATCCATCTTGGGGTAGGCATAGAGGATTCGAATCCAACGAAACCCTTCTATACTGACCAGTTTTCTCAGAAGCTTTTCTAAATTAGTTCCATCATGGAGATCTCGTCCATAAGCCGTCGTATCCTGGGCGATGAGGATGAGTTCCTGAACTCCCTGCTTTGCGAGTTTTTGAGCCTCATCGAGGATAGATCGAAGTTTTCTGCTTTGGTAACGACCTCTTATCGCGGGAACGGTGCAAAAAGTACAGGCATCAGAGCAACCCTCCGCAATTTTCAAGTAGGCCAGGAACGGAGGGGTGGAGAGAATTCGAGGTGTGTTCTCATTATAAAGAAAAGTGGGTTTTGAGAGGAAACTCCTCCTCTTCGGCGGTTGTGCTAAGAGCTTGGGAAGATTTTGGAAATCTCCGGTACCAACGAAGTAATCCACCTCTGGCAGTTCTTTTTCCAGAACTTTTCCATATCGTTGGGGGAGACATCCGCAGACAATGAGGCGCCGGCAACCACCTTCTTTTTTAAAACGAGAGAGGTGAATGATATTTTCAATGGCCTCCTTTGTCGCTTCTTCTATAAAAGCGCAGGTGTTGACGATCAGAATTTCTGCCCTTGAAGGATCGGTGGTCAACTGATAACCTGCCTTTGAGAGGAGGCCAAGAATCACCTCGGAATCCACCAAATTCTTGGGACATCCCAAACTGACCAGACAGGCGGTTTCTTTCACAAAAAAATTATAGCCAAACCGAGACCGTTTTCCAATGAAAATAAAGAAAAAGAGTTGTTTTATCAGTCTAAAAAGTGCAAAATGGTTTTGTTCACGATAAGGGGACACGATTCAGGCAGGGAAACGGAATACGGAGAACGTTTATGGGACTGATTCAAAAGCAATACGATACGTTAAGAAAAAAGCTTAAAAAGTCTGAGTTGGAGAACCAGCGGCGTGCCTTTAAAGAGACACGGAATCGCCAGAAACAGAATCTTTCACTCTTCGAGGACTTTGAGGGGGTCAAGGAGGAAGTGAAGCGGATTCGTTCCGAGTCGGTTGGGAACTGGGACCTTTTTCAAAAGGCGGTCTCCTCCCTTGAGAAGAATCAATTTAAGGTGATTCAGGCAAAGGATTCAAAAGAGGCCTGTGAGATTTTGTTGAAAGAGATCGGACAGGAAAAGCTGGTGGTCAAGTCAAAATCGAATATCTCCAAAGAGATCGGATTGACTCCTTTTCTGAACCAGCACGGTATCGAGATCGTTGAGACCGATATTGGTGATCGGATTAATCAGCTCACTGGCGGACGATCCTCCCATTATACAGGGCCGATTACCCACCTCTCACGCTACGATGTCGCAGAGATCCTCTCCAAGCATCTTAATAAAAAAATTCCTCCTATCCCGGAAGAGGAGATGCAGGCCGTAAAAGAGGATATTGAATCTTATTTCCAGAGAGCGAAGGTTGGTATTACCGGTGCAAATGCCATTGCGGCAAAGGAAGGGGCAGTCTTAATCCTTCACAACGAAGGGAATATCACACGGGTTCGAACCAGGTCGAAACACCTCATCCTTGCCTCCATCGATAAGGTCTACCCGAATATCCAGGATGCCCTGCTGATGGCGAGATTGGAGACCTATCTCGCTACCGGTACGATTTTCCCATGCTTCGTCGATATTGTCGCAGGAAGATCAAGATCTTCAGATGTTGAGAAAATCACCTTCTATGGTATGCATGAGCCCAATGAACTGGTGATCGTTCTTTTAGATAACGGGAGAAGAGAGATTTTAGACGAAAGAAAGGATGCATCGGATCTCCTTTATTGTATCGGTTGCGGAAATTGTCTTCTCGATTGTCCCACTTACAACACAGTCGGTTCTTCTTTTGGAACAGATGGAATGTTAGGAGGAAGAGGAGTTGCTCTCTCATGCCTTCAAAGGGGGATCAAAGCAGGAGTGGAGGATGGCCTTTTCCTCTGCACGACTTGTGGTCTTTGCGGAGAGGTCTGTCCGGTTGGGATTGATGCGGGAAAGAGGCTCAAAGACCTGAGGAGATTGAGTCTGAGGAATTCACAGGTTTCGTCCGAGCTGGATGAAGTGACTCAGCTCCAATCCACCATCGATCAATTCGGAACGCCTTATGGTCAGATGGAACGGGCTTCCTTCCCACGCCTTAAGAAGAAGGCCGATGTCGTTTTATACATCGGCTGTGTGGGGTTAACGACAGAGGCTGAAACGACCATGAAAGGGATCGAACTTCTTCAACGGATGGGAATCGAATTTACCTTGATCGATGAAGTCTGTTGTGAAGCAGTCAAAGATGAAATAGGGTTAAATGCTAATCCAGATCGAATCAAACAGAACGTCAAGAAGATCAAAGAAGCTGGAGGCCGAGAAGTTCTCTTCGTCTGCCCCACCTGTCTCAGGACTTTTCTCAAATATGATAAAGAACATCATACTGGTCTCATCTTCAAAACTTTCCTCTCTTACCTTGACGAGAATTTTTCATTCACCTCCTCAGAGACCGATCCGGAAACGATCACTTATCATGACCCCTGTCATCTGGGAAGAGGGCTTGGATCTTATGATGGCGCAAGAGGATTGTTAAAAAGTCTTGGGAGCAAATTCGTCGAGATGGAGCATCACCATCAGGAGTCCCTCTGTTGTGGAGCAGGAGGAGGGGTGAGGGCTTTTTATCCAAAGTTCTCCAGAGATATCGCACGGAGGCGTGTGAAAGAGGCAGAGGAAGTGAAAGCCGATATTCTTTTAACCGATTGCCTCTCTTGTAAACATAATTTGAAACAGGGAGTTCCCTTTGAAGGGAAGACGAGAGTGATGACCACTCCGCAATATTTACTGGAGAAGATTGAGGAGGGAAAACTAAAATTTTCTTTAAAAAACAAATAATACATAGACTCAAACTTCACTTTACTCCTTTTGCCTTATATCTCTAATTTTAATTGACCTTTTTATCCATCCTGATAAAATCCTATCGAAAGCAAGTTACTCTCCCTCAACCTTTTAACCCTGATTAAAAAAGAGGTGGCTTATGGTTTGGAGGTGAATTAATTCCCTAAAAGGGAATTGGGTTTTTATCTTATTCATCCCAGACCGCTCATCCCAACACTTTTGCTGGAGGACAAGAGAATGAAATGCCCAAAATGCCAGACAGAGAATCCTGAAGGCATGAAGTTCTGTGGAGAATGCGGCGCCGACGGCTGGGTCGAAGAGGGGAGGATCTTGACTTCTTTCATTCTTTAGAATATTATTCAAATTATGAATAAAAATCATTCAAATACTGAATTACTTTACCGGCCCAGATGGATTGGTTCTTCGATCAAGTCAGCCATAAAGACCTTTCCCGTGGTTGTTATATCAGGGGCAAGGCAGGTGGGCAAGAGCACCTTTCTACAGAACGAATTTCCTGACTACAAATATGTAAGCCTCGATGACTTTTCCTTTTTACAACAGGCTAAATCTGATCCCTCGTCCTTATGGATTGGTACTGAACGGGTCATTCTTGACGAAGCTCAGAAGGCTCCTGAAATATTTAGCGCTATAAAACTTTCGGTTGATAAAACTCAAAGGAAAATACGCTTTTTAATATCCGGTTCTTCTAACCTATTGCTTATGAAAAGCATCAGTGAGACACTTGCTGGCAGGGCTGTTTATTTTGAAATGTTGCCGATGTCCTTTAGTGAGATGTATGGTAAAAATAAAACACCTCAGAATTTCTTTAATCTTTTAGACCCCAATTTTGAAATAAAAGAACAGGAGTTGAGCGATATTGACCCTCTCCCATTCATCCTAAAGGGATTTATGCCTCCCTTGATCAATTTGCAGGACAGGAATGATGTCATTCTCTGGTGGGAAGGATATGTTAAAACGTATCTGGAAAGAGACCTAAGAGAACTTTCACAGGTTGAATCCTTAATAGATTTTAGAAGGGTATTGGAATCCACTGCCATAAGAACTGGAAATCTCCTCAATCAGACTGAGATCAGCAGGGATACGGGGGTGAGCCAGCCAACTGTTTATCGATACCTGAAACTCCTTGAGGTTTCGAATATCATCAAGAGGGTCCCTGCCTACTATTCCAGCAGATCGAAAAGGGTAATAAAATCTCCCAAATTATTTTTTTTAGACCCTGGCTTAAGCATTTATCTTTCGGGGTATCATGATGAGAATTCACTGGCGAAATCGCGTGAACTGGGGAACTTTTTTGAAACGGCAATTTTTTTATACCTCAAGATCTTATCAGAATTGTTAATTCCCAAGGCATCGATCTTTTACTGGAGGACGATAACAGCGAAAGAGGTTGACTTTGTTATCGAACGAGGCAAAAAGTTAATTGCCCTTGAAGTAAAATATTCAAAAAAACCGGTCATAAACGACATCAGAAACTTGTTGACCTTCCTTGAAGAAAATCCTCAGACCATCAGGGGGGTCTTGCTCCATGCAGGAAGCTCCATAAAATGGCTCCATTCAAAAGTTTTGGCAGTTCCGTGGTGGTGGATTGTTGGTTGAGAATAGATACAGCCTTAAATCTTGTTTTTTTGAAACCGAGGATGGGGTAGCAAATGAAATGCCCAAAGTGCCAAACAGAGATTCTTGAGGGAGCAAAATTTTGTAGTGAATGTGGCAGTAAATTGGAAATTGCCTGCTCGTCATGCGGTAAAATAAATCCCCTTGGTAGTAAGTTTTGTATTGAATGTGGGTATAGTCTTATCGCACCAATAAAACCTGCCCTCAAGAAACTTTCCTTTGAAGAAAAGCTTGCCAAGATTCAACGATACCTTCCTAAAGATTTAACCCAAAAAATCCTCGCTCAAAGAGACAAGATCGAGGGTGAACGCAAGCAGGTTACAGTGATGTTTTGCGACATGGAGGGGTATACGGGACTTACCGAAAAGCTCGGTCCTGAGGAAGCTTACTCCATGATGGATCAGGTTTACGAAATCCTCATCCACAAGGTCCACGATTATGAGGGCACAGTCAATGAACTGACCGGTGATGGGATTATGGCTCTTTTCGGAGCTCCGATTGCTATGGAAGATGCTTCCCAGCGCGCCATTCGATCTGCCTTGGCCATTCATAGAGAAATGGCCAGATTCAGCGACAAGATCAAACTTGAAAGTAGAATGCCTCCCGTCAAGATGCGAATCGGAATCCATACGGGTCCCGTGGTTGTTGGCACATTGGGTAATGATCTTCGGGTGGAGTTTAAGGCAGTAGGAGATACAGTAAATTTGGCATCCCGTATGGAGGGATTAGCGGAACCAGGAACAACCTATGTGACTGAGGATACCTTTAAGCTCACCGAGGGATTCTTCCGGTTTGAGGCGCTGGGAGAGAAACAGATCAAGGGCAAAGAAGAACCTGTAAAGATCTATCAGGTGATTGCCCCCAGTACCAGAAGGACAAGGTTTGATGTCAGTGCAGAGCGTGGGCTTACTTCTTTTGTTGGAAGGGAGCGGGAGCTTGAGCTTCTATTGGATGGATTCCAACGAGTCAAGTTAGGTAAGGGTCAAGCCTTTTCCATCATATCTGAAGCAGGGGTTGGTAAGTCAAGGCTCTTATATGAATTTAGAAAGGCAGTAGCTAATCAGGATGTTACCTTTTTGGAAGGTAAGTGTCTCTCCTACAGCAAAGGTGTAGCCTATCATCCGGTGATAGACATCTTGAAGTCAAACTTCGACATTCATGAGGGAGAAGGAGATCAGGAAATCAGAGAAAAGGTCAAAAGAAACCTGGAGATAATGAAAGTTGATGAATCCTCAACCCTCCCTTATCTCCTTGAGCTTCTTTCGGTCAGAGATAGCGGGATTGATAGAATTTCCATGAGTCCTGAGGCAAAGAAAGATAGGATTAACGAGTCCATCAAACGCCTCGTTCTTAGAGGTTCTGAGATACGGCCACTAATCATGGCATTTGAAGATCTTCACTGGATAGATAAGAGCTCAGAGGATGTAGTAAAAAGCAATTTGGAGAGCATCCCTGGGTCAAGGGTTTTATTGATATTCACCTACCGTCCTGAGTTTGTGCACACCTGGGGCGCAAAATCCTATCACAATCAATTAACTCTGCATCGGCTTTCCAACAGAGAAAGCCTTGAGATGGTGACGCACATTTTAGGCACAAGGGAGATTGAAAGAACTTTAGGGGAATTAATCCTTGAAAAGACGGAAGGTGTTCCGTTTTTTATCGAAGAGTTCATTAAGTCCCTTAAAGATCTAAAAATTATAGAGCGAAAAGAAAACGCATATAGTTTATCCAAAGATATCCAGAAACTTGCCATTCCCTCTACAATCCAGGATGTGATCATGGCACGGGTTGATTCTTTGCCTGAGGGGGCGAAAGAGGTACTTCAAACCGGGTCGGCTATTGAGAGGGAGTTCAGCTATCCATTGATAAATCGTGTAACAGGCCTTCCAGAAAAAGAATTACTTTCACACCTCTCGGTTTTGAAAGACTCAGAACTTCTTTATGAAAGAGGTATATACCCTCAATCAAATTATATCTTTAAACACACCCTGACCCGTGAAGTGGTTTACGACTCGATTTTGGCTAAAAGAAAGAAAAAACTTCACGAAGAAATCGGGGAAGCTATTGAGCAACTGCATAAAGATAGTTTGAGTGAGCATTATGAAGTTTTGGCAGAACACTATTTCTTGAGTGAGAATTATTTGAAAAGTGCTGAGTATTCGAGGTTAGCAAGCAGAAAGGCTGAAAAGGCAGCTTCCCTCAATGATGCGATTGCCCATACTAAGAAAAGGGTGACATCTCTCGAGCGATCACCCAAGACCGAAGATGTCGAAAGACAGATTATTGATGCCAGGACTATTCTCGGACTCTACTTATCCGAAATGATTTATAATGTTGAGGCCAAAGAGGCTATCGACCCGATTATTGATTTAGCCATTAAACGTGATTATAAGAGGAGACTCTGCCAGATTTACTCCATCCTTGGCTCCTACTACTGGATTGTAGAAGAAAATTATCCTGAGACATTTAAGGCTTTAGATGAGGCCCTAAAAATATCGGAAGAGGTGAAGGACATTGTTAGTTTCGTTTTGGCAAGCAACTGGTCTGGAGTTGCTTTAGGGATGAACTGTGAATTTGAAAGATCCGTACACTATTTCCAAAGGGCCCTTGATATTAATGTGGCTGCAAAAAATCTCTGGGGGATTGCAACGATGAAGAGCAATCTGGCCTATTTTTCTCATTGGTACCAGGGAACAATGGATATGGCATTCAAGATTTCAAATGAGGGTCTCCAGATTGCCGAAGAGAGTGGGGATATTTATCCAAAGGCGTTTGCATATGTAATTCACGGTACTATTTATTACGGGAAAGGATTGCTTGAAGAAGCTGAAAAATATCTGTTAAAGGGGCTCGAATTTTGTGAAAGGATCAATTTCGCTGTCTGGGATGGTGCGGCACAATTCACCCTTGGTGATATCTACTTTGAAAGGGAAAATTTCCAGAGGTCTAAAGAACATTATGAAAAAGGAATTTGGGCTTTCGAGCGTCATCAATTATACTCTTCCTGGATGGGGTGGGGAAAGGTAGCCTTAATGAGGTCAAAAGTAATGAATAAAGAGAAAGATATAAATTTAGAATCTTTGTATCTTCATTCAAGAAATAATAAGATAAAAGCAGCTGAAGGCTATATTCACAGATATATTGGAGAGATTCTTCTAAATATGGATGATCAGCACATATCTGAAGCAGAACCCTGGATTCAAAAAGGCATAGAAGCCAATCAAAGAAATCGGACCATGTTCCATTTGGGTAAAGTTTATGCCCTTTACGCAGAGTTCTTCAAACGAAAAGGCGATCGATTTAAAGCCCGGGAGAATCTCGGCAAGGCCATCGAAATCCTCAAAGAATGCGGTGCGGATGGTTGGGTGGAGAAATACAAAAAAGAACTGGTTAGAATTTCATAAAATCGGGTACAGGTTCACATCAGAGGATTAATGGGATGGAATTCAGGAGCATAGACTTAAGCTCCGGCTCGGATTTTCTCCTGCTCAACTTTTTCGTGCAACCACATGGACATAAGCTGGGTGAAAGGGAGCCCTTTATTGCGGGCAATCCGCTTTAATAATGCCAGGTCGAAAGGATCTAACCGCACTGAAACAGGTTGCCGAGGAGGCCGGTATGCGACAAATAGATCTGCTCTTTCGATCAGCTTGGCCACCGCTTCGGGTTTCTCTTGAGAAATCGAAGAATCCCATGCTTTGGCTTCGCTTTTTAGCTTTTTTTTGATTTTTGGGGGGATTTTTTTCATTTTCTGATTCTCCTTAAATATGCTTTCTGTGTGGATGGTGACATGGAGAATGCAGTGACACATCTCCAAAGCCCAAATTCAAGGTATGGGGCAATAATTGCCTCGATATATATTCCCGATGCATCGGTGCCCCATAATCGATAACGATATTCAGTACCTTGACCCTTTCTCTTTTTTGTTTTCAGAGCGAGCGTGGGGAATGGCCCCTCATTATAATAAACTTCTTCAACCTGTTCTGGGCGAAGACCATGTTTGGCAATGTGGTTAACATTGTCCTCATCCCAATCGGGTTCAAGAGAAGAATCAGCTTTAATCACCTTATCAAAATAAAGTAATTTTTTGATTACGTCAATGGTGAAATGGGTGATGGGTGTAACGCCTCAGTTACCGGAGCAGAAGAGAGTCGGGAGGTTCTTCCGGAAAAACCTTGAAGCGAAACCTTGAACGGTTGAATGACAAACGTTGGCTTCCTCAAATCACCATCCAAACAGCAGAAGGGCTGATCTGAATGACCTTAAAGATCGCTATTCAAGGTTTTGGAGGGAGAATTTTCCGACTCTCTTAGGTCAATGGTTATCCCATCACTGACGGGTTACTGATGGGTTCATATTTTAAGCGGCAAATAACACCTCTCTTTTTTTTTACATATTCGGCAATAAGGGATAAAAAGGTTGACAAATATTAGTTTCGTGGTAACTTTTCTAAAACCATTTTAGGATAACGACGATGATTTTTGATTACGATGTCATTATCGTGGGTGCAGGGCCGGGGGGATCAACGGCGGCGAGGTTTTGTGCCAAGGCTGGGTTGAAAACACTCCTCGTTGAGAAAGAACGGTTGCCCAGATACAAACCCTGCGGAGGCTGTCTCTCCATCAAGACTGCTCATTTACTCGGCTTCGATCTCAGTCCGGTCATTGAGAACACCATCTATGGAGCGAAGTTTACTTACTGTCTCAAAGATCCCTTCTTCATTCAAACCAAAGACCCCATTGCCTTTTTAGTGATGAGAGATCGTTTCGATCAGTTTTTAATCAATAAAGCGTTAGAGGATGGCATAGAACTGCTCGAAGGAGAAAGAGTGACCAGGGTAGAAGAGAAACCCAATGGGGTTGAGGTAGAGTTGGCGAAGGGGGAGAAATTTTATTGCAGGTATCTCATTGGGGCAGATGGGGCAGAGAGTATTGTTGCAAAGTCTTTATCCTTATCATCACAGAAGAACGATGAAAACGGGATTGCAATAGAATGTGAAATTCCTTTTGATTTATCCATCCATTTCCCCCAAAAGGAACTTCAATTCGTCCATTTAGATTTTGGGAGAATTCCTAATGGATACGGTTGGGTCTTTCCAAAAAAAGAATGGATCTCCATCGGTATCGGCGGAATGTTTAGAGAAACGAAGAAGATAAATCCTCGCCAATATTTCAACGATTTCCATAAAGGATTGGACTATCTGCCGGAGGGAAAGACAGGAAAGGTCATGGGCCATCTCCTCCCTTCCTTTTATGATGAGAAACAAAAGGTGTCTCACGGGAAAATTCTTCTTGTGGGCGATGCGGCCCATCTGATGGATCCTCTGCAGGGAGAGGGGATTTACTATGCCGTTCGAAGCGGGATGCTGGCTGCTGAGGCAGTCATGGAATGGAAAAGAGAGGGGGTAGCTCCCTCTGATTTTTATCAACAAACAGTCTATTATGATATCTGTGGGAACCTGAAATGGGCGCTCACTTTTTCTCGGTTCGTTTTCCGATTTACCAAATTGGCTTATCGAACGCTGAAACGCTATCCTGATTTGGGAGAATTCTATCTCCAGGTATTGGAAGGAAAAGAAACCTATCAGGGATTTGTGACCAAGGTCAAGGAACGGATGAAGGACCTTCTCAGAGGAAGATTGAGTGAAAAGATTAAAGAGGCGATGTCAAGGACATGAGGACTTAAAAACAAAAGTGATAAAGATCACTTTTCTTTTGGAAAAGCAATATGGAATTCCATTGAGACGGCCTTCTGGAGAACCTCTCGACATTCTCATCGAAACCATTCTCTCACAGAACACCAACGATCGAAATCGGGATCAGGCCTACTTCAGATTAAAAAATCGATTCCCCAGATGGGAGAATGTTCTTGAAGCGAAAGCAGAGAGTATTATTTCGGCCATTCGACCAGGTGGATTGGCTGAACAGAAGGCAAGGCGTATCCATGAAATTCTTCGTTGGATTAAAGAAAAAAAAGGGAAATTGAGCCTTTCCTTCTTAAACAAGATGGATTCTGATGAAATTAAAGAGACGATTGGAATCCTCAAAGGAATCGGTCCTAAAACGTTACATTGTCTCCTTCTCTTTGGACTGGGGAGGGAAGCCTTCCCAGTAGATACTCATATCCTTCGGATTGGGAAACGTCTCGGTTTCATTCCAGAGGGGATGGATGCAGAGAAAGCCCATTCATGGATCGTCCCTTTTGTTCCGATGGGAAAGTCCCTATCACTCCATCTCAATCTCATACGGTTTGGAAGGGAGATCTGCAAAGCGAGGAACCCTTCATGTAGCACCTGTTTTCTAAAGATGAGTGTACCCTGTTTGAAGCGATGAAGAGGGTAGATGGGTAAGGGTTAGGAAGCCCATATCGGATAGGGTCAAAGGGTTACGGCAAAAGATTAAAGACGACTTACCTAACCCTTTAACGAAATGGGCATCCCCCCCTGCCGGCAAGCAGGGTTACCGTTACCTTTAGACAAATGAATCTTGGTATGAAAGCCCTGATCAAGAAACTTCTCCACATCGAAGACACACCGGAGCGAACAGCCCTGGCCTATTCCATTGGCATCTTCTTAGGTTTTTCGCCTTTTTTAGGTTTGCATACCCTTGTTGGGTTGGTCGTTGCATTTCTTTTCGGGCTGAATCGGGTGGCGATCCTATTAGGAGTTTGGTCTAACACTCCCTGGTGGATCGTTCCTTATTATATGATCGCCACATGGATCGGAATGTGGGTCACTGGATTTTGGGTTGAATGGGCAACCCTTAAAGAGATTTTCCAATTGGGGATGGACCGAGGGTTTATGAGTTCAGGCTTCTGGAGCCGACTCGCTTCACAATGGGGTCTTCTTCTCTCTTTTGGAATTGGTTCTTTCATTCTTTGCACCCTTTTCAGTTTTCTTGCCTATCCTCTCTCTTTAAAAGGGATTCAATTCTATCGGTTACATAGGAAAGCAAAGAGCTAAGAGCAGAGGGCAAAGGACATGGCAAAGAAAAGGTGAAGAGTCACAAAGCCGCATAGAGTTGCTCCTTCAGACAAAAACTATCCGACGAAGAGACTACAGGTCGGTACGACTCGACTCCGAAACTACTTGACTACAAAACTCTTGAACCATTTCATCCTTGACACCTCCTCCTGTTTGAGTGAAAAATGATTTAAAATGGTAGACCCAATTAAAGAAAATTCATCTCTTATCGATTCGTGGGTCATGTCCGAGCCCTGGAAGAACTGGAAACGGATCGGGTTGACCAACTTAGTAGGTTCTTCCAAGGCCTATCTTTTATCTCACTGGAAAGAAAAGGTGAGAGGCCCTTTGCTGATCATCACTCCTCATCTTCGAAACGCTGAACGTCTCCTTGAAGATCTCCAGTTTTTTGTGAGAGATTTGAGCGTCCCACTCTTACTCTTCCCCCCATGGGAAACCCTTCCCTATGATGAGATTCCCCCCCATCCTGAAATTATCAGGGAGAGGGTAAGGGTCCTTTTTTCTCTTCTCCAAAATGAGGAGGTGGTGATCATCTCTTCGATTAGATCCCTGATGCAGAAAGTCATGGCTCCTCACGATTTGAGAGAATCCATTTTCTCGCTTTCTGTTGGAGAAGAGATCGAACGCGACCGATTGGTCCATTTTCTCGATGAGGGGGGCTATGCGTCTACCAAGATCGTAGAGGAGAGGGGAGATTTTAGTGTCCGGGGGGCGATCATCGATCTCTATACTCCGTTTTATGAAGAACCCCTTCGATTGGAATTTGATGGAGATCGATTAATATCCATTCGCCGCTTTGAAACAGGGACTCAACGGTCCCTTCCTCGAGAAGGGATGACACATGCGATCCTTCTTCCTGCCAGGGATGTTTCGAGAGATGCTTCTGCACCACCCCTGAAGAGTCTTTTCGAATATCTCAAAGGAAATGAAGTGGTCTTCATTGAAGAGGAGAATGAAGTCGAAAAGGAAGCTGAGGTCTTTTCTCACCTGATCAAAGAACTTTATAAAAAAGCCATGCTGAAGAAGACGTCGGCGTCTCCCCCGGAAGCGGCCTATTTGACCCATGAAGAGATGTCCGGTTATTTAAAAAGATGTCAGATCGTCTTTCTTCAAGAAGGACCCCTTGCCCCTCCTTCCTGTCAACAAGTTTTTTCCTTCGGCACGGAGACCAACGAACATCTTCATCGAGAGATAAAAGCTGCCCTTTCAACGAAGGCAGGGTTTTCTGAAACTTCTCCCTTTTCGATCCTCCTGAAACATCTTCGTGATCATCAGGAAAAGGGAAGAGGAGTTTTTATCGTTTCCCATACACTGGGTCAAGCCGAACGATTAAGGGACCTTCTTTCCCAGTACGGGGTCGATCCACGATTGGAAAAAACAAAAAGGTTTACGGAAGTGGTGGACATCTCTGAAAAGGGGATCGTCCTTCTGGTGGGCTCTCTCTCTTCGGGGTTCCGGAACCTGAGAGAGAATTGGGTCCTTCTGGCTGAAGAGGAAATCTTTGGTGAAAGAAAGCGTCTTTCGGATAGAATCCTTCGGGAGGTCCCTTCTTCTTGGCAAAAAGGCAAGCCCACCCTCTCTGCCTATCATGAACTGCGAGAAGATGATTTGATCGTCCACATCGATTATGGCATAGGGCGTTACAAAGGACTTCGACATATGAAGATCTGGGGGGTATCGAACGACTATCTTCTCATAGAATATCAGGATGGAGATAAGCTCTATCTTCCGGTGGATCGGATCAATTTAATTCAGCGCTATATTGGAGGAGATGGGAAATCGCCGAGGCTTGATAAACTGGGGAGTCATTCATGGCAGAGGGTGAAGAAGCGGGTCAAAGCTGCGGTCTCAGAGATCGTGAAAGAGCTCCTTGATCTCTATGCGGCCAGACAGGTCTTTGAGGGTTTTCCATTTCCTCCTATCGATCGGTTTTATAAAGAGTTTGAGGCCACATTTGAATATGAAGAGACTCCGGATCAGATTCAGGCGATTGAAGAGGTGATGGAGGACATGGGCCGTCCCAAGCCGATGGATCGTTTGATCTGTGGGGATGTCGGCTATGGAAAGACAGAAGTGGCCATTCGAGCTGCCTATCGTGCTGTGATGAGCGGGAAACAGGTGGCTATTTTAGTTCCCACCACTGTTCTGGCCCAACAACACCACCAGACCTTCTGTGAACGATTCAAGATTTATCCAGTCGTGATCGAAGTGTTGAGTCGATTCAAAAGCCCCCGAGAACAGAGGGAGATTGTCGAGCGGTTGAAAAAAGGGAAAGTGGACATAGTGATTGGAACACACCGCCTTCTGCAGAAGGACATTTCATTCCGAGATTTAGGGCTCGTGGTGATTGATGAGGAACACCGATTTGGGGTCTCCCACAAAGAGAAATTGAAACAGATGAGAAAATTAGTCGATGTGATCACCCTCACCGCAACTCCTATTCCAAGGACACTCCAGATGGCGGTCTCCGGAATCCGGGATCTCAGCCTGATCCAGACTCCTCCTGAAAATCGACTGTCGATTCGGACGATGGTCATCCGTTACGATGATGAGGTCATCCGGGAAGCCATCCAAAAAGAGTTTGACCGAGGAGGACAAGTTTTCTTTGTCCATCCTCGGGTCCATAACATCCATACAATGGCCGCTCATTTGAAGCGCCTTATTCCTGAGGCCTCTTTGGCCATCGCCCATGGACAGATGAGAGAAAAAGAGTTAGAGCGGGTCATGCTCCAATTTGTTCAAAAGGAAATTAACCTTCTTGTTTGTACCAGCATCATTGAGTCCGGGTTGGATATCCCGGCGGCCAACACCATTTTGATCAATCATGCAGAACGATTTGGGCTCGCAGATCTCTATCAAATCCGGGGCCGAGTGGGTCGTGGAAGTCAGCAGGCTTATGCCTACCTCATTATTCCTGGAACCCTTTCTCTTTCCAGGGAGGCCATGAAAAGGCTCCGAGCTATTCAGGAGTTGAGCGAGCTGGGATCTGGATTTAAACTCGCCCTGCACGATCTGGAGATACGCGGGGCGGGAAACCTCCTCGGTCCCTCTCAGTCAGGGTCCATTGCTGCTGTGGGTTTTGAATATTATACCCAATTGATGGAGAAAGCGGTCAGGGAGTTGAAAGGGGAAGAAGTCGTTGAAGAAATCACGCCAGAGATTCACTTCCATCTTCCCGCTTTCATTCCCGAGGCCTATGTGGAGGATCCAGGAGAACGATTGGTTCTCTATCGGCGGCTTTCTCTTTCTCGTTCAGAGGAGGAAGTGGAGAACATTCGGGAAGAGATGATCGATCGGTTTGGAAGAATTCCTCAAGAGGTCAATCACCTGCTGGAGGTGATTAAGGTGAAGATTCTCCTGACCAAGTTGTCCATTAAGAAGTTAGAGGAGACTCCCTCTCAATTTGTTCTCACCTTTGATGAAACCACACGTGTGTCTCCCCAGAGGATCGTTGATTTTGTTCGCCGAAAAGAGGGGTCTTCTCGGTTGACCCCCGACTCCAAATTAATCATCGAAGGGTGGTCTCAGATGAGAAGGGATCCCTTTGAAGCGGCTAAAAACCTATTGCAAGCCTTGGCCTGATATGATAGATATTCTAACAATGAGAAACTGTGAAAAAATGGGGATCATCGGGTGAGCAAGAATATCTTCAAAATTTTTTAATACCCTTGCCCACCCTCCCAATTTGAATGAATTTTTCACACTTTATGAGTTTTTAGTAGGCGAGGTCGGAGGTCTCTGCTGTCCAGCAGGTAGGCCTTTGAGTTGGGGGGTGATATTTGGAAGTTCATCCGCCTATGCAGAAAACCATGCCTGCATGTTGGAACTTCCATAGAGAAAGAGGGCCCAAAATGGCACTTCGGTGTGCAGGAATGGGCACTGTCTGTGGAGCTTCATTTTCTTCGTCAGGGAGATATTGATGAAACGATTGATCTTCTTGGGGACCCTGCTTCTTTGGTTGGTCGTTGGTTTTGGTTGCCAGAAATCAGGGGAGGAAGGGTTAGGGAAAAAAGAACTGGCCAGAATCAATGAGGTTTCGATCTCTTTAGAAGAATTTCAGCAGATGTTGGAAAAACAACCCCTGGAAGGAAAGATGAAATTGTTGAGTGAAAAAGGGACAAGAGATTTTCTTGAAAATTATGTCATTACCAGAGAATTGCTTTATCAGGAAGCCAAAAAGAAGGGTTTAGATAAAACGAAAGAGATGGTTGATAAAATCGAGGATGCGAGAAGAGTCATCCTCATCGAAGCCCTCCTGGATGAGGTCTTGAAGGGAAGAGGTGAGGTCTCGGAGGAAGATATTCAGCGATACTATAAAGAAAATCAGACGCTCTTTACAGAGCCACAAGAGGTAAGGATTCGCCACATCGTGGTCAACTCAGAGCCCACCCTGAAAGAGGTTGTTTCGAAACTCTCGCGGGGGGAGAGTTTTGAGAAGTTAGCGTCGACGTATAATATTGGGAACTTTAAAGAAGACGGAGGAGATATCGGCTATATTCGGAGAGGGCAATTGGCACCCCCCTTCGCTCAGTTTGAAGAAGCCGCTTTTTCTTTGAAGAAAAGGGGAGAAATCAGTGAGGTTGTCCGTACCCCCTTTGGGTTCCATATCCTTCGATTGGAAGACATGCGGGGAAGCACGTTGAGGCCTTTGGCTCAAGTCAAAGAAAGGATTCGTTTTTTTCTCCAACCCAAGAAAAAGCAGGAGGCCTATCTCGAATATGTGAAGGAGGCGAAGTCGAAAGCGAAAATCCTGATTAACGAAACACTGTGGGCAGAAGAAGAAAAAAAAGGGGAGAAGCCGAAAGGAGAGAAACCAAAAGAAGAGAAAAAATGAAAAGACCTCTATTCCTCTTTCCCTTTGTTTTCTTTTTATTATTTCTTTGGGACTGTAACCTGTGGGACAGGGGACTTCCTGAACATATTATCGCTCAAGTCAATGAAGAGCAGATTTCGGTGGAAGAACTTGATCGAGAGTTTAAGGAGTTGATATTAGAATCAGGGAAAGAAGTCATAGGGACAGCACTTGGAACGCTGAAACGGGCTTATCTTGATCAAGTCATTGAACGTAAGATTCTCGTCCAGGAGGCTCGGCGAATGGGGATTCGGGTTTCACAGGAAGAATTAAATCAGGTCCTCTCAGAGATAAAAATGGATTATCCCGGGGAAGGATTTGGAGAGACCTTAGGTCTCAAGGGGGTGACGTTGGAGGAATGGAAAAACCGTTTGGAAGAAAAATTGTTAGCCGAAAAAATTATCCGAGGTGCCTTTCATCCCTCCAATAAGATTGATGATAAGGAAGTCCGGCAATATTATGAAGACCATCGGTCCTCTTTTCAGATTGCTCCAAAAGTGAGGGCACGTCAGATTGTTGTGGCAGATGGGGAAGAGGCGATCCAGATTCTGAAGCGGCTTAAAAAGGGGGAAGATTTTGAGAAATTGGCCAAAGAAAAATCATTGGGGCCTGAGAAAGTTCGGGGTGGAGATTTAGGTTATTTCAGCCAGGGGGAGAAGCCGACGGAATTCGACTGCGTTTTTACCATG
Source organism: Syntrophaceae bacterium (assembly GCA_013388645.1). Classification (GTDB taxonomy): domain Bacteria; phylum Desulfobacterota; class BSN033; order BSN033; family UBA1163; genus UBA1163. The sequence goes on along the minus strand of JACAEV010000052.1, from coordinate 25,396 downwards.
GAGGTGGGAGCGGTCAGTGAAGTCATTAAAAGCCCTTATGGATATCATATCTTTAAACTGGAAGAAAAAACTCTTCCCCGGCAGGTTCCCTTTGAGGAGGCCAAGGTAGGGATTCTGCTTGAGCTTGGAAGAAAGAAAGGGGAGGAGAATTATCAGAAGTGGCTGAACGATCTAAAGGGGAAGGCTAAAGTGAAGATCAACACCAAATGGTTCAGGGCGTGAAAGGAAATGGTTAGAAGATGAAAAGAATTTTTTACCTGCTTGCCTGTTTACTCCTTTTAATTGGGACGATCTCCTCAAGCGATGCCGTGGTGGATCGGGTGGTGGCGGTGGTCAATCAAGAGATGATCACCCTCTCTGAAGTTGAAAAGTGGGTTAAACCTTTTCAGGAACAGGTCATCACAGAAGATCGTTTGGAGAAACGAGAACAATTGAACGAGATTTATCGAAAGGTTTTGGAAAGGTTGATTGAGGAGAAATTGATTGATCAGGAAGTGAAGAAAAATGGGATTAAAATTTCCAGTAAAGAGGTCGAAGCCACCCTGGAGGAGGTGAAGCGCAGAAATGCTGCCACCCAGGAGGATTTAGAAAGGGCATTAGCCAAAGAGGGGTTGACCTTAGAGGCTTATAAAAAGCAGATCGAAAAGGACCTCCAACGTAGGAAGTTAATCCATTGGTCGGTGAAGATCGAAACAAAAGTGGGGGAAAAAGAGTTGAGGGAGTTCTATCAAAAGAATATCGCTCGTTATCGACCTCATGAATCTTATCGACCAGGCCATATCTTATTCGTCGTTCCAAAAGAAGCCACGCCTGAGGAAGTTAAGGAAATTAAACAGAAGTGTCAGACCGTTTTAGAAAAGATTAAAGCGGGAAATGATTTTGGAGAAATGGCCCTTCTCTACTCCCAAGATGCATCCAATAAGGATCGGGGGGATTTGGGTTATTTTAAGAAGGGGGAGCTCGTGCCGGCCTTTGAAAGAGAAGCGCTCCGGCTCAAGGTCGGAGAGGTGAGTGGGATTGTACGAACGGAGTTTGGATTCCATATCATTAAACTTCTTGATCGAAAAGGATTGGAACCTATTCCTTTTGAGCAAGTCAGGGAAAGAGTCCAAATGGATTATTTTGAAAGTGAAATGGAAAAAGCGTTTAAACAGTATCTCAGCACCTTGAAAGAAAAATCCATCATCGAAATCAAATTGTGAGATAGTTCGAAGTGATGAGTTGAGAGTTTGGAGTTATCAATAGAATATCCAAAAACCCTATTGTGACCCCATTCGGGCTATCTGCAATCCGTCATCGGCCATTTGCAACCTAAATCATATCTAAAGGGGTGTGCATGCCTCTTCCCAAGATAGGGATTACCATGGGTGATCCAACCGGGATTGGGCCGGAAATCATTGTGAAGGCTTTATCCATGGGAGAACCGTTTCAAGTCTGTCGCCCCATTGTTTTCGGCGACTGCGAAGTCCTCTCAAAAGCGATTCGGATCCAAAACCTCTCTGTAACCCTGGAAGTAATTGATGAGATTCCTGAGAAGGGATATCTCCCTAAGAAAATATTTCTTTTTTCTCCCACTCAATTAAATGTTGCCTCTCTCCGTTTTGGAGAACCAGATCGTACATGTGGAGCGGCGATGGTGAAATACATTGAAGAGGCGGTCCAGAAAATCCAGAGTGGCGAATTGGATGCCCTTACCACTTGTCCCATCAATAAACAGGCGATGAACAAAGCAGGGTATTCTTTTCCTGGTCATACGGAACTGTTAGCCCATCTTACAGGAACGGCCCAAGTGGCCATGATGTTTATAGGATCAAAATGGAGAATTGTTCTTGCGACGACCCATCTTCCACTCAAGGAAGTTTCAAAGTCGATCACTTCAAATCACATTTTATCTATCCTTCGATTAACCCACGATGGAATGAAAAAATATTTCGGGCTTCCCCATCCCAAAATTGCCGTCCTTGGCCTTAATCCCCATTGTGGAGAAGAAGGGCTATTGGGAGAAGAAGAGAGAAGAGAGATCCTCCCAGCCATTCATGAGGCTAAATCCAATGGGATGGATGTGGAGGGACCCTTTCCTGCTGATTCTTTTTTCGGTGTTTCAAAGGGTCGTGGTGTTGATGTAGTCGTTTCGATGTATCACGATCAAGGCCTTATCCCTATTAAGATGTGCGAATTTAAGGAAGCTGTCAATTTTACCTTAGGATTACCTTTTATCAGGACGTCTGTAGATCATGGAACAGCCTATGAAATAGCTGGAAAAGGATTAGCAGACCCTACCAATCTTATTCAAGCCATCCTCACGGCTTCTAACTTATTAAAATTTAAAAGAAATTATTAATATTTAGAACCAGGAAAAAGATGTTGACAAAAATAATGATTTGGGCTAAAAGACATACTTGTGAAAAATATCTTTTGAATAGTTAGATCGCCTATTCTTTTTTTCAAATCACCTTATTTCTGCCAATAAAGGAGATCAAAAGGAGAATCAAATGAAAGAAGTGGTCATTGTCAGTGGAGTGAGAACACCGATCGGTACTTTCGGAGCTTCTTTAAAAGATGTCTCGGCGGTTAAATTGGGGGCGATTACGATCAGGGAGGTTCTTAAAAGAGTTGGTCTGAGACCGGTCGTAAAAAAAGAATTTCTGGAAGTTGCTCCTAATGCATTTAAAGAGGCGGGATTGACGGATTTGGAAAAATCTTATTACCAATGGGATGAATCTATGGCAGGGGTTGAAGTCGAGGAGGTGATCATGGGCAATGTCATCCAGGCAGGGCAAGGACAGAACCCGGCCCGCCAAGCGATGATTCACGCCGGAGTTCCAAAGGAGATCAATGCCTATACAATCAACAAGGTGTGCGCTTCGGGTTTAAAGGCCATTGCCTTGGGGGCGCAATCGATCCAGGCAGGGGAAGCAGAGGTGGTGGTGGCAGGGGGGATGGAAAATATGAGTCAGGTTCCCTATGCTTTTCCAATGGGCCGGTGGGGTGCAAGGATGTTCAACCAGGAAATGGTCGATTTGATGGTCTTTGATGGTCTCTTTGAAATTTTTTATGGATATCATATGGGACTTACCGCCGAGAACATTGCAGAGAAGTATGGGATTTCAAGAAAGGAGCAGGATGAATTAGGATTGTTAAGTCATCAAAGAGCGAGAGCAGCCATCCAAAACGGAATTTTCAAAGAGGAAATTGTTCCTGTAGCCATCCCCCAAAAGAAAGGGGATCCCATCCTTTTTGATACGGATGAAAGACCCATGGATACTTCTTTAGAAAAGATGAGCAAACTTCCCACTGCCTTTAAAAAAGGAGGAACGGTGACTGCAGGAAACGCCTCAGGGATCAATGATGCGGCTGCCGCTGTCCTCTTGATGTCTCAGGAAAAGGCGAAGGCATTGAATTTAGAACCGATGGGAACCATTCGGTCCTATGCCGCAGGAGGAGTCGACCCAGCCTTTATGGGCTTAGGTCCTATCCCTGCGGTCAGGAAAGCCTTTAAGAAGGCTGGGGTCACGCTTCATGATATTGGTCTGATCGAACTGAATGAGGCATTTGCCTCCCAAGCGATTGCCTGCATTCGGGAATTAGGATTCGATCTGGAAAAGACAAATGTCAATGGAAGTGGAATCTCATTGGGTCATCCCATCGGTTGCACGGGTGCGAGGTTAATCGTGACGCTCCTTCATGAGATGAAAAGGCGGAAGGTCAATCTCGGTCTTGCCGCTCTTTGTATCGGTGGGGGCCAAGGCATGGCGATGATCATTGAAAGAAGTTAATAGTTCGGAGTTGGGAGTTCGGAGTTAAGAGTTAAATCTCCGAACTCAACACTACGAACTCCGAACTGATTTGGAGGGGAGATGGACTATAAAAATATTTTGTTATCGTTTGAGGGGGAGATAGGGATACTCACCATCCATAGACCGAAGGCGCTCAATGCCTTAAACATCGAGACCCTCAAAGACATCCAGATGGGCCTCCAAGAGGTGAAGGAACATGCCGAGATGAAAGTTCTCATCTTGACAGGGAGTGGAGAGAAAGCCTTTGTCGCCGGGGCAGATATAGCGGAGATGAGGGGGATGAATTCCATCGAGGCTTTAAATTTTTCAAAAATGGGTCATCTCACTTTAAGAATGATTCAGGATCTTGATCGACCTGTCATTGCCGCGGTCAATGGGTACGCCTTAGGAGGAGGAACGGAGATTGCCGTTGCTTGTGATTTCATTTATGCTTCTGAGAACGCCAGGTTTGGCCTTCCGGAAGTCACTCTCGGGATTTTTCCAGGTTTCGGAGGAACACAGAGGATTCCTCGACTGATCGGAAAGGGGAAAGCAAAAGAACTCATTTTAACAGGGAAGATGATCACCGCTCAGGAAGCCTATCAAATGGGGATTGTCAATCGAGTTTTTCCGCTGGCCTTGCTGATGGAGGAGACCAAAAAAGTAGCCCTTCAAATTGCCGCCAATGGGGCCATTGGGGTGAGGTTAGCCAAGATGCTGATGGATACTGGTTTCAATATGGAATTGGCAGAGGCATGTACCTTAGAATCCTATGCCTTCAGCCTCGGTTTTACGACGGAGGACCAGAAGGAAGGGATGACGGCATTTATTGAAAAGAGAAAACCCAATTTTAAGGGAAAATGAGGAGGAGAAGGTGAAGATCGCAGTCTGTATCAAGCAGGTTCCAGACACCACAGATGTAAAGATTGATCCGAAGACGAACACACTGGTTCGGGAGGGAGTGGCCAGCATTACCAATCCTTTCGACGAGTATGCTGTGGAAGAGGCCCTTCTCATCAGAGAGAAGCATGGCGGAGAAGTTCATGTCATCAGCATGGGCCCTCCACAGGCCATCGAAGTGTTGAAAAACGCACTGGCTGTGGGGGCAGATAAGGTTTATCTCGTTTCAGACAGAGCGTTTGCTGGAGCAGATACCCTGGCCACTGCTTATACAGTGGCGAAGACGATTAAAGCGGTGGTTGGGGATGTGGATTTGGTCATTTGTGGAAAACAGGCCATCGATGGAGATACGGCTCAAGTCGGACCAGGGATTGCCACCCGCTTGGGAATCCCACAATTGACTTATGTTTCGAAGATCAAGGAAATTAACCTTGAGAAGAAGAAGATTGTTGTGGAGCGATTGTTGGAGTACGGAAGAGAGGTAGTTGAGTCTTCGCTTCCAGCTCTATTGACAGTTGTGAAAGATATCAATGAACCAAGACTCCCCTCGCTTTTAGGGATTAAGAAGGCCGCCAAGGCACAGATTCCTACTCTGACCGCTAAGGACATCGGCGCAGACGAGAATCGAATCGGATTAAAAGGGTCTCCTACTTGGGTCATGAGAGTATTTTCTCCCGAAGCCAGAGGAGGGAGCGGCGAGATCTTGAAAGGGGAATTACCCGAAGTCGTTCCTCTTTTAGTGAACAAATTGATGGATACGAAGTTTATTAAATGAAGGGTAAAGGTCTCACGGCAAAGGCAAAGAGGTCAGTTTCGGTAAGGGGTTACGTCCATCGTCTTCAAATCTTTACCCTCACCCTTTGACGCTAAACGAGATGGGCTTCCTAACCTTCACCCTGACCCTCAGACTGTATTTGTCGTTCGTACCTACTTTCTCTGTAGGGCAGGGACACGGATCACGATATTTTTAGATAGGAGGAGGATCGAATGGCTAAATTATTGATTGACAAGGATACCTGCACTGGATGTGAGTCCTGTATTCCAGCTTGTCCGTTTGGTGCATTGAGCATGAAGGAAGGGATTGCGGTGGTGGATGAGAAGTGTACCTTCTGCGGTGCCTGCGTGGATATCTGCCCGGTCAGTGCCATCACTTTGGAAAAAGAAGAGAAAGCGGTCACGATCGACATTACCACTTATAAAGATGTTTGGGTTTTTATTGAACACGAATTCGGTAAGGTCGGGAGTGTCTCCTTTGAGCTTCTCGGCGAGGGGAGGAAATTAGCTGATGCCATCGGGTGCAAATTATGCGGGATGCTTTTTGGGGATCAGGAAACCGTAGATAAATTTGCCAAGGAGGCCATCGCTTATGGAGCAGAGAAGGTCTATGTGATGGAGGGTCCTTTGCTGAAAGAATATCGGACGGACCCTTATGCGAAGGCAGCGGTGGATCTCATTCGAAAATATAAACCCGAAATTGTTCTCTTCGGCGCCACCACCCAGGGTCGGGATTTTGCAGGGACGGTCGCCACCACCATCGAGGCAGGATTAACAGCAGATTGCACCGGTCTGGAAATCGATCCGGAAACGAAATATCTTAAACAGACTCGACCAGCTTTTGGTGGAAACATCATGGCGACCATTCAGGATTACCCCAACTACCGACCCCAGATGTCCACGGTCCGACCCAAGGTGTTTGCCATGCCTCCAAGGGATGATTCAAGAAAGGGAGAGATCATTCGGGAGACTCTCCAGATGACAGAAGATCAGGTCAGGACAAAGATTGTGGAATTCATTCGGGGAGCAGAAACAATCAATCTGGCTGACGCAGAGATCATCGTCTCAGGGGGAAGAGGTGTGGGAGGACCAGAAGGGTTCAAGCCGATTCGGGAATTGGCTGAAGTCTTAGGCGCAGCAGTGGGTTCTTCACGTGCAGCCGTTGATTCAGGCTGGATCCCTTATGAACATCAAGTTGGACAAACCGGTCGAACCGTTCGGCCTAAAATCTATATTGCGTGTGGTATCTCAGGATCCATTCAACATCAAGCCGGAATGAAGACGTCGGATATCATTGTTGCCATCAACAAAGATGCTGAGGCTCCCATTTTTAAAATAGCCACCTATGGCATTGTGGGCGACCTTTTCACCGTGGTCCCCATGCTCACTCAGGAATTTAAGAAAAGGTTAGGGCGATAGTCTCATTGCAAGGGATTAGGATATCCGGATATCAGCGATATCCATTGAAATTTTTAAAATTTTTTATGGTATCCGGACTTTTTGATACCCTGGTATCCTGGTATTCTGAGTCTCTCCGTATTTTATCCTTGATTTTTCTTATTCCTTTCATCATAATGTCAAGAAATTGCATATGCACTGGGCCATCCGCAAACGAAGAAAATTGTCTGAAGTGAATGGGCTAAGGTAAGGAAACCCGTTTCGTATAGCGTCAAAGGGTCAAGGTTATGATTTTGAGAATAAACAACCTAACCCATCAACGAAACTGGCGTCTTTACCCTCCCCTTTAATCTCCTGTATCACTATCCTAAAAGGGGGTTTCCTATGATTATCACCTGTGCCTCCTGTTTAACAAAGTTTAATTTGGATGATTCTCGAATCTCGGCCAAGGGTGTTAAAGTTCGTTGTTCTCGATGCAAGCATGTATTTTACGTCGTCCCTCCTCCAGAGACGAAAGAGGAAATTATCGAGGATGCAGAATCTTTTGCCAAATATCATGAAGATTTAATCGGACCAGGGGAAGCCAAAATCGAGATGCCTCCAAAAGCAAAAGTGGAGGAAAAAGAAAAAGAAAGAGAAGAAGAGGTTGCAAAAGAAGTGATGCCTGAAAGGGAAGAGGAAGAAACCTTTCTCTTTTCAGAAAAGACGTCCATGGAAAAAATGGAGGAAAAGCCTCCTTTAGAGAAAGAAGTTACACCAGAAAAAATAGAGAAAGAGGTTGTGCCGGAGAGAGGCGAGAAGCTATTTTTTGAAGAGCATGTAAAGGAAGAAGGGATGGAGGAAAAGCCTCTGGGGCCCAAAAGGATGTTACGAGCTGAGAGAAGAGGGTTCCCCCGATTCTTTCCTCTTTTTATTATTTTGGTCATTCTGATTTTTGGTATTTTCTATATATGGACAGAATTGGGTTCTGGTGGAAGACTCTCTCCTTATTTTGAGTCCCCTATGAAGAAGGTGACCGAGCTCTGGAATCAAATCTGGGGGGTTGAAAAAGAAGATCTGATCATCGGGGATCTCAGTGGATACGAGGAAAAGATGGGGGAGATGTCCCTCTTTATTATTGAGGGGAAGGTGAAGAATCAATCCCGATATACAAAAAAATATATTCGAACCAGGGTTGTCCTTTTTAGTCAAGAAAAACTCAAAGTGGATGAGAGGGAAGCGATCTGCGGTCGCATCCTCGGTCGTGAAGAATTAAGGAGACAACCCCCAGAATTTTTTATGGGGGAGGTAGTGATCAAGCCGGAAACGAACCAGGAGATGGTCATCCCTTCGGGGAAAGCCACTCCTTTCATGGTGATCTTTAAAGACCCGCCCAGCCAAGCCAAGGAGTTTAAAGTCGAAATCGTTGAAGCCCCAAATCTTTAAAAAATTTTTAAACATTGTTTTTTTGATAAGATGATCGGTCTAAAAAGGTGGATCTCCTTGGAAAGTTGATGACCGTCGTCGTCAAGAATTTCTGCTCACATTTTCTTCATTTCTCTAAACTGCAAGGAAACCGTCTTGTATAACGGGCACTCCATTTTATTCTTCTTTCTTGTCTTGTTTTAATAGAAAAAAACAAACAACTGCCTAAGAAAACGAACCCCCTTATTCATTTCTTTCCAATCTGGTGTTTTGAGTTTGTACACTGGACACTGGGTGAATGCAGAAGTTGCTCAGCCTCTATTTTATCGAGGTCCATCACGTACTGGATTCCGCTGATCTCAGCCGCTTCATGGGTCAGGGCTGCAAGATCATTCCTGGAGAGATATTTCAAAGAAAATTTTCGGCTTCCGGCCATGAGCTGACGGAGTCCTTGAGCTAATCGCTCATAATAAGTGTATAGGCCGAGTGCACCGGTCGGTATTTTTTCAAACTCTGTATCCCCTAATTCTTTTCGTAAGACACTCGCCGTCACAAAAATCTCATCTTTGGTATGGCCGAATCGTTCGATGTAAACGGGAATCTGGTGGTTATCGATGGTTCGGCCAATGGTTTTACCTACCATGGCGGCGGCAATAGGTCCCCGGGCCATCCCAACGAGTTTCACAAAGGGTGCGCCCATGGCGAGTGCTTTAAAAATTCCATCTTCAAATGTAAATCCTCCGCCAACGGCTAATGGAGGAACATACTTTCCGTTTTGAGCAAGTGAGGTCGCATACTGAAAAAGAAGGGAATGGAGTTCAACTGGTGGAATGCCCCATTCATTCATCATATGCCACGGGCTCATCCCCGTTCCCCCTCCAGCCGCATCTACGGTGAGGAGATCCAAGCGATATTTTGAGGCAAAAGAGATTGCCCTGGCAAGATCCGCTGGCCGATAGGCACCTGTCTTTAAAAAGATATACTTCGCCCCCGCCTTGCGCAATTCTTCCACCCTTTTCGCAAACGATTCCTCAGAAATCATCCCTACCCGTGAATGTCGTTCAAATTCCTTGAAGGCCCCTCTTTCGAAGGCTTTCACCACATTGGGATCCGTTGGATCCGGAAGGACAATGTAACCCCTCTCATAAAGCATCTGAGCTTTTTTTAGACTTCTTATTTTTACCTCTCCCCCAATATCTTTTGCCCCTTGTCCCCATTTCAATTCAATACATTCGACTCCAAGCTGTTCAATGGCGTATTCATGGACACCGAGGCGGGTATCCTCGATATTGGCTTGGACGATAATAGCCCCATAACCATCCCGTTGGTAGTCCTGGTAGAGTTGGACACGGAATTTGAGGTCTTTGGTATCAATAACACGACCGTTCTTGATCACTGCGTCAGGGTCCATCCCGACCACATTTTCACCGATGGTCAAACCTGTGCCGGCTATGGCAGATCCGATAGCTAATCCCTCCCAGTTATTTTTGGCGATGTCTGTCGATCCAATTCCGGGAATTATCCAAGGATAGTGAAATTTGATTCCATCATCATGGCCAATGGTGACTTCGAGATCAACGGCAGGAAAAATCGCTTTATCACTATCCGGTTCGATCCCCTGAGCTCCCACTGCTGTCCCCATGATGTTGAAATGGGAATAATCAACGGGATAGATCTTTTCAGCCGCAGTGGTGATGACTCCAAACGGTTGTGGGTAGATGACCTCATGGCCGCGATAGGCAGATTTGCCGATTTCGCACATCCCGATACAACCATCTACACAAGTCACACACATCCCTGAGGCACGGACAATCGAACCTTCTGTCCTATTTTTTGTTAAGGTTGCCGCGGAGGCATTAATTCGCGATAATGACATTTGCCATGCTCCTTTCTTCTTTCTCACCCTTTTTTAATTTCACATGCCACACAGGGTTCCATATAACACATCATATCTTTGAACTCTTCTTTTTCAAGACAGGGAGGTGACAGATTGACACAACTCCCACAGATTGCCCTTTCGGGTTCGGTATAGGTGCAGCGAAGCTGACAGGCTGGGCAAATATAGATACAGGCTCCGCATCGCCGGCAATCTTCTGATTGAATGTCAAAAGGGGTTCCTATGCTTCTGTTTTCACCTCGACTGCGAAACCCAATGGCCTTGGCCATCATTTGTTCTTCGCACATCCGGACGCACAAGCCGCACAGGATACAGTTTTCGTATTCCTGTCTGAAGCGTTGTTGTCGAATATTGTACATAGAAGCCAGGTCCTGAATAGTTTTGGATTGGGGACAAGACCCTAAAAGAAGTTCGAGAATCATTCTTCTTGCGTGCATGACCCGTTGGGAAGCTGTTCGGACATGTAACCCTTCCTCAACCGGATAAGTACAGGAAGAAACCAGTTTTGTTTTGGGTTCCTCCCCAATTTCAACTACACAAAGACGGCAAGCTCCATAAGGAGATAAACCATCCTGGTGGCAGAGAGTGGGTATGGGAAAACCCATAAATCTCGCCGCTTCGAGAATGGTCATTCCCTCTTCGACCGAAACCTCTAATCCGTTTAGATAAAGAGTAATCATCCCCTCTCTCCTTCCTCGAGGCCGACTCAACGAGGGTTCCTTTTATCTGATCTCCACCGCATCAAATTTACAAACACTTTTACAAGCCCCACATTTGATACATTTCTCCATGTTGATGACATGGCGTTCCTTCTTCTTGCCTTCGATGGCTTCTGAGGGACAGTTCTTTATACAAAGCTGGCAGCCGGTGCAGTTTTCATTGATGAAATAAGTGATCAGGTTTTTACAGACCCCTGCAGGACATCGTTTTTTCTCAATATGCTCAAGGTACTCTTCACGAAAGTATCGAAGGGTGGAGAGGACTGGATTCGGTGAAGTCTGACCCAAGCCGCAGAGAGATGTATCCTTGACCACAGAGCCCAGCTCTTCCAAGAGAGTGAGATGCTCCATCTTTCCCTCTCCGTTTGTGATCTCATCGAGAATTTCATACATTCGCTGGGTTCCTTTGCGGCAGATGAAACATTTGCCACAGGATTCCTCCTTCAAAAATTTCATAAAATATTTAGCCACATCCACCATACAGGTGTGTTCATCCATGGCGATCATCCCGCCGGAACCCATAATGGATCCCACCTGAGTTAAACTCTCATAATCGATGGGGAGATGAAACATCTTGGCTGGAATGCACCCACCTGAGGGACCTCCTGTTTGAACGGCTTTCATCTTTGCCTGATTGACCGGTCCTCCACCAATCTCATTGACCATCTTCTCAATTTCCATGCCCATCGGCACTTCAACTAATCCGGTATTTTTAATTTTACCCACTAAACTGAATATCTTGGTCCCTGTATTTCCCTTCGTCCCCACTTTTACGTATTCATGGGGGCCGAGATCTATGATGATGGGAATGTTGGCCCAGGTCTCTACATTATTAATTACTGTGGGTTGGCCATGGATCCCTTTCTGAATGGGGTAGGGCGGACGTTGCGTTGGCTCCCCCATTTTCCCTTCAATGGATTTGATTAAGGCTGTTTCCTCACCACAAACAAATGCGCCTGCTCCCCGCACCATTTTGATATCGAAGGAGAAGTTGGTCCCTAAAATATCTTTGCCAAGGAATCCTAATTGAGTGGCCTGCCTGAGGGCGATGAGAAGATGTTTGATGGCAAGGGGGTACTCATTGCGGACATAAACGATTCCTTCCGTAGCTCCTGTTGCATAGGCACCGATGATCATCCCCTCAAGAATGCTATGAGGATTCCCTTCGAGAAGGCTTCGATCCATGTAGGCACCTGGATCGCCTTCATCGGCATTGCACACGATGAATTTTCCATTGCGGCTTGGTTGTTTTGCCAGCCTCTCCCATTTTAAGCCGGTCGGAAAGCCCGCCCCTCCTCGACCGCGTAATCCGGATGATTTGATCTCTTCAATCACGCGATGGGGATCTTTAAGGGAGAGGACCTTAGCCATGGCTGAATAGCCTTTGTTCTCGATGTAGTTAAAGACCCGGATGGGATCGACCTTTTCATTTCGGCCGAGAAGCGTTCGGACCTGTTTCTTAAAGAAGGGGATGTCTATTTGCTTCTCAATTCGATTTCCGGTTTCTTGATCGATATAAAGAAGATCCTCGAGTATTTCCCCTTTGATGACAGCCTCAACGATGCGCACCATATTTTGAGCGCTCACCCTTGGATAAAATGTTCCTGAGGGTTCGATCAACGCCGAAGGTTCCATCTCACAAAAACCATGGCAGCCAGTAATGCGAAGTTGAATTCTCTCGCTCAGCTTTTTATGCAACATCTCCCTTTTGGTGATCCGGATGAGGTCATTGGCTCCGCAAGCCTGACCACAAGTTCCCGCGGGAATGATGATGGTTGGAAGATCAAGATGTCTATCGGTCATTAGCCGATCACGAAGCAAGTAAAACTCGTCAATGGATTTGACCTTTTCCATAAACTTCCCTTTAACTTCAGGTCTCCTCTTGATGGATATTTCCCTTAAACATTCACTCCTGTCAGATCCAGCATGTGTCCCTTACAACCGCGGCGAGAACAGATTTGAACCGTTCCCCCTCCCCCTCTAACCAAGAGGGGGACCATGGGTGCGCCACATTCCACACAACTCGAGGAACTTCTTAGTTCCGCATGGCAATGGGGACAGAAGAAGTTGACAATTTCATCGACTGGAACTTCATACTCATGGTCGACTGAGAAACTGCCATAGAGGCATGACAATCTGAGCCATCCATGTTTTAGATTGAAAGAGACCGTCACTCGAATCGATGGGTAGCCATCAATGTATTTATTTTTATCCATGAGGCTGTGGTTGCAGCGGGGGCAGCTTACCTCGACCGGAAAGATTTTTTCATCCGAACGGATGTCGACACGATCGAGTCCCGTCCTGGCTTTATGAATGATCTCTTTCACCTTTTGAGCAGTTACGTTCGAAAAGTAATGTCCATCCACCACGACGATTGGCCCAATGGCACAAGCACCAAGACAGTTGACAGCTTCCAGGGTGATTTGATTATCTGAAGTTGTTTCCCCAGGTTTTATTCCAAGTTGGCGCTGAAATTCAGAGGCAATCCTTTCTCCACCCCGCACATGGCAGGCTGTGCCCAAACAAACTGAAATGAGATGTTTTCCTCTTGGTTTTAGACTGAAGGCCTTATAAAAGGTTGCCACCGCATAGAGATCTACGAGAGAGCATTTCAGTTTTTGGGCAACCATCTTCAATGCCTCTTCGGGAAGATAGCTGTACTTGGTTTGGATTTCCTCGAGGATGGAGATGAGGCCGGTTTGATTCCCATTGTGATGGTCCTCAATGATTTTTTGAATATGCTCAGGATTCATGGTGATTCTTCCTCAATCAATGATTTACTTGAAAACGGGGGACTCGTTACTCTTTACCGAAATTCTTCGCAATGCCAAACCCCTCCTAATGGCTTAGGATAAGTGCAGGAGAGTTTCTCTTCACATGTTTCACATAGACCCTTATATTGTTGAAAATAAATTTTTGGAGAGAGGGCGGGTTTCCGAATGTTTGGCAGGGGATTATTTTTTAACTCCCCTCCCTTAACGGGAGAAAGGATGAGGCCCCTAAACTCTTCGCATTGTAAAATTGGATGTTTGGGATCTCGATGATAAGTACAGGTCAATTCAAGCTCACAACTCGCGCAGAGTCCATGATATAGTTTATTAGGAGAGAAATTTTCTTTCTTTTTTGCCTTTAAGGAATAAACCGTTTTCTTCATATTGTCCCCCTTCAATGATTTATTGGACGATTCGAACTGGAATCCAAAGCAATTTTCTTGCCACCCCATGATTAAATGAAGAGAATATGGTTTATAGATTTCAAAAGATGGAAGAAATGAAGGTAATCAAGGGATTAGGTGTGATTCAAATTCGAGGGAGCGGAAAGTGAGAGAAGGGGGGGTCTCCAATGGATTCGTTTTTTGAGGAGAATCGAACCACTGGGGCAAATCGTTCCAGTTTTTACAGGGGAGATTTTTTTTCGGTCTTGCTCAGTTTCTCTCGAAGTGTCTTTCGGTCGATACCGAGAATTTCTGCCGCCCTTGTTTTATTACCCTTCACGCTTGCGAGGACATTACGAATATATTCAGCTTCAACTTGAGCAAGAGTTCGATTCAATCCCGTTTCTTGCAGGGCTGAAAAACGCATCAAAGAAGGAAGGTCTGGCACCTCAATGAGATCTCCCTCAGTCATGACGACGAGGCGCTGAATGACATTCTCCAATTCTCTAACGTTACCTGGCCAATGGTAGCTTCGCAAGACATGAAGTGCATTCTCAGAAAACCGAGGCTTCGGTTTACCCAATTCGTTGGCAAACTTTGTTGCAAAATGTTGGGTGAGCAAAAGGATGTCATCTCCTCTTTCCCGAAGAGGTGGAATATCGATTGTAATGACATTAATACGGAAAAATAGGTCTTCTCGGAAGAGGCCCTTTTTTAAGAGGAGGGTGAGGTCTTTGTTGGTCGATGCAAGTATCCTTACATCCACCTTTAGGGGTCGGGTGGATCCGACCATATAAACTTCCTTGTCCTGTAGCACTCGGAGTAGCTTGACTTGCATGGCAAGACTTGTCTCACTGATTTCATCAAGGAAAATGGTCCCGCCATCTGCCGTTTGGAAAAAACCGGCCCTCGTTTCGGTTGCTCCTGTAAAAGCCCCTTTAATATGACCAAAGAGTTCGCTTTCCAATAACTCTTCCGGAATGGCTCCGCAATTGACAGGAACAAAGGGGGCCGAACTTCTTGTGCTGTTATAATGAATCGCCCTAGCCACAAGTTCTTTTCCTGTTCCACTCTCTCCTAAGATCAGTACCGTCGCTGACGTCGAAGCGGCTTTGGCGATCATACCAAAAACCATCTGCATCGCCCCCGACTCACCAATGAATCCGTAACGAGAAGTGAGGGAAGGAGGAGAGGGATCCTTGATCGCTCTATGGACATGGAGTTTTTCAAGGACTTGTTGAACCGCAGAGAAGAGCTCGGTATCGGTAAAGGGCTTCGTGAGATATTCTTCAGCCCCAGCCTTGACGGCTTTGACGGCACTTTCAATCGTGGGGTAACCTGTAATCATCATGACCTCAATATCCTTGAAATTTTCTCGGATATGTCGGATTAGGTCAATGCCACTTGCCCCAGGCATCTTGAGGTCGGTAATGACAAGATCCATGGCTGTCGTCTCGAGGATCTTAATGGCTTTATTCGCATCCGAAGCAGTAAAGACTTGATATCCCTGGGATTCGAGATTTCTCTGAAGAAGTTCCAACGTATCCGGAGCATCATCCACCACTAAAATGGAGTCTTTTTTTGAAGAGTTTGTCATTCTGAGTAGGTCTCTTTAACGTTCGGTCGGGTCATTGGAAGTTGAATCTCAAATCTCGTTCCCCGACCGATCTGGCTGTAGACTTGGATGGAACCTCCATGAGAAGTGACGATCCCATGGACGACAGGCAAGCCCAATCCGGTTCCCTTGCCCACCTCTTTGGTCGTAAAAAAGGGGGTAAATATCTTTTCAAGCACTTCTTCACTCATCCCGATGCCTGTATCTTCAATGATGAGTAAGACCCGATCGCCTTCAAAAACCGTCTGGACCTTTAGCTTCCCACCTTGAGGCATGGCTTGAAAAGCATTCACCATCAAGTTGATCACAACTTGATTGATCTGAGAAGGATCTGCATCGATTTCTGGGAGATTGGGAGAAAGGGCGCAGATCAGCTCAATTTTATCCCTGGCACATCGGGATTTGAAAAAGTTGAGACACTCTTCGACTAATTGATTGAGGTTTACCTTTATCCTTTGTGGTGGCATCTGTCGTGCAAAAATCAGTAGTTTCTTGACGATGTCTCTGGCGTGAAGGGAGGCATTTAATATCTTCTCCATATCACGCCCTACCTGATAGGGGAGTCCGGGGCTTTTTTTCACCAGTTGAGAAAAACCAAGGATGCTCCCCAAGGGTTCATTGAGTTCATGAGCGACCCCTGCTGCCAGTTGACCGATGGTGGCCAATCGGTCAGCATGTCTGACTTGTTCCTCAAGATTCAATTTATCTTGCGCAGCCTCTCTTCCCATGATGATATTTGCGATCTCTTTGGATAAGGTATCCAGAAGAACCCGTTCTTCCTTCAGGAAAGGGCCCTCATCTAATTCTGGCCTTTCCTCTCCATACACGACCTCAATACTCCCCCGCTTTTTTCCATTGATGATAATATCCGCACGTTGCTGATGTCTTCCCGGTTGGAAATCAGGGGTTGAAAAAGAATCCCCGTTGAATAGGATTCTGGCATGGGTGATTTCGGGGTATAACCAGGCTGGAGGAATCGCCTTCACGATCTCGTGTAAAATATCCCTCATCGGCAGATCGGGTTGAGCAGCGAGTTGAGCGATGCGATACAGGCAAGTCAACTCTTTGATCCGCTCCCTTAAATCTACTTGGGCGTCCCGATGGGTGATGGCAATTTCCAAATCTCGAGAGAGATCCTCATAGAGAAATATTTCATCCTTTTTGAAATAGTGGGAAGACTTACTTTTTAACCCTAAGAGTCCGATATTTTCTCGATTCACAGAAAGAGGAATCAGGAGAAGGGACGAGTAGTCGCCTCCGATGTCATCATATCGGCGATGTAATTTTTTGTTAACCTTTAAACGGAGGGAGAAAGGTTTTTTTGCATTCCCTGTCCAGACACTTCCTCTTTCTGTTACCATGGGTTGAGAGAGGTCGATTCGTCCCTGAATTATGGTATTATACAAATCGATCAGTTCTGGATGGTCATTTGGCCCTGGGATAATTTCTCCTTTTTCATTTTGTGCATAGGGTTTGATGTCAAAAAGAGAGGGTTTTCCGACAAGACAGACCATTTCACTACGGAAATATTTACCGTGGCCCTTTAACCAAAACTCAATCACATTGCACCCCGAGAAGTCAAGAAGCATACTGGAGATTTCTCGTTGGAAGTCCCCCCTCAATTCACCTCTATTTGAATATTCTAAGATTTGATGGGACAGAACTTTAAACTTTTCTACCAACTCGGATTGGAATGCCCCATCTTTGACGATTCTTGGATGCCTCATCGGTATTGCTCTCACTCTATTTTAGTCCTTCATTGTAGTTATTTCAACAATACTGCAGAAGGATCTGGGAGGTCTCAGTGATGGGATGTGAAATCTGCTGATCCGCCGGAAAGACGTAAGATTTTTTCCAACATTCTTGTCGGATGATTGTATATATAAACAAAGACGGGAGGAGTCGAGCATCGAAAGAGATTTTTAATTAGAGAGATTTAACGTCAGGCCTAAATCCTTGAATATAAATTTCGATCAGAGTGAGGAAGAGAGTGGCAATTAAAGGTCCGGTTACCAGACCAATCAGCCCAAAAGCTTGAATCCCTCCAAGGACAGAGAAAAAGAGAAGTAAGGGATGGATATTGGTCCGAGTGCTGATGAAGAGCGGCCGAAGAAGGTTGTCCACCATGCTGATGACCAATACCCCCACCCCCAACAAAAGGATTCCTTTAATAAAGGCCCCTCCGATCCAAAGGAGGATGACCGCTGGAACCCAGACGAGAGCTGTTCCACCAATGGGGATGAAGGAAAGCAGTGCCATTGCTGTTCCCCAAAAGATTGGCGACGGAAGCCCCAGTGCCCAAAAAGTTAGTCCACCTAAGAAACCCTGAATCATAGCGATCAAAATACCTCCGTAGATCGTTGCATAGATCATATCCTTGAATCGTTGGATGAGCAGATCTCTCTCTTTGAGAGGAAGGGGAATGATCTCCTTCAATCCTTTAAAAAAACGACTTCCATCTTTAAAAAGATAGTAGAGAGAAAGGAGGGTAAAAAAGAACCCTGCGACAAAGGTGGAAAACCCCTTGACGAGGGTCGTCGTCTGGTTCAGTATGAAGGTGCTGATCTGTTTAAGGTTCTTTAATAAGAGAGGCAGAGGATCCGTCTGTGAAAAGTCCATCTGTTGACCTAACTTGGTTAAAATCGATTTTATAATCGGGAGCTCCTTTATTTTTTCCCAATAACCCTGAAGTTGACCGGTTTTAATGATTTCCTCCACTCGATGATACACGTCCACCACTTCGCTCGCTAAAGAAGCCAGTAGAAGAGTGAAGGGTAAGACGATCACGATCAACACCAGCAAGGTCATGATGATGGCGGAGAGGATCTCCCGTTTTTTTAAGAGGCGTTGAAGTTTTTGGAAGAGGGGATAGAAGATGATGGCTAAGAGAATGGCCCAGATGATGGAAGGCAAAAAGGGGGAGAGAATTCGATAAAGGAGGTAAATGGAGAGGAAAGTGAGGAAGAAGATGAAGATGAGAAAGATATGTTCTTTTTTCAATTTTTATTACCTAATCGGTCCGGATTGCAGTGATTAAAAATAAGATTACACAGAATAAAACCATTATGAGATGCGTAAAAATCTCTGCAATCATTCTGGCAATCAGTGTAATCAGAGATCCCTACTTTTTAGAGCGAATGAGAAGGATGGGGGTCTCAGCCCGAGTTAGGACCTTGAGGGCAACACTCCCTAACACCCATCGGGTAATTCCAGACCGACCATGGGTGCACATTACGATCAGATCTGCAGCACTTTCTTTTGCAAAGTCGATAATCTCCACAGCCACCTGCTGACCTGTCCTCACCATGGCCGTCACTCTGAGTCCTCTCTGTTTCATCTCCTCGGCGAGGGTTACAAGATACTTTTCAGCCGCTTCCTTCTGTTTCTCATCCACGATGAGAGGGGTCACCAGCTCCGGCGATCCATAAATGGGCATGAACGGGACCACCTGGAACAAAATAATCTCAGCATCAAAGGTCTTGGCCAATTTCTCTGCTTGGTCTAAAGCCGATTTGGCCAGGTCTGAGCCATCCAATGGGACTAAAATCTTCTTATACATACCCCACCTCCTATGATTAATTTGCTTCTAAAATAAAAGTCAATAGTCAAAAGGTTAGGGTGATGATGCCCGTTTCGTCTTTCGGTTATGTTAATCGTCTTAAATTCTTACTCTTACCTTTTGACGATAAACGATACTCGCTTCGTAGCCCCAACCCGAAAAGGCCTTTTTGGTTTGTGAGTAACAAACTATATTTCATTTTATATCAATTTTGCTTCGGCAAGGCAATAGAAAAGAGGATCTTAGGGGTTACTCAGCCCCTCAGGGCTAATGCTTTCTAACTGCTTAAAAGATATATCGAATTTTTCAATAATAATAGGCTTTATTATTGAAATTTCCAATTTGACATCTTTAGGTTTTCCAATTAACTGTAATTTATTGGCTTTTATCAATTAGGGGAGATTTTAACGTGGGAAAATCTCAAGTCCCTTTTTCTCTTAAATGAAAGGCCGTCATCGGCCTTATGAGGCCTAGGTTAGGTCTCCGGTTTAGTAGAAGGAGAGAGAGAAAAAGGGTGTTTCCAATTCCTTCTTGTCTTTGTATATCCTGAGTTCTTTTACTCATCCTTTTCTCCCTCCTGAGCATTATCTTCTAAAAGTTTGACTGTGATCAAAAACTAATTTTTCAAAGGAGGTTAATCGATGACAACCATTAAAAACTTTTTTGCGACTCGTTGGGGAATCATTTCAGTGGGGGCTTTTATCGGGGTTTTTGCCCAGCTTTTGCAGAAATGGGGAAATCCGGCGAACATGGGCATCTGTGTCGCCTGTTTCGAGAGGGACATGGCAGGCGCTCTGGGACTTCATCGAGCGGCTGTTGTCCAGTACATACGACCGGAGATCATTGGCTTTGTCCTTGGCTCACTGATTGCCGCCTATGCCTTTAGGGAATTTCGCGCAAGAGTGGGGTCTGCTCCCATTGTTCGATTTGTCCTCGGCGCTTTTGCCATGATCGGAGCCCTGGTCTTTTTGGGCTGCCCATGGCGGGCTGTGCTCCGTTTGGCCGGTGGTGACGGCAATGCCATCTTTGGCCTGCTTGGACTGATTGGAGGGATATGGGTGGGCACACTCTTCCTGAAAGGTGGTTACAACCTTGGAAGGACTCAAAAAACTCACACCTCAGTTGGATGGTTATTACCATTAATTATGCTCGGCTTTCTTGTTCTAATGTTGATCTTTCCACAGGTTCAGGGTCAGGAAAAAAGCGGAGTGTTATTTTATAGCGTCAAAGGTCCAGGTTCCATGCACGCACCTCTCATCGTATCGCTGGTGATTGGTCTCCTGATTGGATTCCTGGCACAGAGAAGTCGGTTTTGCACTATGGGGGCAATTCGGGATTTTGTCCTTTTCAAGCAGGCCCATCTTCTTTTGGGGTTTATTACCCTTGTCGTGGTTGCTTTCATTGTCAATCTAATCTTGGGACAGTTTAATCCAGGTTTTGCCAAACAGCCCGTGGCTCACACCATGAGCCTCTGGAACTTCGGCGGGATGGTGTTGGCAGGATTAGCCTTTGCTCTGGCAGGTGGATGTCCGGGGCGACAGCTCTTCCTCGCTGGAGAAGGCGATGGGGATGCTGCAGTATTCGTACTCGGAATGATCGTGGGAGCTGGTATTTCGCACAATTTCGGTCTTGCCAGTTCTCCAGATGGAGTTGGACCCTATGGGATTCCTGCTGTGATTATTGGGCTTCTGGCCTGTTTGTTTATTGGGTTCACGATGAGAAAGGAAGTCGCTTAAAAAAAGTTTAGGGTCAAAGGGTAACGGTTATGATGCTGGTATCGAGGCTTGTATATGGATGCTGGATACTCGAACTTCTAACTTCGACCTCCGTGCTTCAGTACCAGCATCGCCACCGATAACCAGGTCTCTATAAACAAAACCTTATAATACAAGGAGGGATAAAGATGAGCAATATCGTTGATGCACGAGGGCTTTCGTGCCCACAACCTGTTCTTCTGACTCTTAATGAAATGAAAAAGATCAATAAGGGGGAGATCATCATCCTCGTGGATACGGACACCTCCAAAGAGAATGTTTCCCGTGCTGCCACCACTCAGGGATGGAATGTGAAGAGCGTTGAACCGGAGGGGATCGGATACCGTATCACCGTTTCGAAGGATTAGAGATGGGAGCTTTTGGGTTTCTAAAAAAGAAATCACTGGAAATAACCGAGAATAATAACGGGGATCGTGGATTCCTGGTATTTGAAAACACGAGTGAGGTCATTCAGGCCGAAAATCTACTCAAAAAGAAGGGCTGGGAGGTCAAGGTGATGGGGCCGCCACCCGAGATACGGAGTGGTTGTGATCTCGTCATTGAATTTCCTTTGATTGAGGAGTTGAAGATCACAAAAACCTTGCAGGATGCAGGGATTCCACCGCTTCAAGCAGTCCCTGTATCCAGCCCTTTGCTGGAGCCTGTCGATCTGTTTCAGATAAAAGACTTTGGGAGATATCTGATGGTGCAGGCGGCCAACATGAAACTGACGGTTGAAAAAGAATCCCTGACCATCGTCAATATATCCGGTGGTGGATGTCCGGATGTCCCTTATCTGGCAGAGCAGATGGTGGGCAAGGGTCTGAAAGAAGCTCCGAGTCCCCGTGAAATCGGCCACACCCTCTGTGGCTATGCCCTTCAGTTGGCTTATGAGGAGATGAAACGCAGATGCTTGCCGTAGTCGGTACGGTGCCGAACCCGGAGTTTCCCATGGTGGCAGGGATAGCGACTCTCGAAAATGGAGATATTTGTATTCAGGGGAGAAGGGTTACCGTAAAAAGGGGGACTCCGGCGTTATTGGCCGCTGCTATTAAAATGGGGGAAGCCTTGAGCCAGGAAGAGCCCTTTGGCTATCTGATAGGAGATATTGGCAGTGGGGATGGTAGTCAGAAATTGTATCAATATCTCGTCAAAGATCTAAAGCAGAAAAATTTTCACACCCTTGTCTTTCATTATCTTCAGCCCCATATCGGATGGCACAGCAGGATTCAATCTGTCATTGAGAAACTAACTCCAAAGCCGAATCTCGTTGCAGATGCTGGATTCATGTACGTGGCTAAGATGAGCGGACGATCCAGTGCCTACGACCTCTTTACGCCGGATATGGGAGAGCTTGCTTTTCTTGCTGATGAATTAGCTCCCCACCCTTTTTACACAAGAGGGTTTCTTCTGCACGAAGAAAATCGCGCCCCTGATTTGATTGCGAGAGCCTATCAACACGGAAATGCCGCCCGATATCTTCTGGTCAAAGGGAGGAAGGATTACTTCGCGGATAGGAATGGAGTTCAGGCCATTATCGATCATCCTATGGAAGAGGCCATGGAGGCAATCGGAGGGACCGGAGATACACTGACCGGGATCGTAGCGGCACTTATTTCCTCAGGCATGGAATTGCGTCAGGCGGCGATTGTGGCTGCCCGGGTTAATAGACTTGCTGGATCTTATGCCCAACCGTCTCCCGGGACTCAGGTAAGCGAAATTATACCACATCTCCCCAAAGCTCTTGAGGAGATATTGAAAGGACGAAGAGAGTTGATTCAATGAAAGATCGTCGCATTACCCCGAATATGACCGTTCTGGAGGTGATCGACCGTTATCGAACTACCGAATCTGTTTTCAAAAAATACGATGAACAAGCCGGTGTCTGTATCTGTTGCCAGGCTCTTTTTGAAACAATTGGAGATGTGGCCACGAAATATCGCTTGAATCTCGACCAATTCCTTTTGGATTTAGAAGATGCCATTTCGCTCTGAGCTTCACCTTCATTCTTAATTAATTTCATTCGTATTATGAAACTCGGTTATTTTAATAAAAGGAGAGCGTCCATGAAAGAGATTGATTGTAGGGGATTGGCGTGTCCGCAACCAGTGATCACCACCAAAAAATCATTGGAGGAGATGGAACAGGGAGAGTTGATGGTGATCGTGGATAATCCTTCGGCGCGTGACAATGTGGGGCGATTTGCCCAGAGTCAGGGGGCAACCGTGAATGTTGAACAGAAAGGAAACGACTTCTTTCTCCATATCCAGAAAAAAGGCGCCTGCGATTTGCCAGGAGCCATTCAAAAACCCGAAAAGGTGGTCGTCTACATTGGTTCTAATCTTTTTGGGGTTGGTGAGGAAGCATTAGGGGCAATCCTCATGAGGTCGTTTCTTAAGACCCTTTTGGATTTAAAACCGATTCCTTCGAAGTTGATCTTTGCCAATTCCGGAGTTCGGTTGACCACGGAAGGTTCTGAGGTTCTCGAATCTCTAAGAGCCTTATCCGAAAAAGGTGTCGAGATCCTTTCTTGCGGGACGTGTTTGGATTTTTACGGCCTTAAGGAAAAACTGAGAATCGGGATCATTTCCAATATGTATGATATTGCCCAGTCTTTACTTGAGGCGGACCGTTTGGTCAAGCCATGAAACTCAGTTGACAGTGAGATGGAATACGAATAAAGTGAAGGAAATGATTTACTTTGATAATCCAGCCACTTCCTGGCCAAAACCTCCTCAAGTGAAAGAGGCAATGAATAAGTTTATGGAGGAGGTTGGCGCCAACCCAGGCCGATCCGGGCACGCTCTCTCAATTGAAGCCGCTCGGATTATCTATGAAGCTCGGGAGGCCCTTACCACCTTATTCCATGTCAAAGACTCATCCAGAGTGGTCTTTACGCTAAATGCTACGGAATCCATCAATTTGGCCTTAAAAGGTCTCCTGAAATACAAAGATCATGTTCTTACAAGTAGTATGGAACATAATTCTGTTATGAGACCTCTCAGGGATCTGGAGAGAAGGGGGATTGCCGTAACTGTCGTTCCATGTTTTGAAGACGGGACTTTAGACCCGAGAGAAATGGAAAAGAGGATTCAGTCGAATACGAAAATGATTGTTCTTAATCACGCATCGAATGTCACAGGAACCCTTCTTCCCGTTAGAGAAGTGGGGAAAATAGCGAGAGAATATGATCTTCTCTTTTTAGTCGATGCCGCCCAAACAGCTGGCGCTTATTCGATTGATGTTGAAAGGGATAAGATTGATCTTTTAGCTTTCACTGGGCATAAAAGCCTCTATGGACCCCAGGGAACAGGGGGGCTGGTGATTGGTGAGCGCATTAATGAAAGAGAAATGACCCCCCTGAAACAGGGCGGGACAGGAAGTCGTTCTGAATTTGAGCAGCAGCCAGACTTTTTGCCGGATCGCTTTGAGAGCGGAACACCTAATGGGGTTGGAATTGCCGGACTTCTTGCTGGCATTCGGTTTGTCTTAGAAAAAGGAGTGGAGAAAATCCGTCAGAACGAGATGACCCTGACCCAAAAACTGATCGAAGGGTTAAAAGAAATTCATCAGTTGAAACTTTATGGTCCAGAGAACTTGAATGATCGAGTGGCGACTCTTTCTTTTAATTTTTCTCACCTTTCTCCCTCCGAAGGGGCTTTCCGTTTAGAGAAAGAATTTGGCATCCTCTGCCGTCCAGGACTTCACTGTGCGCCTGCAGCCCATCATACCATTGGGACTTTTCCAGAAGGGACGATCCGATTTGGGTTGAGTGTTTTCAACACCGAAGAGGAGATTAAAGTTGCCCTTCAAGCCGTTTCACTGATTGCTAAATGAAAATAAGAGGAAATATGTGGTAAAATATAAAGATACAAGAATTAAGCAGTCTGTCATTCCGGGCTTGACCCGGAATCTATTTTTTTTCTGGATTCCTGCTTTTGCGGGAATGACACCCTAAAGTTCAATGAAGTGCGTCTTTGTATTTGAATCGGTCCATCGCGTCATGAAAGCTGAAAAATTTCTTAAGGGGAAAGGAATCAAGATTGATCTCATCCCTGTACCACGGGAAATCAGTTCGGATTGTGGAGTCGCCATTGAATTATCTGGAGATTCAGAAGCAGAAGCCTTACTTATTCTTAGAGAAAATAAAATATCGGTTGTGGATTGTTATATAAAAGATTTAAGTGGTAGGCTCGAAAAAAAGAAGGAAATCCTTCGTGACGAGGACGTCACCCATGAACATTAAATACCGTTCTAAGGTCAAGGCAAGGGTTAGGAAGCCAGTTTGGGTAAGGTGAAGGGGTAAGGCGAAATCTAAATCCGAGAAACAGAGGTAAAAATGGAAAAAGTGCGTCTGACCGAAAAAGTGAAAAAAGCAGGTTGAGCGGCCAAAATTGGTCCGGAGGATCTGGATCAAATTTTAAGAGAATTGCCCATTCCAAAGGA
>JACAEV010000091.1 GCA_013388645.1 Syntrophaceae bacterium | reverse complement strand
TTGCCCGCTCCTTTGGGATGCATGATCAATTCCATTTCGAAGATGGATATCCGGTTTTGATCAACGACTTGGAAATGACCCGACTGGTCATTTCAGCCTGTTCCACAGGGATAGGGAAGAAGAATGTGGAGGTCTTAAAGCCTTCGATGGGAGGGGAAGATTTTGCATACTACCTTCAAAAAGTTTCAGGATCTTTTTTCAGGTTGGGGTGTCGAAATGAGGAGAAAGGAATCATCCACCCCTATCACAGCAGTCTCTTTGATATTGATGAAGAGGTTCTTCCCTTCGGAGTGGAAATGTTTGTAAGGATCATCGATCAATATTTGGGACTGGATATTGTTTGATCACATGCCCTCCAATTTTTTTAGTTTGCAATGATTGGACTACGTTCTCCAAAGAACACAGCGTTTTTTTAAGTCATCGGGCAGAGGGTTATTATAAAGAAATCGATTGGGGTAAAATGCATGGGTAATCGAAGATTAGCTGTGATCCTCGCGAGTTTCTTTACCGTATTAATTGGATTTACGATTCGGAACAGTTATGGTGTGCTTCTCCCCGAAATGCTTCCTTCTTTAAAGATTTCGAAAAAAGAAGCGGGTTTGATTTACGGCTCTTTTTTTATGGCTTACACCATCTTTTCCCCTTTGCTTGGACTGTTGGCAGACCGAGTCAACCTTCGCGCACTCCTCACACTCTTTTTAGGGATACTTGGCATTGGGACGTTGCTCATGGGGTATTCCTCAACCCTCTTGGAGGCGATGGTTTTTTTCCTATTGGCAGGTATTGGTTCTTCAGCTTGTTGGTCGCCTGTCGTCCCACTGGTCCAGCGGTGGACCAGTGATCAACGGAGAGGGATGATTCTCGCTCTTGTTGATGCGGGGTCTTCGGTCGGCATTGCGATCAGTAGCGTGATGATGCCAATTATCGTGGGGGCGTTTGATTGGAGGATGGGATGGAAGAGCCTCGGCGTGATGGCATTTTTTTTGGCAGGCATCAATTTTCTTTTGGTGAGAGATTCCCCCGTAGAAAACCCAAGCCTCCCCCATTCTAAATTTAATCAACCTCTGAATCAACCTGCCGGTACCCTCTACTTAAACATTCTAAAAGATAAAAAGTTTTTACTCATTGGGGTATCTTATTTATTGATCGGGTTTTCGACCCTGATTCCTCTCACATTCATTGCGACTTATGCGGTTCAGGAATTGATGTTCCGATACGACGCTGCAGCCAGATTGGTCACTGTCTTTGCCATTACATCCATATTCGGGAAGATCGCATTAGGGATTCTTTCAGATAGGTTGGGCCGAATCCAGACCATCGTCCTATGTGAGGCCTTGGTAGTTTTAGGCTGTTTCGGTATGTTCGCCCTTCCCGGATTTTGGGCCCTCTATTTATCCATGGTGGTCTTTGGCTTTGGTTTTGGTGCGATCTGGCCTTTATTTGCCCTTTGTGCCCCAGATTATTTCTCCCAGCGAAATGCTGGATTTATAGTCGGGTTTTGGACTTTATTTTTAGGCGTGGGGCTGGTCATTTCTCCTATCATTGCGGGTTGGATTGCAGATGGGACAGGACGATTTATGTGGTCCTTTATGCTGGCGATGGTCACCGCAATGATCTCTATTTTCCTGTTGCTCCTGGTGAGAAGAAAAATTTCTTTACCAAAGGGGGGGAATACCTCACGCCCTACCTTTTTGATGAACGTTTTAGAAGAATTTCTCCCAAATAAACATCCTGTTTCGTCTGAACTTTGATGGATTGAGGAGTATAACCTGAGTGTTCTATCTTCACGGTAAATTCTTTTCCCTCTTCCAACCCCTCAAACTCGAAATCTCCAAAGTTGTTGGTTCTTAAAGTTTGTTTTTTTCCACGACCAGTGAGGGTGACTTTCACCTCCTTGGCGCATTCGTCTTTGTCTTTGAAGATCACCGTTCCAGCAATGAACCTTTTAGGGAGGCCCATGTATTTGACCCGGGGTTTGAGCTCAAATTCAGGATGAAGGACTTCTACCTGTTTTGAGTTCCAAATCCTTGAGATCTGGCTTTTTGGATCGTTCAGGTCTCCGAAGAGAAGAGCTCCGGTTGGACAAACCTCGACACATCGAGGTTCTCCCCATCCCTGATCAAGGAGGTGGGCACAGAGGGTGCACTTCTGAGGGATGTTTTTCTCCTCGTTCCAAAAGATGACCCGATGAGGACAAGAGGAAAGAATTTCTTTTTGTCCTCTCGATTTCTCCGGATCAATGATGACGATGCCATCGGGCCTTTTATAAACGGCTCCACTCAGAGAAGCCTGAGCGCAAGGGGGATCATCACAATGCATACAGGGTTTAGGAATAAAAGAAACTTTTACTTTGGGGTATATCCCTCTCTCCCGTTCGTTCATCTGCATCCAGAAATGTCCTTGAAAGGGTTGCGCCAGTGCAATCGGTGGAAAATCATTTCCATAGTGCTCATCCCTGCATGCCAAGAAGCAATTATAACATCCAGTACACTTATCTATATCAATGATCATTCCATAGCATCTCATTATTCTCCGCCCTCCCACTTTGAAATGTCAACAAGGCACGTGTTACAAGCCATTCCCGGAGCGTTTTTAGACATCATCCGCCCTGGGGTTAACAGGTTGACACACCCTCCTCGATCCGGGCTATATGCTTTTCCAGGCTCAAGCGGGTCATATTTTCCGGAGGAGGTATAACAATGGATGACCCCAGGTTTAATCCGTTCTGTGATCTGGGCAATTCCAAGTACCACTCCTCTGTCGTTGAAAACTTTAATGATGTCATCATTCTTAATCCCCCGCTCCGCTGCCTGTTGGGGGTGAATTCGCACCACGATCCAGTTATTTCCATTCTTACGGATTCGATGTCCTGGGATATCGGCCAACCATTCGCAGTGGGCATCATAATGGGTGTGATAGGAGTAACGAGGATGGGGAGCGATCAACTGCAAGGGATATTTCTTGGCCAACGGTGAGTCATACCCCTCCCAACTGGGAATGTACCTGGCCATGGGGGGCCGCTCTTTATCCTTCGGAAACTTTTTTTGGAGGCTCTGGGCAACGAATTCAATCTTTCCGGTCATACTTCCCACCCCCTCCTTTTTTTCAGGATCAGGAGCTAAGGTATCGGGTGTATCCCGTCTTCTGCCTTCGTAGAACCAGCGTAAGGCCGGAGTTGGTTTATAGTCCTCCGGGAGAGGAACAATAAAATAACCCTTTCTCTTGAAATCCTCATAGGAGATGTACCTGGGGAGATCGGAGACGTCATACTGTTTCTTAATCCAATCCTCTTCGGTCTTTCCCCCATCCGTATACTCATCTTTGAAGTCAAGTTTTTCTGCCAAGAGGGTGAAAATCTCGAGGTCGGATTTTGATTCACCAACCGGCTCAATACATTTCTTCTGATAGACGATCACCCGGTAATTGCAGCCGCTGGAGGCATGATTGGAATAACCTCCGGTGTTTGAAAACTCGGAGATATCATTTCTTTCAAAACTGGTACAGGCAGGAAGAATGATGTCAGCCATCTTCGTCTCTGGATCCATCCAGATCGATTGGTTGGCCACAAATTCAAGTTTGGGGCTTTGATAAGCTAACACCCACTTATTGGTTTCGGTCATGGTCCCCATAAAAGAGCCACCATATCGGTAAAACATTCTTATCTCCGGGTGCCCCTCCATGGGATAGGTGTAAGGGATGAACTGTTGTTCAATCGATTTCGCACAGAAACCTTCTCCCAACCATTGAACGGGTGGGTTCAAGATGGCATCGGGCAGAAGCAGACGATAAAGTCTCTGCTTGACCGGGTTGACGGCTGTTTTTTGGGCAACATGATCTGGATTCCCATCTCCTGTGATCCGACCGATCGGATCCCCATAACAAGGGAAGAAGAATTTTCCATTAAAGGGGGCTCCGAGAACTCCTGACCAGATATTGACTCCTGGTTTTCCCATCCCCTGCATGGCTTGAAGATAAACCATCAAGCGTGCCCACTCATGGCCATAAGCTTGACGACAGGCACTGCCAAATCCACCTCGAGCCCCGCATCCAAGCATGGTTCGTTTGGAAGCCCATTCCCTCGCTAAGGCCTGAATGACAGGCGCTCTTACCCCTGTAATCTTCTCAGCCCTTTTAGGCGTCTTCTTCACACCATCCTCTTTTCCAAGGATATACTTTTTAAACTGGTCAAATCCTAAAGTGCGGCCTTCGACAAATTTTTGGTCATACGTTTCCTCATCCAGCCAGACGTAGGCAATGGCTTCTGCCAATGCAGCATCTGTCCCCGGTCGGGGGGCAATCCACTTATCCCCCATGTGGACGGCAGTATAGTTGCAAAAAGGATCGATAAAAATCATCTTTTTCCCAAGCTCTTTTAGCCAGACACGCCAGATGGCAGACTCCTGGGCAGAATAACCGGCCCGTGTTGAGTCAGGATCGTGGGACCAGAAGATGAGAAGGTCACTATGTTTCATCGCATCTTCCAAGAGATCATATTGCTCCGGACAACCCAACCGCCAATAGTATCCATATGCATGAATGGACCCCCAGTGCCAGCCTTCCCAACTATCCGGGTTATCAAAGACATCTGTAAATCCCAAGAAGTTAAAAAAACGGCCGAAGGCGCTTCTTTTATAGCCAATATTTCCCCAGCAGTGGTGGGAGGAAGTCATGGCGGTGATGGCTGCTGGCCCGTACTTTTCACGAATCCTTTTGATCTCATTGGACACGATCTCAAGGGCCTCATCCCAGCCAATTCTGACATAGGGGGACTTCCCTCGATTTTCTGGGTGCCGATTGCCATCGGGATCGAAATCAATCCTTTTCCTTGGATAAGCCACCCGATCCTCAGAGTAAATTCGATTTTTTTCAGCCAGGACATAGGGACTGAGGGTGGTTTTTCGAGGAGGTGAAAACTTTTTACCCTGAACCTCGATGGTCCATGACGGAGGATCGCTCTCATCCAATTGAATTGGTCGAACCCGTACGATTCTTCCGTCCTTTACATGGACCCATACCGGTCCTCCTACCGTACAATTTGTGAAGATTTGTTCGGACATGGGACAGTTCCTTTCTTTGAAGATATTGTTAACTATCTTGGTGCAAAGAGGACGGTCTTCGGTTTCTTCTCCATTGTTTTAACTAACTCCTTAACCGGTCCATACATCATGCAGCCCGCCTGACAATGTTTCACACAAGCCGGAGGGATGCCTTCCTTTGTCCTCTGTACGCAGAGATTACAAAGGTCCGTCGGAAAAGGGATATAATCGATCGTAATTTTATCGAAGGTCTCAAGGACGATCTCGTTGACTTTAATCCCCCATTTGCCTACAGGATAGTTATGTTCCTGTTTGCAGGCGACCTCGCAGGTATGGCAACCTGTGCAATATTCATAATCAATCAGCAATCCGTGCCTGGCCATTTTTTTTACCTCTCTTTCTCCAATTTGCGCACCCTGCAGAGGGTGGTTTTGTACGCACCTCCACCGAAACCGGATCGGCTCTGTGTCCCAGTGGGAATGAGTTGATTGCAATTGATGTCCCAGATGCCGAAGAGATTTGGCTCTCGACCATCTGTTTCAGGGTACCACCATCCATGAGGAACCATTACCACCTTTGGATGGATCGTGGGGGTCACTTTCGCCTTTCGTTTAATTCGGCCTCTTCTATTTTCCACATAAACCCATTCCCCATCGCCAATGCCCAGATCGGCGGCTGTTTTGGTGTTGATCTCAACAATCGGATCAGGATCGATTTCTCTCATCCAGGGAATCATCCGATGCTCAGAATGAAAATAAACCGATGATCGTCTGCCAGTGGCCATGACCAGAGGATATTCTTTGAGAAGCTCTGGAGTCCTCACTTCACTTTCAGGAGGCTCATCGTAATAGGGGAGGGGATCAAGGTCCCATTCCTCATACTTCTTAGACCAGAATTCTACCTTTCCTGTCGGGGTATTAAATCCAGGTTTTCCATCGGCCCGAAGCAAACCCTTTTCATAGCGGCGATAAGGTTTGGAGGAATGACCCTCTGGGGGCATCATCCAACTTCCCTCTGCAGCCAGTTCATCAAAGGTGACCCCTGCCGGCTTGAGGCGATCGTTAATTAACTCTTTGACGCTTTTGTACCGGATGGCCCCGGGGTTAAAACGTCTGGCTAACTCGAGATTGATTTCCCAATCGGATTTGCACTCGCCCACCTTAATGGCTGGTACGACGACACTGAGAGGAGCCCACCAGGATCGGAAGCTCTCCTTTTCAGGGAAGGTGGCAGCGGGAAGGACAATATCAGCAACGGCCATACTCGTCGGGTTGTGGAACGTATCCACGACCACATTGAAGTCAAGTTTCTTTAATGCTTCATAGTGTTTCCGAGTATCAGCGGCCTGTCCACCTAAGATGTTTGTGGTTTGGATCCAGGCTGCCTTAATGGGGTAGGGATCTCCTGTTAGGATCTGGTCAACGGCCATATCAGGTTGGGCCCATCCTCTGAAGTTAGCGACCATCGGGTAAACTTTTGCTCCGATTCTTTTTCCCGTCAGTTTTTTCACAAATTCTTCTCCATAAAGAGCAGTGAGTTCATGCGAGGAAAAAGGATAGGTGGTGACACCAAAGGCAGGGCGGGCAATCACTTCTCCGCCAGGAATATCGAGATTTCCAGTGAGGCACCAGAGATGAGCAATCGCTTGGGCGACCGTCGTCCCCTCCGGACACTGATCCACAGGAAGCCCCCAGTGGATTGAGGCGGGTTTGCTCTTTGCATAGAGTCGAGCCGCATTGATGATCTTTTCTTTGGGTGCCCAGGTGATGGCTGAGACTCTTTCCGGAGTATATTCCTGAACCCGCTCTTTCAATTCATCAAAGCCAAAGGTCCAATTTTCCACGAATTCCTTATCGTAAAGTTTTTCATTGATGATGACATGGGCCATGGCTAAAGCCAAAGCCCCGTCAGTCCCCGGCCGGATTTGAAGATGAATTTCAGACCGGGAGGCCATCCAGGTGGTTCGCGTATCCACGGTGATGACCTTGGCCCCTCGTTTCATACACTCCACGACCCAATGTCCATGAAAGGCATCCGGACAGGTGGGAACAGGGTTATTTGCCCAGACGATAATACACTTGGGCGGTGTCCATTCGGGTGCATCATATCGCTTTTCGTAAAATTGGCCTGCATCCAAGACAGCATAATCACCCTGGGTGGCAAACATAGCTGCCAGTCGAGGTGTATAGCAGGATTGCCCAGCTAATCCAAGCTGAACCCAATTGGGACTCCCATAAGCATAGGCCAAGAAAGAAATGGGTCCCCCAATGTCTCTCCCTGTTCCCTGACAGAAGAGGACCGATTCCGCACCGAATTGATCTCGAATCTCTTTTAATTTCTTTTCAATCGTATCAAACGCTTCATCCCAGGAGATTCGGGTCCATTTCCCTTCTCCTCTTTCTCCTGCTCGTTTCATAGGATAAAGGAGTCGGTCCGGATGGTAAACATACTGGGTTAACGCCAAAACTCTTGGACAAAGTCTTCCTTGATTCCAGGGATGATTTTCATCTCCTTCCACCTTGACCAGTCTTCCATTCTTCACATGGAGTTTGACTCCGCATCCACCATGGCATCCCGCTCCTGGGGACCAGACGGTCGTCCGAACAATTTTTTCTCCTTCTTGATCTTTATTCATCTGTTTCTCCTTTCAAAGAAGGAACCTATGTTTCTTATGTCCTTCTTGAGTGTTCTTCAGCCAAAGATGTGATGGGAACTCAAAAGATACCGATGGCCTCGATTTCAATGAGGAATTCCGGTTTGGGAAGAGAGGCCACCTGAACCACTGTGCTCGCCACAGGCTCCTTCACTAATTCGGCTGCATACTTTAAAAAATATTTTCTCTCTGTTTCCCGATAACCCTGATAATCCTTCAGGTCTTCTAAAAACGTCGTCATTTTAACTAAGTTTTTAAGAGAACTTCCAGCCTCCCTCATGGCCGAATTGATCTGTTCCAGAGCCCGCCAGGTTTGTCCTTCGATTGTATCGGAAACGACCTCTTCGGTTTCTGAAGACCTTCCGTTCGTCCCGGAAATATAGATCGTCTTTCCCACCACCACACAATTGGCATAGGGTTTCTGCTTCCCCGCCACAAAACAAGGAACGATCTTTTTCTTCATGATGCGCCCCTTTCGTTTTTATAGTGATGAGATGTCCACCCACATATCGTTACGGGATGCCAGAGGATGATATGAGGGGAGGTTCTCATTGAAAAACAGAGATTGAAAAATTGACGCTATAGATTGAGCCCCTCAATGGCTACGACTCGAATCATGGAACCATCGCCATGGATCCAGTTGAGCGGAAAGGCGGCAATGGTCACTCGCTTTCCTGTGACCTTATCCACTTCGCCTCCCACATTCTCGATGCCCGGGATGAGGTTTCCGAGCAAAAGATAATGGGCCGGTTCATAGAGAGGCCATTTCTCTTCGGGATCTTCTCCAGTTTCTCTTTTATATTCTGCATCCAGCCAGGGCATGATTTTGGAAAGAGGGGCATGGGCAAGTGGGCTGTCCAGGGCGCCGCCTGTAATCCCAAAACCTTTGATTCCTTTTGCCACCAGCCATTCCGCTCCTTCTTTATAAAGTCCGGGGTAATGGTTGATATAGGTGTAATGGTCATTCCACTTGTGATGCCAACCGGTATTCACGATGACCCAGTCCCCTTTTTGGATTTTTGGCTTTGCCTTCTCAAAATCTTCAGGACCGATAATGTCCCATTTTTTCTTATGGCGCATATCGACAACGACTCCAGTACCAAAGCAGCTTGAAAGGGGAATTTCATCGATGCCTTTGCCAGTGCCGATGACATGGAAAGGGGCATCCATATGAGTGGAGGTGTGCATTTTGCAATGAAAGACTGCGGATTGTTTTCCATCTCGCTCATGGTAGAGCATCCGCTCAATCACCACGTCTTGCATCGCCCCGACCCATGGCCAAATTGGGATACCCATCTCAATGGGTTGGGAAAGGTTGTAAAACTTTAATTTCTTCATAATTTTTCTCCTTTTAATTTTTTTCGATAAAAATTAAATTGAAATTCATTTCATTAAGCTTGGCAAAAAGAGTGAGAGTTGTGGGAAGGCGATCAATAATGCCACTTCACACAGATCCGCAATCAGGAATGGGACAATACCTCTAAAAATCGTTCCCATGGGTACATTCGAGATACCCTTGATGATATAGACGTTTAGCCCCACCGGTGGAGTGATCAACCCGATCTCGGTTAATCTCACCACAAGGACTCCAAACCAGATAGGGTCGAAACCTAATTTTAAAATCACAGGATAGAAAATAGGGACGGTCAGAAGCACGATGGCCATAGAATCCATGACGCATCCCAGGAGCAAAAAAACAATCAAAATTAACCCAAGGATGATGTAACGATTCACTGGAATTTCAGAGACGAAGTTGGCAAGTTCAGAAGGAAGCCTTGCCACGGAGAGAAAATAACCCAGAAACATGGCACCGGTAATGATGATGAAGATCATCCCTGTCATCTTAATCGTATCGAAGAGACTTGCTTTGAAGTTTTTCCAATTCAATTTTCTTCTTAAGAGGGCGAAGGAAAAAGCTCCAAAACAACCAATGCCTGCCGCTTCAGTGGGGGTAAAAAGACCCATATAAATACCACCGATCACAACTAAGAATAAGAACAAAACTTCCCAGGTTCTTTTGATTGCGCCTATCTTTTCTATAAAATTAGTCTTAGGACCCCTGGGCCCGAGGCTCGGATTGATCCTCGTGAGGATGGATATGGTGATCATATAAAAAACGGCTTCAAGAATACCGGGAATAAATCCAGCGAGAAAAAGTTTCCCGATCGATAGTTCCGTGATGATTCCGTAGATGATGAGAATCACACTGGGGGGAATTAAAATGCCGATGGTACCGCCGGCGGCGATTGAACCCGTGGCGAGAGCATCATCGTATTTATATTTTTTCATTTCTGGAAAAGCCACTGATCCCAGGGTGGCTGCCGTGGCGAGACTGGAGCCACAAATCGCCGCAAAGAAAGCGCAAGCAGCGACCGTCGCCATGGCTAATCCGCCCCGCATATGACCCAACCATTTATAGACCGTTTTATAGAGCTCTTGGCTTAATCCCGAATTGAAGGCAAAGGCGCCCATCAAGATAAAAAGAGGGATCACACTCAGATCATATTGAGAAAAGGTGGAGTAGGGGACTGTCTTAAGGAGTCCAAGGGCAGGACCAACCCCCGTCAAGACGGCAAAACCCAAAAAGCCCACCAGTCCCATTACCAAGCCAATTTGCATTCCAGAGAAAAGAAGGATGAGGAGAATACCAATTCCAAAGAGTCCTACGGTAATGGGGGTCACTTTTCTACTACCTCAGAAATAGATTTAAAGAAATCGATGAGTAACACAAGGCAGAATACAGCCGAGGCGACAGCGACGATCCCGATAAACGGATAGACCGGTATCAGGAGAACGGCTGAGGTCAATTTCGACTGATACTGCTCTTGGATGTAAATAAAATTCTGCCACGTGATTAAAATGAAAAGACCAAGCGTCAAAAAAGCTGTAACACTTCCAATGATGGCCCGAAGCTTTTTCGGCAATCGAACCACCAACAAGTCTACGACCACATGACTTCCCTGATGGCCACAATAGGCAATTCCAAAAGGGACCACGATCGCCATGAAAAAGGCAATCACTTCATAGGCGCCTGTGATCGGCCGATTAAAAATGTAGCGAAGCGCTACGTCACATGCGGTCAGGAGCATCATTCCTGCAACCATGCCTGCCCCGATCACGAGAAGAATATTAATGATAGGGTGAGCAATGAGGTTGAGAGAAGTCACTCCCCTTTTAATTTCCATCTATCATTCCCTTAAATCTTTAGGCAAAAACAAAGTTAACAAAAAGGAATGATGGAACAAAGTCGCTTTTTAAATAGGACTCATTCCACCATTCCTTCTCTTGGTTTTAAATGCCTAAGAGTAAAATCCCTCTTATTTGGCCAGTTCAAGAGTGGCGTCGAGGATTTTTTGGGCTGACGTTAATCCCTTCTCTTCCATCTTCTTCACCCAATCCCTCCAGATGGGTTTTCCGCCAACCTCTAACCACTTTGCACGCTCTTCCGGTGGAAGTTCATAATAAACGATCTCCCGTCCAGTCTCTTTCGCCTTTTCATACACACCATTTTTTGCCGTATCAAAGAAATTATGTCCCCAGAATTTAGAACCTTCCAGGCCGCTGACACTCATGATGGCATCCTGGACATCCTTGGGTAAACTGTTCCACTTATTTTTATTCATGGACATCGAAAAATAGACGGCAGGGAAAGGTACTTGAGTATAAAATTTAACAACCTCGTAAAGTCTGAAGGCATGGATTGCCTCCCATGGCGCTCCCATGCCATCGATCACCCCTTTTTGCATTGAAATATAATTGTCGGGCATGGGGATAAGCATGGGCACTCCACCCAACGCCTTCATTTGGTCCGTCGGTGGCCCTCCAGTCTGTCGAATCTTTAATCCCTTAATATCTTCCAATGTTTTGACTTGTTTTTTAGTCGTGATCAAAAGATAAGGATGACTGGTCCAGAGCATCAACGGTTTCACATCCTGGAATTCCTTTTGAATCTCAGGGAACTTCTCATATAGTTTCCATAGTATTTCACTCCCTTTTTCGCCAGTTGTAAAAGGTAGGGCAGGAAGACTGATGACATCGGACAAAGGGGTCATTCCCGGCCAGTAACCATGGAAACACCAACCCATGTCAGCGATGCCACTTTTTACTGCATTCCAGATGTCGGGTCCTTTTGCAAGTGTCTGGGAGTAATACACCTCTATTTTGACCTTCCCCTTTGTGGCATCCTCGACTTTTTTAACCCAGGGTTGAAGGGCATGGACTGGACCCCAACCCGTCTGAGGGTTTTGGTCAGCCAAAGTCAATTTGATCACCTGAGCCAATGACGGAGCAGCCAAAATAAAGACCAAGCAGATACTTCCAAGTAACATCAATAATCCTCTCTTCTTCATAATTTCCTCCTTTCTTTTCAAGACATTAATCGTTAAACTATCATTCAATATCTACCCGAACATTGAGTTTTGTCAAGAATTTCATTTGCGATGTGCAGTGAATCTTCTCATTCACGATCAAATACTTGTAATGACAACCTTATATCATAATGTCATTTTTAATGTCAAGCGGCGATTCTCATCCCATTTTTTTCAGAAATTACCCCTCACTTTCTTATATTTTCATCGCCACGTCATAAGCGGATTCGATGGAGGTCATCGCATTTCCGATTTTTTGGCCATCGCCTACAATGTGGAGTTCAGGGACTTCTCCTTTTAGCGATTCGGCTAATTCCTTCCTCTGTTTTGCACCCACACTGATGATTACGGTATCGGCATCAAGTAAGAAAGTAATCCCCGCCTTTTCAAGAAGGATTCCTTGATCATTAATCTCCCTTACCTTGGCATTGCTGCAAACACGTATATTGGCTCGATAGAATCGTCGTATCAGATATCCTCGGGAAGTATATCCCATACCTGGGACCACAGCGTTCCTTTCTGTAACAATGCTCACCAGCTTACCCTGAGAGGCTAAATATTCAGCGGTGTCTACCGCTGCATATCCAGCCTGGCAAGCATAGCTGTAAGTGGAATTGATGCCAGTGAGATCCCCTTCCACAGGAGTGATTTTCTGTTTACAGGTAAAAGTACAGTGGTAACTGCAGGTCCAAATAGCCACCCGGTTTCCGACCTTTGCCTTGCCACTCATCACCTCAGCCGCTGTCACAATATTGGATCCCTTCGTCCCTAAAATTTTTTCGGGAAAAACAGGGTCTGCACCTACCGCGATGACAGTGGTATGCGGTTTTTCTTTTTTTATGAGATCCGGTGATACTTCTTTTCCAAGCATCACCTTCACTCCAGAGTTTGGAAGCGCCTGTTCAAAGTAAGTAAATAGGCGCTCTACCTCCCTTTTTGACGGTGAACTTCTCGCCAACCGATAGGCACCTCCTAACCGGTTTTCCCTTTCATAGAGAGTTACCTGATGTCCCCTTTTCGCAGCAATCAAAGCCACTTCGCAACCTGCGGGTCCTCCTCCGATGACCGTCACTTTCTTCTTAGAACTTGCCTTGGGTATCTTATCGATAGAGGCTTCATCTATCCGACCTGCCGCGGGATTGACCAGACAGGTGGTTGGGGCCAACATCCATAGGACATCGAAGCATCCCTGGGCACACCAGATGCATGGAAGAATTTCTTCCGCTTTTCCATTCAGAAGTTTTGTTCCATACTCGGGATCGGTTATAAATGGTCTCCCAATACAGACGAAATCAGCTTGTCCTTTGACAAGAATATTTTCAACCATATCCTCGGAAATGTGTTTGGCAACCATCACTGGGATGGTTACAGTCTTCTTGATGCCCTCAGCCATGTAGACCCATGAACCACGGGGAGAAGCCATGGTCTGGTCATGGATGTGATGATCCGATTCCCGTAACCCTGAGGAAATGTTGATACAATCCGCCCCAGCCTTTTCGAGGGCTACGGAGATCATTCTCGAATCAATGGCGGTCACTCCTCCGGATGGATCAAAATCATCGCCATTAATCCGGCAAAGGACAGGATAATCCGAACCGCAGCGATTCTTTATCTCCTGGATAATCTCGCTAACCAATTTGATTCCGCCTTCCATTCCCCGATACTCATCTGTTCTGGTGCTATTAAGAGTTGGTGAGAGA
This sequence comes from Syntrophaceae bacterium, assembly GCA_013388645.1. Lineage (GTDB taxonomy): Bacteria > Desulfobacterota > BSN033 > BSN033 > UBA1163 > UBA1163. The sequence continues at coordinate 9,839 of JACAEV010000091.1, read as the reverse complement.
AAAGCGCTTAAGAGATAGCCATGGGCACAGTGGATTTCCACCGCATCAAAGCCAGCCTTTTTGGCCCTCAATGCCCCTTCACCGAAGAGTTTAACTATTCTCTTGCATTCATACGTGCTGATCTCACGGGGCCGATCATAAAGGACTTGCGCACTTGAAATGTTGGAGCACGAGACTGGCTGAGATCCGCAGATGGCAACGCTTGATTGCCTCCCCCCGTGCATGATCTGAAGGGCCACCTTTGTCCCATACCGGTGAACTTCCTCCGCCAGCTTTTTTAGGGTTGGAAGGTATTGGTCATCGGAGACAGAATTATTCAGAACGGATCTTGCACCGGGGTAATCGATGGCTGCGGCTTCGATGATCATCAAACCCGCACCTCCTTGGGCCCTCAGCCCGTAATAATAAATGGCTCGATCAGTAAAATGTCCTTGATAAGTATAATTGGTGCACATGGCTGGGATAACCAATCTATTTTTCAGTTCCAGAGAGCCAATCTTTCCAGGTTGAGCCAGCAATGTTGGTTTGATGCTCATTTTCATCTCCTTTCAGGGCTAAAGAAATCGACTATGGCATATACTAAATTGGAAAGCGGCACTTTTTCCAGAGGATGGGGCGTCTTAGGGAAAATTTGAAGTTCTCCCTGCGGAAGTGAGTGATAGGCCTCTATACTTTCTTCAAGGCTTACCATTTTGTCTCTATCTCCTACTCCTATTCTTACCATGTGGTGAATATTCCTCATCTCTTCCAATGGCAATGGATTGTTTTTCCCTTGCTCCAAAAACATTTCTTTTGTTTTTTCCAAAACGTTTTTCCAGCCCGAAACGGCATGTCTTTCTTCTAATACTTTGGCAAATTGGGGGACTTTTTTCAGCACCGTTTCAACATCCAAAGAAGCTACCTCGCGCTCTGCGAGTTCAGGTGTCCATAAAAATTTTGTCGCAAGCGTGAACACCTGGTTTATTTTTTCTGGGTGTTTCTGAGCCAAATACAAGCCAACATGCCCTCCCATACTGTATCCGAAGATATCGATACAGTTTAAGGAATGGTCGCTTAGATAATCCAAAACATTTTCAGAAAAATGATCCAATCTGAATGGTCTATTCTTCAAAGGTGAACTTCCATGTCCTTCAAAATCCAAAACATGGATTTGAAATGTCTTTTCAAGAAAGGGGACCAATGATGAAAATTGCGACTTTGAACCCAATGCCCCGTGCAGAAGCAACAAATTGTTTTTGCTCATCACTTCTACCTTACTTTACTTCGAATTGTTTCTTTAATTCTTTACGTAGCACCTTTCCATACAAATTTTTGGGGAGGTCTTCTACCAAAAAGATCTTTTTGGGTCTTTTGTATCCGGCAAGACGATCTTTACAAAATTGAATTAATTCTTCAGTGGTCACCTTTGATTCTTCTCTTGCGACCACTGCAGCTGTAACGGCCTCACCCCACAAGGAGTCCTCCACGCCAAAAACGGCCACTTGTGCGACTGCAGGATGGGTGGAGAGGATCTCTTCAACCTCTCTTGGATAGACATTGAGGCCTCCAGTGATAATTTTATCATGCTGGCGATCGACCAGATAGAGATACCCATCCTCATCCAAATAGCCAATATCACCAGTATGGAGCCAGCCTCCCCGGAGGGCCTCTTCTGTTTTATCCGGCTGTTTCCAATACCCTCGCATGACCAGATCGGATCGGGTGATGACCTCCCCGATTTCACCTGGATTCAGAGGACGATCTTGTTCATCCACCACCTTCACCCGAACGCCAGGATATTCTCTCCCTGCAGAGGCTAACCGTCGCTCGCGAACAGGATCAGCATCGAGAATATGTTCGTATCTGGGAAGATGAGTAATGGTGATAATTGATTCTGCTTGACCATAGGATTGATCCAGGATGGGGCCAAAAATCTTTAGAGCCTCCTTGATCCTTTCCACAGCCATAGGAGAACCTGCATAGGTGATCCGTTTTAAAGAAGCAAGATTGTATCGGGATCTTTCTGGATGATCCATCAGCCCGATCAGGATCGTTGGCACTGTTGAGAAATCTGTAATCTTCGATGTCTCAATTTCTTTAAAGGCTTTGGTCGGATCAAAGTGACTGTGGAGATAGTTGGTTGCCCCGCGGATGATGAAAGGTAAGACTCTTACAGACCCAGCATGACTCAGGGCTCCAACGGTGAGGAGCTTATCTTCCAGGGTGATATCGTAGACATCGCAGAGAAGTAGTTGGGTGCAAGTCAGGATATTTCGATGAGTGATCATAATACCCTTTGGGGCCCCCGTGGTTCCAGAGGTATACCAAAGATCGGAAAGGTCATCGAGAGTGACATCCACTTTGGGTTCTTGGTCCGAACCTTTCTCAAGGAAATCATCATAACTTATGCCTGGTCCATTTCCCTTCTGGATGACCCAACGAATGTCTGAAGAGATCTTCTGGACTGTTTCACTAAATTCAGGACCATGGATGAGGACCAGGGCTCCGGAATCTTCAATCATCCCTTTGATCTCAGAAGGATGGAGCCTCGCATTGAGGCGAACCCAGACAAATCCTGATTTGTATAGGGCGAGGTACGATTCAAGGTAGGACAAACTGTTGTGAAAGAGAAGAGCGACCCGATCCCCCTTTTTTAAACCGAGGCTCAATAAGGCATTAGCCAATCGATTGACCCTGCCATTCAGTTCACGGTAAGAAATGGATTGACCATCGATGACAAAAGCTTTCCGTTCGGGAAAATAATAGGCACTTCGTGTAATGAGATACCCCGCATTCATGAAAACTCCTTCTAACACATCGCCCGAATGATAGCGAATGACACGAATATGGATTCAATAAATCTATTATGCCAATAAGATATGTAACGCCACCACGGCTGTTTCGCCGGCTACGTTTCCACCCCCATTTTCAACTAACCCCACATGAGGAGCTGGGTTGATTTGGCGATCCCCTGCCTCGCCGCGCATCTGCCAAACAATCTCAGCCAACTGAGCGATACCTGTCGCCCCGGCAGGGTGTCCTTTAGAGGTCAATCCCCCAGAGGTATTGACCGGTAATCTTCCACCCAACCAGGTGGTGCGCTCATCGATCATTCTCCCGCTCTCACCGGGTCCACAAAAGCCCAATTCCTCGTAGAGAAAAAGTTCAACTGGGGCCACAGCATCGTGAACCTCTGCAACCTGAATTTCCCGAGGGGTCACCCCTGCTTCCTGATAAGCCTTTTTTGAGACACGGGCAACAATGCTCGGTTCATCTTTCCGGGTGAAGCCGAAGCTGCCCAACACCGTCGAGCCCACCCGGATGGGTCTTTTCCCCATTCTTTTTGCCATTTCTTTCGTCCCCACAAGCAAGGCTGCCCCTCCATCTCCAAGTGGACAGGTCATGAGCAACGTGATGGGATCAGCGATCATGCGCGATTCAAGGACTTCTTCTACGGTCACTCGGTTACGATACTGGGCGTGAGGGTTCAAAGCACCATGGTCATGGTTCTTGACAGCGACCTTGGCCAATTGTTCACGAGTGAGACCATATTTTTCCATATGGCTTCGAACACGCATGGCATAGATTCCAGCAAAAAGGATTCCCATCTTTCCTTCGATTTCCTGATCGGAGGAGGTGGCAAGGGCTTTGAGACTTTTTCCTGTATCATCGCAGAATAGTTTTTCAACACCCACAGCAAGGGCCAGCTCAACCTGACCCGAAGCCACTGCCCGGTGGGCCAGGTAGAAGGCTGTCGATCCCGAGGCACAGGCATTCTCGACATTGATGATCGGTATCTTAGAGATTCCCGCCTCTCTTAAAACCACCTGGCCACGGATGGACTCCTGACCGGTAATCATTCCCGCATAGGCATTGCCCACGAAGGCAATATCGATATCGTGAGGATCGATGTCCGATTCACAAATCACATTCCAGATTGGTTCATAGGCTAAGTCTTGCAGTGTTTTGTCCAAGAATTTCCCAAATCGGGTCATGGAAACTCCAAGGACATAGGTGTCTCTCAATCTATTTCTCCTTTCCGTACTTCTCCTGATGGCCTAAATCGATATCCAACGATCATTCGATGATCTCTATCCCGACCCAATCTCACCACCTTCAGGCTCATCTTACATCCGATCTTGAGATTAGAGGGTTCCCCATAATCGGTGAGTAGGGAGAAGATCCGTGGCCCTTTTTCAAATAGATCGATGTAACCTTGAGCATGGGGGACAGGGTAGCCAGGGGGAGCCATGTCCGCTACGACAAAGGTATGCAGGGTTCCCTCGTCACTCAATGGAATCTGTTTGATCGAGCGATCGTCCAAGCAGTGGGGACAGTTCCTTCTCGAAGGGAAATAGACCTGTCCACATCGCTCGCATTGGGTTCCTGACAGATGAAGGTCATCGAGATATTTTCCGGCAAGGGTGCCCGGGACTTCTGAAATCCATTCCTTGGCTTTGGCCATTTGTTGGAAAAAATGGATTATCTCTTTCAATTCAGAGCCTGGTGAGAAGATGGCAGAGGCGCCTAATCGACGAAGCTGGTCATAATCCTCTTCCGGGATAATTCCACCAAGGATGACAGGGAGATCGGCCGCATTCAGCTTCTCCAGTTCCTTTCTCAATTTTTTCATGATGGCCATATGGGCACCAACCATGGAAGAAATGCCGATGACATCCACCCCCTCTTCAATGGCTGTTCTGGCTACCCCTGCGGGAGTCTGTCGGATTCCCGTATAGATCACTTCCATTCCAGCATCTCGAAGTCCATAAGCGACGACCTGAGCTCCTCGACTATGGCCATCTAATCCGATTTTGGCCACCAACACTCGGGGAATTCGATTCGTTTCTTTTATACCCATGTCGCTCCCTCTTGGTAGAATCCCCAATGTTTGGCGAGGACCTGACATATCTCTCCAATGGTCGCATAGGCTCTTACGCAATCGATGAGGGCAGAGACGGAATTCTTGCCGAGACGAACTTCTTGATCAAGTTGGTGGAGACATCTCTCCACCTCTTGATGGTTGCGCTCTAATTTAAGATGGTGAAGCTTCTGAACGATTCTCTCTTGGACCGCCTCGTCCACCTTGAAACATTCGATTTTCACCTTCTCCTTTTCTTCCCTGAATCGGTTTAGGCCCACAATGATTCGTTCCCCTTTTTCAATCTCTTGCTGATATTCCCCGGCAGCTTTTCGAATAAGAGTCTGATAGAACCCACCTTCAATGGCTTTTTGGGCCCCTCCTTTTTGGTGAATCTCCTCCATCAAGTTTAATGCTCTTCTTTCAAGTTCATTGGTTAAAGATTCGATATAATAGGAACCACCGAGAGGATCGACGACGTTTGCGATCCCTGTTTCGTTTGCCAGGATGTGCTGGGTCATCAAGGCCACATGGGCTGCTTCCTGCGTGGGGATGGATAAAACTTCATCCATGGCATTGGCGGAAAGACTTTGTGCCCCTCCAAGAATGGCAGCCAGGCATTCGATGGTGACCCGAACGATATTATTGAGGGGTTGTTGGGCGGTCATCGTATATCCGGTCGTATAGACCCGGATAAAACATTTCATGCTCTCAGGCTTTTTGGCATGATATCGCTCTTTTAACATCCTGGCCCACATCCGTCGGAAAGCTCGGTATTTGGCAATTTCTTCGAACAGATCCATGGGGACAGAGAGCTGACATTCCATCGAAGGGGCAAAATCATCTATATCCAGACCCCGATGGATGGCCTCATCGATGTAAGCCTGAGCGTTGGCGAGCGTAAAGGCAATTTCTTGGACCGCCGTTGCTCCTGCTTGTCTCATATGGGAGCCACAGACCACAATCGGTTTAAAGTGCGGATGGAAGCGAGTGCAGTATTCAACTGCATCGATGGAGAATCTCAAAGAGGGGGTGGGCGGAAAGATATAAGCTCCTCTGGCCACGAATTCTTTCAGGACATCATTCTGGAGGACGATGCGGTATTGCTTTGGATCCAATCCCTGTTTTTCACCCAGAACGAGAAAGAGGGCGAGCATGATCGGCCCGATGGCATTCGCTGTTGTAAAAATCTGTCGAGGTTGATGGAGAGGGATCCCTTCAAAAATTTCTTCCATGTCTTTAAGAGAGTTGATGGTCACTCCTGCCTTTCCTACTTCTCCGTCGGCCAGTTCATGGTCTGATTCAATTCCCAATTGGGTCGGAAGATCGAGGGCGAGTGCCAAGGCGGTCTGTCCCTTTGAGAGGAGATACTTAAACCTCTCATTCGTCGCCTCTGGATTTCCAAAGCCGGAATATTGACCCATGATCCAAAAGTCAGACCGATACATGGAAGGATAAATGCCACGGGTGTAGGGGAACTCGCCAGGGAGGCCGAGATCCTTTTTTGGATCAAATCCGATCTGTTGAAGTTGATCCTGATCGTAGGCATCGTCCAACTCAATTTTGGACTGGGTGGAGAAGACCGATTTTCTCCTCCCTCTGGTCTTGTAATCGAGGTCTAATATTTTTTTCCACTCCTCGCGCTTCATTTGAACTTTCCTCAATCTTCTATCTTGTTTTCACTCAAAGTCTTCAACAGGATCTCAGGGGAATCTTTTAAACCTGACACATCCAGTATCGTCTCAATCCGATCCATGCTCTCTTTGGCCAGGAAGGATTTTGCCGCCTGACGAAATTTTTCTTGAGTCATGGAAAAGGGGAGGGGGTTTTCCGGTTCCCCCAGAGGATGATGGATTTCTCCATAACATGTTTTTCCCTTTTCCATTTCCACCTCGACGATGGCCCCTCTCAGATTGGGATATTGGCTTTCTATTTGTGGATCAACATTCACCTTCACCTTTCTCATGAGCTTTAGGATTTGTTCATTTTTAAAATGTTTTTCATCAAAGGCGTCCCAATCATTTCTTCCCAGGATCAACCTAACAGCGAGAGCGTAAGGAATATTAAAATAGGCGTCTCCTCGTTTATTCAGAGAATGGATTTCTGTCTCCACAGCGACTTTATAGGTCCGAACCCGAATCTTTTTAATTTGGGAAGCTTGAATATTATTTCTTTTTAATATTTCAGAGAACGCATCGATGGAAGGATGGACATGACGGCAACCTGGGTAGGGTTTCAAATAGCACCCCTGAATGGCGTATTCAAACTCGAGGGATTGCCCAACCGGAAGGGTAGGTTGAGCTCCTAAGTAGGCAGGATAAAAACCTTCTTCTATGATGCGATCGTATCCCAGATGTCCAGCTCCTGCCATCATCGCTGCTGCGATCCCACTGCGGACCGACCAGGCGACCTGAAGGGGTTGTGTTTCCCCCCTCATGAAAGAAGCCATCAATCCAGCACTGCAAAGAGCTGCCAGGCAGAGCGCATTTTGACTGGTAGACAAATCAAATCCAAGAAGCAAAGAGGCCGTCGCTGCAGCCCCATAAGATGCTGTGATGGCTGTGGGATGAAAACCTCTTCTGGTAAACTCGGGGTTACCGCTTCTTGCCAATCGGACCATGACGTCATATCCAGCCATCACTGCCTGATCAATGGTTTCCCAGCTTTTCTTTTCCGATAAGGCCATGACGGTGGGTAGGACGGCTGCTGCTGGGTGGCAGGCCCCTTCTCGAGAACCATCTTCGAAAACAGAAGCATTGATGGCAAACGCCCAGAGCATTCCTGCATCTAAGGCGGTCACCCGATTGGGCCTGCTTGCTGGCCATCCCCTTCCCTCAGTAACCTTTGGACATAATTGAGTGAGATCTTGAAAAACTTTGTTCCTGATTCCAACAAAGGCCGAAGCGATCGCATCGAGCATATGTTGCCGGACAATCCGACGATCTTGAACCGATACTCGTGTTGAACGCATGCGCTGAATGAGTTGAGCTAAACAAAGCGCGATGCTTGAATCCTCTTTCTTGGACATAGAGAAACAATTGTCCTCAAATGGATTTTTGGCCAAAAATAGCGGAGAAGATGTAATCTTTTCCTGCTCGGATGTGTTGCTTAATTAATTTTTGGGCGGCCCCCACATCTTTCATGCTGATCGCCTTAAATATCTCTTTATGTTCTATGACCACCTCTCTTGAGCGACCTACTGGCAAACCTTCGATGCGATGTCGCAAGAAAATCCTTTGATAGACCTCTCTAAAATAGTCTGTTAAATAAGGGTTTTCAGCCATTTGAACATAACAAGCATGAAATTCTTGGTCGAGCGTAAACCTTCCCCGGGTAACCTGCTGCATTACAGATTTTTCATAAAGCTTTTTCTGAGTTTCGAGGGTCTTCAATTTTTCAGGCGAAACCTTTTTGATGGCTAACTCAATGGCTCCTAATTCGATGATCTCCCTGATCTCATAGAGATGGTTTGCCTCCTCCCGGGTAATCTCGTGAACTCGATATCCTTGGTTCGGAATGAAATCCAAGAAACCCTCGTTTGCTAAAATGCTGAGGGCATTATTGATTGGCGTGCGACTCACGCCAAGCCGGTTCGCAAAATCGACGAAAATTAACCTTTGCCCCGGGACGATATCGTAATTGAACATCATCTCCTTAATCTTCCGGTAGGCCATTTGGGTTCGATTTCCATCTGTCTTATTGCTGACTTTTGGTCGTTCCCTTTTTGTCCCTGCCATCGATTTCGTACTCCTTATTGTTTGTATCTATATTTTTTCGGGACTTTCACGTTCAGCAGTTTGGCAAGATTCAGACCAAACATATTGGCCCGGTCTCGGTCTGTGATGGGAGGATAACCCCAACCTTCCTGAAATTCTTTTGGGATCTGAAGATTCAAGATGGCTTTTACTGAAAGATCGGCTGGCGATGCGGGCCAGTCCGTACCGAAGACGATCTTTTCGCTTCCTCCCAGAATATTCATGATGGAACCCACCATGTGGGCCAACTTCACAGGTGCATAGTAGAGAGGCCCAAGCATTCCACTCATTCCCACATAGAGATTTTTATGCTTCCAAGCTAAGGAATTCAACAGATCATTTTCTGGCCATCCGAAATGATAGGCGACAATCTTTAAATCAGGAAACGCCAGACAGACATTGTCCAATAACATGGGTTGGCAGTATTCCGAATGGCCCCCCACGGCCAATCCTGTGTGAATAAAAACAGCGGCACCCAATTCAAGACATTTTTCGTAAAAGGGAAACATCTCCGGATGATTGAAGGGGCCCGAATCCTCGGGTGAATAAATCTTTGTACATTTAAATCCATACTCCTTGTGAAGGATCTCAAGCTCTCTGATGGAGTTCTTTACCCCACGAATGAGATGAGGTCCGACATTGGAACAACCAATGATGCGGCCAGGGTATTTTTTCATTGCTTCGATGGTGTGGTAATTGGTCGAGCAGGGGACACCATTGTAAGACATATTCAGAAAAGACTCCCTCAACATGCAGGCCATGTCAATTCCGGCATCATCCATGGCTTTGATCAACCCTTCCATGGTCCAATCCGAGGGTTTTTCTCGTTTCTCTTTGGTCAGGGGATTCGTGTTCCACCATTTTCCCGTAGGGGATTCAGCGGGTTTAGAAAAATAGGCACTGGCCGGATAATAGCTGATGTGTTTACGAAACTCCCAGGGCATGATGTGGGCTTCACTGTCAATGATAAAGAAATCTTTTTCAGTCATCCTTTCCTCCTTTCCGGCTCCTATTATAACATTTAATATTGCATACAATATTACATTAAATTATCTATTGTCAAGGCCCGCCTTTGAAGCGGACGCGATGATCCTTTCGGCAATGGCGTCCTTCTGTTCTTCCTCTGTTCCAAGTTCCACCCCAATCGCCCAGGCATCTCGGAAGTAGTGTTCGATGGCCGTTTCTGAAATATAACCGTAACCTCCAAAAATTTGGAGGGCTTCATCGACCACATGGATCAAACA
>JACAEV010000041.1 GCA_013388645.1 Syntrophaceae bacterium | reverse complement strand
TAGAATATCTCTGAAGGTCATCAAGGGTTAAACGGACATGAAAATTTGAACCAAGCCTATTATCTTAAATTGTTTTTCATGTTTGACAGTGCAATGGAAATGGATTAACATCGTTAAAAACAAAGGAGAAAATGAATGTCAGAAAAAATGGTTGGGGTGATTGGAGGATCAGGCCTCTATGAGATGGAGGGTCTTGAAGAGGTTCAAACCGTTTCCTTGAAGACCCCCTTTGGAGACCCCTCCGATTCATTTATCGTTGGCCGTCTGGAAGGGGTGAAGGTCGCCTTTTTACCTCGACATGGAAAAGGACACCGCATTCAGCCCTCTTCCCTTAACTTCAAGGCGAATATCTACGGGATGAAAAAGTTGGGAGTCCAATGGATCATCGGTGTAAGTGCCGTAGGATCGATGAAAGAATCCATCCATCCCGGGGAGATGGTCATCCCGAATCAATTCATCGATCAGACGAAAGGCCGTCCGAACACCTTCTTTAGTGATGGAATTGTCGGTCATATCAGTTTCGCCGATCCCGTCTGCCCCCATCTCAGTCAGATCCTCTTTGAGGCAGGAAAAAAAGTCGGAGCAACGGTTCATCCCAATGGGACGTATTTATGTATTGAAGGACCGCAATTTTCTACTCGAGCCGAGTCAAGACTTTATCGAACATGGGGGGTGGATATTATCGGAATGACCAACCTTCCCGAAGCAAAACTGGCCCGTGAAGCAGAGATATGTTATGCCACCATTGCCTTTGCAACGGATTATGATTGCTGGCATGAGGATGCCGGAGATGTCTCGATCGGTGAGGTCCTTAGAATTCTTGCTCAGAGCACCAATATCGCCAAAAAGGCCATTCGACATGCGATCAAATATCTTCCAGAAAAAAGAGACTGTGTTTGTGCAAATGCTCTCAAATATGCCATGATCACCGGGAAAAAATTTATTTCAGAAAAAACGAAAAAGGATTTAGAACCTATCATTGGCAAGTACCTCTAAGTTACCATTTCTATCAGACAATTTCTATGAAATTTTTAGTTGATCGGATGTTAGGGAGGTTGGCCAAGGAATTGAGAATGCTGGGTTACGATACCCTCTATTACCGTGGAGAGAATAATTACCCATTGATTAAATTGGCACGCGAGCAGAACCGGATCATCTTAACCCGAAGTGGCAAGCTTGTTCCCAGAAAGCCAGAAGATCGTATTATAAGGGTCATGGAGGATAAACCAGATCTCCAGTTGAAAGAGCTTGTTCAGAAGAAAGTGATCTCCTTGAATGAGGAAACCCCTTATTCGAGATGTCTCCTTTGTAATGTCCCTCTTGATCAAATCTCGAGGGAGGAGGCTGAAGGGAACGTTCCCGATTTTATTTTTTATCAAAAAAAGGAATTTTCACGATGTCCACAATGTTTGAGAATTTATTGGCAGGGTTCTCATTTGGACCATATGCAAAAAAAAGTAGAAGCATTATCTCAATGAAAAGATAATGTCAAAAATCAAAGTTCAATTGAAATCTCAAATCCAAATGTTCAGAACATTTTTTCAATTTAGACATTTGTTGGAATCGTAAAAGTCGTCATTCCCGTGAAACTTGTCCTCGACAACGATCGGGGAACGGGAATCCAGGGAATTCTAACTACATGAAAATACTGGATTCCTGCATTCGCAGGAATAGCAGAAAATGGTCTTTTCAGACTTTTTACGAGATCATCATTTGTCATCCCTTTGACATTTGAAGTTTTAAATTTGAAATTGGTGGGCTTGTATAAATGCGCATCATTACTGGAAGATCAAAAGGGAGGAGATTATCCAGGCCAAAAGGGCATGGGGTCCGCCCCACCTCAGACCGGGTGAAAGAATCGATCTTCAATATCCTCGGAGAGGAGGTGGAAGGGAAAATAGTCCTTGACCTCTTCGCAGGCACAGGAAATTTAGGAATCGAGGCCCTCAGTCGGGGAGCCTCCAAAGCCATTTTTGTTGAAAAGGGAAGACAGGCTTTGCGATTCATTCAAAGAAATCTCAATCAACTTGGTTTAGAAGATGGATCTGAAATCATTCCGAAAGATGTAAACCGGGCCATCGGAATGCTCAAACAAAGAGGGGAATCCTTCGACCTGATCCTGATGGACCCTCCTTATGGAAAAGGATGGGTAAAAAAAACCTTAACGAAACTTAATTCCCATCCAATTTATGGCAAGGATAGCCTTCTGGTCATCGAACATGACCGGCGAGAATACCTTCCTCAAGATTTAGAGGGGTGGGCTTTAATTCGCCAAAAAAAAATCGGAGATACATTGATTTCTTTTTTAATTCCTCATAGGGATTCTATCCTCAATGAGGGAAACGTTAAATCCTGATCCAATTTCTTTCAAATCGGAAGTGGTAACTATCAAGGGGGAGATGAATGACATTCAATCGGAGAGAGGAGGATAAACTCATGGGAAAAGTGGCCATCTATCCAGGTTCCTTTGACCCCATTACCTATGGTCATATTGATATTGTAGAGAGAGCCCTTGAAATTTTTGATAAAGTTATTGTCGCCATCGCAGACAATGCAGAAAAGCGTCCTCTTTTCTCTATTGAGGAGCGCCTTCGGATGGCGAGAGACATTTTCAAAGAAACCCCCCATGTCATCGTGGATAGTTTCAAGGGGCTTCTTGTGGACTATGTGGCAAAGACCAATGCCAAAGTCATTCTAAGGGGTCTTCGTGCCACCTCAGACTTTGAATATGAATTTCACATGGCTTCTATGAATCGGAGCCTCAATACCCACCTGGACACCCTTTTCATGATGACCAGCAAAGACTACTTTTTTGTATCGTCCAGAACCATCAAAGAAGTGGCTCAATTAGGAGGAGGGGTCGAAGGACTGGTTCCGGACCTCGTGGTCCGTCGTTTAAAAGAAAAATTCAAATTACCGATAGCTAAAAGGAAACAGATGGGCTGGGACGATTGAAAACACTTCTCCTTTGTGATTTTGATGGGACGATCAGTATTGAGGATATGGGCTATGCCCTCGTCAGGCAATTTTCCTCTGGAGATTGGGAGTCGATTGATCAGGATTTCAGAAAAGGGAAGATCGGCTCAAAAGAAGGTTACTCCCGAATAGTAAAAATTTTAAAAGGGAATGAGCGGACAATCCTCGACTTTATTCAAGGACATTCCTCCATCGACCCCTTTTTTAAATCTTTCTATCTATATTGCCGTGAAAGGAAGATGGATTTAAAAATCGTAAGCGATGGTCTTGATTTCTATATTGAGAAAATACTAAAAATTCACCATCTCTCAGAGATTCCCTTCTATGCTAACGGCGCCCATTTCCAGAAGGATGGTAGAATGACTCTCTCTTTTCCCAACTCTGAGGAAGATTGCGGTCTCTGCGGGACCTGTAAAAAGAAGATCATTCAGGTGCATCGAAAAGAATATGATTTTATCTTTTTTATTGGAAATGGTTTCTCCGACCGTTGCGCTGCTCAGGAAGCTAACTTCGTCTTCGCCAAAGAAACCCTTTATACTTATTGTTTAAAGAAGGGGATCCCCTGCCGCTTTTTTAAAGACTTCGGGGAGATCCTCGAAGATTTCAAAAAGCAGATGGCCATGATGGTTTTTAACCTCGATCGGCCTCCAGGATTAAAAATGGGTTTGTAATTCGACCGACCTTCATTTTTTCTAATTAATCCATCCGTTCGATAAGAAGAAGATCGTTATGAATATTTCTTTAAAATTTCTTCGGCCACCATCAGGCCGGTGATGATCTCCCCCTCCAATCCCAAATAAGGGAAATTCTCTTTTCCAACGAAGTATACCTTTTTGGGTAACCTCATGGGGGCTACTCCCTCCCTCCAATGAAAATCAGAAGTGGCTTCGTAAAGAAAATGTGAGTAAGACCATCTTGGAACATGTTCAGATGCCCACTGGAAATCCACAAAATCGATATGATTTTTAAGAAAAGGAAAGAGATGATGTAAATGTCTCAGGACCCCATGCTGATAATCGACCAGAAGGGTCTGTTCCCATTTATCTAACTCCATCAGACTCATGACAGTCAGGGCTCGACGTCCTTCAGGGGCTTGTCTTTCATCTCCCTTTGGGCTGAGGGAAAGGAAAATGACATTGCCATCCGAGTAAGGTTTTTCAAGATCTAAAATGGAGATCAGCAAGTCCTTCATTCCGACGGGAATCACTTTTTCATGAATTCCTAAAAAGATGGGGATCAACACGTATCGGGGTTTAATTCTCTCCTGCCCTGTCACCACCCCCCTTCCCTTGCGATCTAATAAAGGTAACATTCGATGAAGAGGGGCATTTAAAATGAGAAACTTAGACCGAAAAATCGTTTGGTCCCCCTCCAGGGAAAGCGTCTGCCCTTTGGGCCACTTCATCTCAACTTTTTTTACCTGATGGGTTTCTTTCACTTCCCCACCGCACTGTAAAAAATGGTTCAGAATTTCCTGTTCAAGTTTTTCTAAATCGAAATTTGAAATCAACGTTCCCAATTCATCGAGTAAAAGGTGAGCGGTTAAAGCCATAGGAAATTGGTCCGAATAAAAGTTTCCCCAGGAGGTCAATCGAAGTTTGATCAACTCTTTAAACTCTCTTGAAAAACCAGAGAGCCTTCGACTTAGTCTTTCTCCTGAGAACGAATTAAAAGAAAAAAAATTCTTAATGAAAGATTGTTGCCGAAAAGGGAAAAACGGAGAAACCCCTTCCTTGGATTTTAGCTTTTGTAATAGATGTTGGGTTTGTTCAAGATCATCATAAAATCTCTCAATCTGGGCCGATTCGTCAGCAAACTCTCTTTTCCATTCCTTTTGGGATAAAGATCTCTGTGAAAAAATGTCAATCCTTGCCTTGGGAAGGATGAATTGATAAACACCTTCTTTATTAAATTTTCCTGAGTTGGCTTTCCCCTGTGAATCCCCCTTTTGGGAATCGAGGAAGGAAGGAAGGCCCAAGGTCTGAGAAATTTTCTTTAAAAGATGGGGCTTGAGACATTTCTCTGAAATGCTTGAGAATGGGGTAAATCGGTATCCCTTCAGAGTGTGGGAGGGTTGATATCCATTTTCTCTAAAAAGTAGAACAGAGTGGTTGCATTTCGCCAATAAGGTCCCGGCAATCAATCCCCCCAATCCAGAACCCAATACGATGATCTCTTGTTCTTTCAGTGGCCATTCCATCTATTCTCTTTCCACAAACAAAGTTGGTTTAGATTAATCGAAGCCCCCCCAAAAGTCAAATTTTTACTTGCAGATTTGTGAATACTCTGTTAGTTTAGTTTTAATCACTGATCAGGTAACTTCTTATGAGGACTAAAGAATTTGATTACCCTCTCCCTCCATCCTTGATCGCTCAATACCCCTCTTCCCAGAGAGGGAGAACCTCATTGATGATCCTTCATCGGCAGACCGGATTGATCGAGCACCGAACTTTCCAAGATATCGCGACCTACCTTCATCCTGGCGATCTCCTCATCTTGAATAATACCCGTGTTCTCCCAGCCCGGCTCACTGGAAAAAAAGTAACGGGTGGTAAAGTGGAGATACTTCTCATCCCATCACGGAATGGGACAAGGGAAGAGTGGGAAATGTTGATGAAAGCCTCTAAAAAAGTGAAGCGGGGGACTCGAATTCAATTTGAGCAGGGCATTGAGGGAGAAGTACAAGAGGTCAACGAAGGAAAGGGGAAGATCCGTTTCTTCTTCCAAGGTGATGGGGTGGATCTCCTTAAAAAGATAGGTCATGTCCCCCTTCCCCCTTACATCAAACGAGAGGATGAGCCCTTCGATCGAGACCGCTATCAGACCGTTTTCGCAGAGAGAGACGGGTCCATTGCTGCACCCACCGCAGGTCTTCATTTCACCGAATCGATGCTTCAGTCGCTCAAAGAGAAAAAAATACGCATGGCCATGATTACGCTTCATATCGGCATTGGCACCTTTGCTCCTGTGAAAGTTTCTGAGATTGAACAACATCACATGGAGGCAGAATGGATAGAGATATCGGAGGAAACAGCAAAAGAAATAGAGGAGGCCAAAGTCCGAGGCGGTAAAGTGATTGCCGTGGGAACGACGACGACCCGTGCCCTTGAATCCTTTCACAATGGTAAAGGAGGGGTGAGACCGGGGTGCGGCATGACGTCGTTGTTCATTTATCCTCCGTATCGCTTTCATGTCATAGATGGATTGATCACTAATTTTCATCTTCCAAAATCAACGCTCATCATGCTGGTGTCCGCTTTCGCCGGGAAAGATCTTCTACTGAAGGCTTATCACGAAGCGGTTGAAAAAAAATACCAATTTTACAGCTATGGCGATGCCATGCTGATCCTTTAACTGTAAGTCGTCAGGCGTGAGGCGGAAGGGGTTTGACTTTGCACTTTACGACTTACGCCTTGCACCTTACGTTTCACGCTAGAAAAAAAAGAGATGGCCTTTCGTTTCGAGATCATTCAAACAGACAATTTCTCTCAAGGAAGGGTGGGGAGGGTTGAAACAGATCATGGGTCATTTGCCACTCCTGCTTTTCTTCCGGTGGGAACTCAGGGGTCAGTGAAGTCGCTGACCCCTGAAGAATTAATGGAAATAGGTGTCGAAGCGATTTTAGGGAACACTTACCATCTCTATCTCAGACCGGGCCATGAAGTCATTCGTAAATTAGGGGGACTTCATCATTTCATCCATTGGGATAGGCCCATTTTAACGGATAGTGGTGGTTTCCAGATATTCAGCCTTGGAAGCCTTCGGAAGATCACAGAAGAGGGAGCCGCTTTTCAGTCTCACTTAGATGGATCTTCCCACTTCCTCACACCCGAAAAGGTGATGGAAATTCAGATTGCCCTGGGGTCAGATATTGCCATGGTTTTAGATGAATGTGTTCCCTACCCTTCCTCCTATGAATATGTGAACATCTCGATGGAGCGAACAAGTCGTTGGGCGAAACGATGTTTAGAAACGAAGCGGGAAAACGGACCTGCTCTTTTTGCCATCGTTCAGGGGGGAATCTATCGGGATCTGAGGAAGAAAAGCGCCCAAACATTAGTAGAGATGGGATTTCAAGGATATGCCATTGGTGGCCTCAGTGTTGGGGAACCAAAATCATCAATGCAGGATGTTTTAGAATGGACAATTCCCTTTCTGCCGATAAGCACCCCTCGTTATTTAATGGGGATTGGTACACCAGAAGATATTCTATATGCCGTCATGAATGGAGTCGATCTTTTTGATTGTGTCCTTCCCACTCGGAATGCCCGAAACGGAACCCTTTTTACCTCTTTTGGAAAGATCTCCATTAAACAAGCTCAATATGCTGAAGATGGACGGCCTTTAGATGAAACATGCATCTGTTATACTTGTCGAAATTATTCGAGAGCTTACCTTCGTCATCTTTATCTGTCCAAAGAAATTTTATCCTCGAGGTTGAATACGATCCATAATTTGTATTATTATATAAACCTTTTAATCAAAATTAGAGAAGCCATAAAGGCAGGCAGGTTTCTCGAATTTTACCATTCCCAGACGTTTCAGGATGGCGCTCTTAGAAACTCTGACACCCATCTTCAATCTGAGGGGCAGTGAAGTAAAATTTAAAAG
>JACAEV010000128.1 GCA_013388645.1 Syntrophaceae bacterium | reverse complement strand
CTCTCCTTGCCCTCGAGGAAAGAGCTGCCAGCCTGTTCAGAAAATCTTCTCGGTCTTGATCCGTCCGAAATATATTTGTCCTTTCAATGCCTCGGCCCATGATGTGATGTAAGGCTCCAGAAGCATCGAGTCTAGGTTGTCTCGGCATACGGAAATCTTACTCTCATTTTCCCCAAACGTCAAGTTGTTTTAGAACCAACGTCCCCTTTCTTCATGATTGCTCATGAGGCAGAATGCGTGGATACGATGCCTGAACCGCTCTATTCCCTCTTGCAGTAAGAGGTAGAAACGAGTCCGGTCGCGGTTATCAAAAAATATGGCCTGCCCTGCATTGCCTCGCAGGGTCACATGATAGAGCGCTCCAGGATAATATACTCTTGGCTTACGGGCCATGACACTATATTAAATAAAATATTGCAACTTTGCAAGCCTGACCCCATTGCCGAATCCCTTGGCCATGCTTAATGTTGCGGCCTTCACCCTTGCTATTTACATAGCGGATGTCCACTTTGCCCTTCACAAAGTGTTGATTGAATCTTTAGAAGTTGTTTCTTCTCTTGTATTTTTCTCTTCTGAGGGGAACCACTCCTTATTGTGTAAACGATAGTGGTGTCTATTACGGAATGGGTCTCTGTCCCAGTTATCCTGCAGCGGACTGCAATGTCTCGGAAGCCATCGCTATCGAAGTCCTGGATTTTGTGCAGGCAGTCATAAATCCTAGTTTCAACGCCTATCTCAGGATCGCTACCAATAAAAATAGCATCACCGTCTTCGCCCCACGAACGAACCTTCCATTTTTTGTTTCTTCGGTCATATTGGAATGAAGAAATATATCGGGAAGCTTCACATTCAGTACAATTTTGGTATTCAAACACTATGTCAGGAGTAAGAGCGAATTCAAAGTAAACAAGATTGTATAGCCTCCAGACCCACATCATTTGGGATGTTTGGATTCGTGATTTTTCATTGGTACTTAGATCGCAGTTAAATGACAGAAAGAGATCCCCGGTATCGTGATCCTTATTTTCCCTATGCCCAATGATGACTAGCGCGGTTGACCTGAAAACCCCCACCTTATATATATATTTGTACAAGTATGGCAAACGTGGTCCTATTTTTGCAGGGTCATCTGGTTTCAGTTCATCTGTAAAGACTTGACTAATCTTTATTAAGGTTTCCTTATCTTCCTCCTCGGTAAGCCAACGGAAGGTGTCAAATTGCTTTCCGTTAACATAACTACAAGCCAGCATAAGAATTAAAGGAACCGTAAGGAAAAGCCTTCTTTTATCCATTCGTGTCTCCTTCCTGGCAACCTATGATATGTAAAGCTTAAGACTTTCTTAAACGGCATAATCTTATTCTATGAAATTTTGATCCCATGCTATATTTTTTATTTCATTTAAAAGTATATGGCACATTCCTGAAATAATATTTCAATGGATCGATGCTGTAGAATTTACTTCCATCTACGGACAATTCAAAATGAAGATGGCTGCCTTTGGGCCAAAATTCAGACCATCCTACGACTTGACCTTTTTGGACAATATCACCAACCCTGACGAGAGGGGTTTGATGATAATATTTTGTTACATAGCCACCTTCATGCTTAATCATTACTCTGTTTATTCCTGATTTTTCTGGGCCGACCTCGATTACTATTCCCTCTTCGGTTGCCCATGATGCCGATCCATAAGGATTCCTTATATCAATGCCGGTATGGGCTGCTCCTTTGTATCCCTGAGTGACTACCCTATAAGATGTGGGCCAATCTGGATTCTCAGAAAACTTTATTCCATGGTTATTTTTGTATTTATCCATTTGTTCTTGTGACGCAATTTTGCTACTCCCGGTACCTCCAGTTTCTCCATTCACCCAATTATTCAACTCAACCGCGCCTGCGGTGGTGCCGGCGATGGCGGCACCAATCAGCCCTCCATATAAAGCCCCTTGCCAGACATTGCCGCCATAGACGGCGGCATTAAGACCGCCAGCTACCGCACCCCCTGCAAAGCCACCGCCTACCGCGCCGGAGACACTAATCGCAGCACTGTAGAGCGGGGAAGCCGTATCAATAACCCACGTAAGAGCAGAGGTTGCCCATGAACTCACGAAACCTCCTACTACTATCCCAGCTCCGGCTGAAACCGCTCCAATCACTGCCCCAATAAGGGCACCTTGAAAGATGTTCCCTCCGTTTCTATGAGCTTGGTAAGCCCCTGAGGCAGCTCCCAATCCAGCACTAACACCAACAATTACTGCGAATAAAAGATCATCTATCCCAAAAATCTCTCCACTCGGGTCAGTATAGATTAGAGGGTTATTCAGACAATAGGTATAACGATTCAGGGATTGGGGGTCTGCTGGATCAGGAATGAGTCGGTCTGGCGAGATAAATCTTCCCAAAACCGGATCATAAAGTCTGGCATTGTAGTTGTAGAGCCCAAGCTCATCGTCCTCCTCCTGGCCGGTGAAGGTGTAGAACACATCAGGGAAGTTGGTATCATAATCAATAGCCTCCCGATAGGTCCCGAAGGGGAAGTACTCCATCCTCTCTTTTCTGTTTCCATAGCCATCTGTTATAATTGAGGCAGAGCCGAGATGGTTGGTATGGTAGAATTGTGTTGTTCCATCTAAGAAGACTGAGGCAACTCTGTTGTTTCCCGCAAAGAGATG
>JACAEV010000051.1 GCA_013388645.1 Syntrophaceae bacterium | reverse complement strand
CTTAAAGACCACCAGCAGATTGATTGATCAGTATGGAGAAGAAATCGCTTGCGTCATTATGGAGCCTTTACAGCGGTGTACCCCTCCGGTGAAAGGTTTTTTAGAAGGAATCCAAAAAAAGACCAGGGAAAAAGGGATTCTCCTTATTTTTGATGAAGTCGTCACGGGATTTCGCCTGGCTTATGGAGGCGCCCAGGAATATTACGGGGTCACCCCTGATCTTGCCGCCTTTGGAAAAGCAATGGGAGGAGGATATCCCATCGGAGCCATCTGCGGAAGAGCCGATATTCTTGACCTTTGTACAGAATCCAATCTGGGTAAAGAGCGATTTGTCTGGTTTGCCTCCACGCTTGCCGGGAATCCGATCTCTGCAGCGGCTAGCCTTGCCACACTCAAAGAGCTCCGTCATCAGGGAACTTATAAAAGGCTTCATGCAATGGGAAAGACCTTAAGAAATGGAATGAAAAATCTCCTCAAGGAATTAGGAATTGCGGGTCAAGTGATAGGGGATGGACCTCTCTGCCAAGTTCTCTTCACTGAAAAAAAGGTTGTCGATTACAGAACGGCCTTTGGAGCTGATCGAGAAAAGGGAAGGGAATTCGTTCTGGGATTATTTAAGAATGGAATCTTTTTGAATCCGATGGGAACGAAACTCTATCTCTCCTTAGCTCATACCAATAAAGATATTGAAAAAATGCTTGAAATCAGCCGTAAGGTACTGAAAAACATGGATTTCTAAATCTCTTCGCTAAGGAGTTCTACCATCGAAGACCTAATTTTGATATACGCCGTGATTATCGTTGGTTTGGCACTTTTCTTTGACTACTCCAACGGTTTTCACGATTCGTCCAATGTGGTCGCCACCATCATAGTGACAGGGGCCATGACCCCCAAGAAGGCCTTGGGCTTAGCTGCTCTTGCCCATTTTGTGGGTCCCTTTCTTTTTGGTACGGCGGTGGCTCAAACAATTGGGAAGGGAATTATTGATGTGTCAGCCTTTGACGCAAGAACGACAGAGCTTTCACTCGCCCTCATCACCGCTGCTCTGATCGGGGCGATTGTCTGGAATTTGATTACGTGGTTTTTCGGACTTCCTTCGAGTTCCTCCCATGCCTTGGTTGGAGGTTTGATTGGTGCAGTGCTGGTAGCTTACGGACCAGACAAGATACTGTGGAAGGGACTCCTCTATGTAATTGCCACATTAATTATCTCCCCTTTGTTAGGTCTCCTTTTTGGGATGTTTTTTCTGAAAAGAACCCTCCATTTATTCAGAGGCGCAACGCCTCAAGCCAAGCATTTTTTTAATCGGATGCAGATCCTTTCATCCATTGCCCTTTCCCTCAGCCATGGGGCCAATGATGCCCAGAAATCGATGGGGATCATTTCAATGGCTCTCGTCCTTCTTGGGATATTGCCATCCTTTGATATCCCTTTTTGGGTGGTTGCCAGTTGTGCAGCCGCCATCGCACTCGGAACGGCCAGTGGAGGGTGGCGGATCATTAAAACAGTGGGTTCAAAAATTTATCGGTTGAGGGCCGTCCATGCCTTCTGTGCCCAGACCTCTTCAGCGGTGGTCATCTTGGGAGCTGCTCTGCTTGGAGGACCCGTTTCAACGACCCATGTCGTTTCCTCAAGCATCATGGGAGTAGGAGCAGGGCAAAGGATTTCGGCCGTCCGGTGGGGAGTGGCCAAGAATATCATTGTTGCCTGGTTTATCACGATTCCGGCCTCCGCCATCATGGCAGGTTTGAGTTTCTTTCTCATTCGGCTAATCCATCCGAGCTTTTGAATTAAAAAGGAACCTTACGGAGATGAATAGAAAGACCAGAAGTCATAAGAATCGATCAATTTAGGGTACACTAAGCAGGCTGACGAGAGAGTGATAAGATTTGCTTTTTGTGGTAATATAATGGCTGAATGATGAAAAGGAGGGAGGTGGTTGGGAAAAGGTTTCTTCTAAGGACAAATATTTAAAAATTTGAAAGGAGGAAAATTTATGAAAGAAAAATTGGTTTTATCGATTTTTGTGTCTGTTTTTTTAGCTGTATTGATGGGTGGCCAGGTCTACGCACAAACAGTCAAGGCTTATATGGGGACCTCTCCGGAGAACAATGTCAAAATCGTTAACTTTGTCAAGGAAAAGACAGGGATCCAGATCCTCCAGACCTTCCAGTCTTTTGGAGAAATTGAAGCAAAGGTGAAGTCAGAGGCACCCAACTTTAACGCTGATATAATCGTCGGTTGCGGTTCACCACTGGCTTTTATGGCAAAGAAAAACAAATGGTCTGTCCCTTATGATTCCCCGAATTGGAAGGGTGTTGCCCCAGAGTTTATCGATTCAGATAAAAACTGGTTTAATATCGCCAACTTTTCATTCGTGCTCGTCGGAAATAGAGATAAATTGAAAGAGAAGGGGTATACGATGCCGAAGAGCTGGAAGGAATTGACAGACCCAAAATGGAAAGACCAAATCGTCATGCCTTCTCCGTTAAGTTCAGGGACGGCCAATATGATTCGATATGCCTTCTTAGCCCTCTACGGAGAAGAACAGGGCTGGAACTTTCTTGCCGCACTGGACAAGAATATCCACCATTATACCCGAAGTGGAAATGCCCCAACAGACTTAGTCGGGAGGGGTGAGTTTTTATTAGGGATCACATCGGATGAGAACGTTAAAAAGAGAATTGATGAGGGCTATCCTTTACTCTGGAGCATCCCGGAAGAGGGGATCGGCTACGACGGGACCTTTGCTTTGATTCTGAGTGGAACAAAAATGATGGATGCCTGTAAAAAGATCATCGATGTCTTGGGGACCCAGGCCTTTAGCGATATGATGGCTGGAATTGGTTACATGACTCCTCGGCCAGCTCCCAATGCCCTTTATGGAAAGACGACACCGAAATATATCAAATTAGACCTCGGATGGGCTGCTGAGAATAGACCGAAATGGAACGATATCTGGAAAGAGAAGTTTAGAACGGAATTCAAGTAAGAGGGCCTTCGCAGGAAAGGAAGATGGCAAAAGCAGAAAGTTATTCTGTCCCCCAATCTAATGTCTGGGAGAGACTCAAGACCTTTATCAATGCAGAACTGATTAACATCCTTGCAGCGATTTTATTTCTGCTTCTTGCCATCTTTCTCCTCTACCCCATCCTCGCTGTCTTGATCAAGAGCATCAGAGATCCCCAAGGACTGACCTTTGCCTATTATTTAAAATTTTTTACAAAAGGGTATTATTTCCAGTCTCTTCAGAATACATTGTTGCTGGGCTTTATCAACACGGTCATCTGCCTTGTGGTCGGGTTTTGTCTTGCTTATCTGACAACCCGCGGTCCCCTCGTCCTTCGTAAACCTCTTAAAATTATTTCTATGATGCCATTGATTGCTCCCCCCTACCTCTTTGCGATTTCACTGATCATTCTATTTGGCCGGAATGGGATATTGACCAAAGCTTTTGCACTGAACTGGAGCATCTATGGTTTCACGGGTGTGGTGGTCGCCCAAACCCTTGCCTTTATTCCCTTAGCCTATTTGATGATTGAAAATACCCTGATGTCCCTGAATCCAAACCTGGAAGAGAGTGCTTACGATTTAGGGGCTTCAGAGGGAAGGATCATCCGAACCATTACCATCCCACTGCTCACCCCAGGGATTCTCAAAGCCGGTCTTCTCGTTTTTGTTATGACCATTGCGGAATTTGGAAACGCGGCGATTCTGGGCGGGCGAACACCTTTCCTGGCCCCCGATACCTATACCATGATCATCGGGGAGGCTGATTTTGAAATGGGAAGTGTTTTATCGGTGATCTTGATCATCCCTTGCATCATCATATTTTTCCTTCACAACTATTTATTGACTGGAAAGAAATTTACGACCATCGGTGGTAAACCTGTGGCCTCCGAACCCCGAAAGATGACCCCTCTCGTTAAGATTCCCTTCCTCGTGATCGGTTTTACTGCGGTATTCGCCATCTTCATCTCCTTCGGGGTTGTCCTGATGGCTTCCTTTACCAAGATTCTGGGGGTGAAGAACGAGATCGTTTTCAGTCATATCCTTAATTTTGATTCCAACCGAGCGATTTATAACAGCATCCAAGTCTCCCTGATCGCTGCCTTAATCGGTGCGATCATCGGGACATTACTCGCCTATGTGATTGTTCGAGGAAAATTTTTCGGCCGTACTTTTATCGAAATGGTTTCCCTTTCAGGATTTGCGCTCCCCGGGACAGTGATTGGGATTGGGTACCTTCTGGCTTTTAATACTCCTCCTTTTAAACTGACGGGAGGAATCATGATCCTGGCTTTGAACTGTGTATTTCGTTTTTTAGCAGTGGGGGTAGAGGCAGGGATCAGCAAGCTCCATCAGATCAACATCGAAATCGAGGAAGCTTCTTCAGACTTGGGAGCCAACTTCATGACGACATTCTATAAGATTATATTGCCGATCATGTTTCCCGCTTTTATTGCTGGATTTATATATACCTTTATGACTGCCATCGTTTCGTTAAGTGCAGTCGTTTTTCTGGTCAGTCCAGGTTTTGAATTAGCTGCCGTGAAGATCTTCGATGCCGCGGTTTATGGAGAGATCGGATTGGCCTCTGCAACCACCATGAAATTGGTTGCCATTGTTGTTCTCTGTATGATGATTCTTAATTATTTGACCAAAAAAACAGGCTTCGATATCACACAGAAAAAGGGAGTTTAACCCCAATGACGATTCCTACTCCTATCCCAATGTTGAATCTGATAGAGATTCATAAATTCTATGATCGTCTTGAAGTGTTAAAGGGCGTTTCGATGGAGGTGAAAAAAGGCGAGCTGGTGACTTTTGTTGGACCTAGCGGATGTGGAAAAACGACCCTATTGAGGATTATCGGCGGATTTACGAACCTCGATTCCGGGGAGGTCATTTTGGATGGCCAGAGAATCGACCACCTTCCTCCTAATTTAAGAGATACTCGGATTTGTTTCCAAAATTATGCACTCTTCCCTCACATGACTGTAGCAGACAACATCGGTTACGGATTAAAAATCAAGAAATGGAAGAAAAATAAGATTCAGGAGAGGGTTGAAGAGTTACTCAAACTGGTGCAGTTGGAAGGGCTTGGGAGTAGGATGATCGACAAACTCAGCGGCGGCCAGCAACAGCGGGTGGCTTTAGCGCGAGCCTTGAGCCTTGAACCGAAAGTTTTATTACTAGATGAACCTCTTTCAAATTTAGATGCAAACCTGAGACTCACCATGCGGGGGGAAATTCGCAAACTGCAAGAACGGTTAAAGATCACCACCATCTTTGTGACCCATGATCAATTTGAGGCCATGAGCATCTCCGATCGAATTGTAGTCATGAAGGAAGGTGTCATCCAACAGGTTGGATCTCCCATCGAGATCTATGAACGGCCGAGCAATGAGTTCATCGCCAGTTTTGTCGGATTTGTCAATTTCTTAGAAGGGGTGGTGGAAAGGGTGGATATAGGGCTAAACAAAGCGACGGCCTCCACCCCTATTGGGGTCGTCCAGTTTGTACCAGAAAGGAATATTAACGTGGGAGAAAAGGTGAAACTGGTCATTCGACCTGAGACGATCCAAATTTCTCAATCCGAACCAACGGGAATGAATAACATCTTTCAGGGAGAGGTGGAGATCGGCATGTATGTCGGTTCGCTTGCCAAATATACGGTCATGATCAATGGAGAAAAGTTTATTATTGACCAACCCAATCCTCGGGAGACGTTTTTTAAACCCAAGGAAAAGGTCTATCTATCCATTCCTGAAAATATCCATCTATTGATAAAAACTGAAATCCATCAGTAATGATTCACATTTTCCAAAGTCTCTTCAAACAAACGGAATAAAAAGGAGAGTCAACAATGAAGGTATTGTGTTTGGGAGGGGCAGGTAAAATTTGCCGGGAGGCAGCTTATGATCTTGTTGAGTTTTCGGATTTTCAACAGATTACCATTGGCGATTATAACGGGAAGGCCGGTCGAGAAGTGGTGAAATGGCTGAATGACCCCCGTGTGGATTTCAAAAAGGTCGATGTGAACAATAAAAAAGAAACTGTTCGACTGATGCGTCAATATGATATCGTCATGGACGGCACGACGATTTCACTCAATAAACGGTCCACTGCCTGCATCGCCGAAGCAGGTTGCCACGGTATAAATCTCAATGGATTTGGAGAAGAATATCAATATGACCAGAAGTTTAAGAAACATGGGAAAACTCATGTCCCTGGGTTCGGTATGACTCCAGGCATGACCAATATGATGGTTAAGTATGCGGCTGACCAATTAGAAATAGTGGAAATCGTCCGTATCAGCCATGGTGCCTTTCGACCTATTGCTTTTTCGGCGGCGATCACAGAGACAACCACTTATGAATATGACCCAGGTCTTCCTGGCCGGGTGGTATATGAAAACGGCAAGTTTATCCAAGTTCCACCCTTTGCCAGACCGAGAGAGATTGAGCTGCCTGGACCCTATGGGACTCATCCACAATATATTATTCCTCACGCTGAAACCAAAACCGTTGCTCAATATCTTGCTAAAAAAGGGGTTAAATTAATTGAGGTTCGAGGCACCTGGCCTCCGAAGAACATGCAGTTGATCAAGGCTCTCTATGATTGGGGCTTCATGCGCAACGATAAAGTGAAAGTCAGAGGAGTCAAGGTGGGGATACTGGACACCATCGGAAGTTACTTAATGCAAGCCCCAGAGGGACAGACGACTGATCTCTATGGATATGCCCTGCACGTGGAGGTGATCGGTATCCAGAATGGGAAAAAAGTCCAACACATCCTAACCCACACGCATCCTGCATCAGACGGGTCGGTTAAAGGTTGGGAAAAACTGCGGGCTTATACCCGATGTGTTGGCATTCCCATGGCCATTGGAACCCAGATGATTGCTTCAGGAAAAGTCAAAGTCAAAGGGGTGATCATTCCGGAATTGGCCTTCGATCCATCCGAGGTGTTCAGAGAGCTTAAAAAACGTCAGATCTTTATTCATGAAATGGTCAAAGAACTTTGATCAAGATAAACCATACGGCACCCAACTATTTGGCCAAACCGATCAGAATCAAACCCAACGTCAGAATCAATGCTCCTGTCATCCGAATCTTCCATTGTCTTTCTTTGAGAAGAAGTATTCCCATTCCTGCTCCGAAAAGAGCACTCACCTGACGAAAGGCCACCACATAACTTACCTTGCTCATGGTCAATGCCATCAGAAAGCAGCCATAGCCAATATTCTGAAGAAGTACGATGGTGAAAATCTCTTTCTTCGATTCCTTCCAGACCCTAAAGAGAGGGGCTTCGCGGTGGATGAGGAGATAAATCCCGACATCCATGGACATCCAGACGTTGATGAGCCAAGTGTAAAAGACAGGGTGAAGGATCTGGACGACCACTTTATCCAAGACCGAATAGATGGAGCCGGAGACAGCCGCAATAAAAGCGAGTAAATAAGGTAGGGATGAGACAGGTTTTTGGGATTGGGAAGAAAAGCTTTTCAAATGAAAATCTCTCATCGAGATTACAAAAATACCTAAAATGACAAAACCAAT
>JACAEV010000018.1 GCA_013388645.1 Syntrophaceae bacterium | reverse complement strand
GCGTTGTCCCCATCGAGTTGAGGCTAAAATATAGGGGGCATTGCTCATGGATTCCACTCCACCGACCAAAGCTGTCTCCGCTTCACCCATCATCAGTGCCGAAGCTCCACTAATAAGGGCCTGCATGGCACTTGCGCAAGCACAGTGAATGCTGAAAGAAGGTACCTCTGGCGGGATGCCGCAAGTGATAGCTGCTCCTCTGGCAATATTTGGATTGAGTGGGGAAAGGGTATTCCCTAAAATGACCTTGCCAATCTTATCTATTAATAAACCTGAACGTTCAATCGATGCCTTCATCACTGGAGCGACCAGTTGAATGGGAGTAAGTGTCCTAAAAATACCTCCAAAGTCACCAATGGCTGAACGAACCGCACTCACAACATAGACATTTTGTTCCATGTAAACTCCTAAAAAGGAAGGATGTGATCATCGATCGATTCATTTTATGCTGGATAGTTATAAAACCCTTTGCCTACTTTTTGGCCCAAAAGCCCTGCTTTGACCTTTCTTCTCAGCAAAGGGGAAGGCCAATACCGTTCTCCGAGTTCCCCTTTGCGATTCTCCAATTCTGTAAAGATCCAATCTAAGCCAATTTCATCCGCCCAAGCAAGCGGTCCTTTAGGCATCCCAGCACCAAGTTGTAAAGCCTTATCAATATCTCGTTCTTTAGCAATCCCTTCATCCAGACAACGAATCCCTTCATTGATCATGGTCCAAAGAAATCTGTTTGAGAGGATTTCACGTTCCTGTTTATTCGGAGAGGGAGAAATATCACCTGTTTTCTGAGGTGGTCCTGGTTCCACTTTTTGATAGGAATAGATGCCTTGCCCTGTCTTCACTCCAAGCTTTCCAGAAGCCACCAGGTCATGAAAAAGGGGCGGGATCTTAAACCGCATCCCATAAGATTCATAGAGAGTCTGATTGGCATGAAGAACCACATCCCATCCGGCCATATCGCCTAAGGTGAATGGACCCATAGGCATTCCCATTTCAATACCCGATTGGTCAATATCAGCAGGTCGAAATTTTTCTCCTAACATCCAAAAAGCTTCGTTTACATACATCCCGAGTAAGCGGGCAACCAAAAAGCCAGCGCATTCTTTAAGGCGAATGGGGACCTTACCCAGTCTCTCGCTAAAGGTTATGATCGTTTCAATGGTCTCTTCAGACGTCTCAAGCCCTGGAACCACCTCGATCAACCTCATCACTTGAGGAGGATTGAACCAATGCATTCCAATAAATTTCGACTTTCTTTCTGTAAAGCTCGCCAATTCTGAGATAGGAAGGGCAGAGGTATTACTCGCAAAAATCGCCTCCGGCTTGCAAAGACGATCGATCTCTTGAAAAACATTTCTCTTAATATTGATATCCTCTGGAACTGCTTCGATGGCTAAGTCCACTTCCTCAATACCTTGATAATCACTCCTCCCTTGGATCAAAGAAAGGGCTTTTTTCACCTCATCCTCTTTCATTTTCCCTTTCTTGAAGGCAGAAGCATAAAGTTGAGTGATCTGATCTATACATTTCTTGATGAGTTCATCGTTAAGTTCTTTAAAGCATACGCTAAACCCAAAAGAGGAGAGGGTATAGATGATTCCTGCCCCCATGATTCCTCCACCGACGACCGCTACGCTCTTGATCTTCAATCCTTTCTCCATCTAAGCCATCCCTTATGTTTTTAAAATTGTAAAAATGGCCGCTGAGAATAGAAGCCCTATTCTCAGCGAGGCCAAACTATTTTACAACTCGAGGCTTCACCCACTGGGTGACAGGAACAAAGACCAGTTTCTCCATATCGGCTTTTACAATTTTTGAATAGTCTGAGGGCTTGTGTATCGTTGAGGTATAGGTCATTGGGGAAAGCATTCCACCGCAATCAAAGTCCTTTAATGTTTCGAGGGCATCCACAAATTTTTCAACGGTCAGATTCTTTCCTGCTCGTCTCAAGCCCTCCACCAAGATCGCTGTGGTCGTATATCCCTGAATATAGAGAGTAGGCAATTTCGGTGAGGAACCGTATTTCTGCGCGATCTCTCTCATTTCTTTCCCCCCCAGAGAATCATCATTCCATACACCGAACATGGACCCCGCGTAATAAACCTTTGCTGCTTTACCCACTGCCTTCAGGATCGAATCATCCGCACACCAGGTGAAAGTGAGATAGGTAGGAAAATAATCAAATTTCTCTGCGGTCTTAATAAAATTGATGATTCCAGGGGCAAGGGTTAAGATGATCACATACTCGGCCCCTGCTTTTTTCATGGAGAGTACTTGTGAAGAGGCATCTACAGAACCCATAGGAAGTTCAATCTCTCCGACCGGGTCCACTCCGTATGCTTTTAGTCGATCTTTACTCGCCTTCACCCCCTCCTTTGCCCATTCAACAGGCCAATGGACAATTCCTGTTTTAGGCGCCTTTACCTTGAGATCATGGACAACGTAATCAATCAAGGCCTCAATTTGATTAGAATAAGTGGAACCATATGAGAAAACATAACGCTTGTAGGGTGTATACATAGGCACCAACATCCCTGGTGGAATGACTGGCACCTTCTCTTTCTCAATTTTGGGCAGAAGGGCCATGGTTTGAGGAGTTCCTCCACAATGCAGGATGGCAAGAACTTCATCTTTTGTCACCAATTTCTCAAAGGAAGCAATAGCTAATGGAATTTTATATTGGTCATCTTCATGGATCAGATTAATTTTTCTGCCGTGAATCCCTCCCCGCTCATTGATATACTTTAGGTAATCCGAAACGCCCATTAACAAATGACGTCCATAATCAGCCACCACTCCTGTTGTATCAGTGATAATTCCAACATTAATTGTATCCGGCTTGATTCCCCTCAGATCTTGAGCACCTACTGAGGTCATGATCAACAAAATAAACGCAATGACAATACAAGTACGGATGGATCTTCCTTTTTTCATCTTCTTCCTCCTTCATAAATTTTTTTGTTTCAACTTCAAATCTCTTATCTTTCTTTCACTCCACCTCCCTTCAGACAGCCTTTTCTAAAGCATCAATAGGTAAAGGGCCAACTTTTAAAAGAAGTCTTGACTCTTTGCCAAATAGCAAATAACCCTCCGGACTCGAAAATTAAAAAAAGAATGATCAATACTCCATACGTGATGACTTTCAACTGTTGGGTAAATACAAGACCAGTTAAGTGGAAACTCTGGCCTAAAAATCCAAAGAAAATTCTTAACCATTCTGGGATAATCCCAATAAACATAGCGCCCAAAATCGAGCCAAGAATTGAACCCATTCCTCCAACAATAATCATTGCAAGGTATTCAACCGATAGAAAAATGGTAAAATATTCTGGGTTCACGTGAGTAGTGTAATAAGCAAATAAACTCCCGGAAACTCCTGCATAAAATGAGCTGATCCCAAAAGCCATCACTTTATAGCGTGTTAGATCTACCCCAATCACATCTGCAGCGATATCCCTGTCTCGAATAGCGACAAAGGCTCGGCCAATTTTCATTCGCATCATGTTTTTTGCTGCGAACCCAAGGAGAAAGACGATGACAGCGATGAGAAAATAAAATTTTTTGTCTGAATCAATTTTTAATCCCAAAAATGTAACCGATGGGGCAGCCATTCCCAATGCTCCATGGGTCAAGCTGTCCCACTGGAAAAGAACATATTGGACAACAATACCGAAGGACATGGTCGCCATGGCGAGATAGAGTCCTTTTAACCTTAAGCAGGGCAGTCCCACTAATACCCCGATCAAGGTTGCAATGATTCCCGAGAGGGGAATAATGATATAAAAAGGTAAAAAACCCATTCTTTCTCCTAGAATGGTAGTCGTGTAGGAACCTATTGCAATAAAGGCCGCATGTCCAATTGAAATCTGACCGGTATAACCCGTCAGGATGTTGAGACCGATCGCCCCGATGATATAGATTCCCGCCAAATTGATTGTGTAAAGTGAATACCTTCCAACCATGAAGGGGAAAACAATAATGCTGACCAATAGGATCGTCCACCAACACTTAAGCCAGATCGTCCGAAATAGGCTAAGATCTTCTCGGTAGGTCTCAACGAATGTTTTGCTTCGCAATACCATGGAAATACCCTAAACCCTCTCGATTTCTTCGGTCCCAAAAAGACCATAGGGTCTTATAATTAAAATAATAAATAAAAGAATATAAGCCGAAATCTCTTTGATGCCACTTAAATATAAATCCAAATACCCTCCCACAATGGTTTCGAAAACACCAATGATGAGACCTCCTATTAATGCGCCTACAATGCTATCGAGTCCCCCTAAAATGATAGCGGGAAAGACTTTCACGGCAACAAAACTTAAATTGAGATTCATCACAAGGACATTGGCTAACAGGATTCCAGCAATGCCTGCCGTGGCTGCGGCAATCGCCCACGACAGAGAAAAAATCCTTTTGACATTAATGCCCATCAAGAAGGCAACCATTTGGCGATCGGCGGCGGCTCGCATGGCTATTCCGACTTTGGAATATTTAAAAAATAGAAAGAATATCAGGATGACAGCACATGAGATGAGAAACGTCCACAGGTGAGCATGTGAAACGACAATGCCACTCAAAACGATGGGTTTATGAGGAAAGGGAGATGGGAACATGACATTGCCAAAACCGAAAACCATACCCGTGAGAGGCCTTAAGATGATACTCAATCCTAACGTAATCATCACCACCGCAAAGACGGGTTCCCCGATCATGGGACGGAAGATAAATCGTTCCATCATGAATCCAATGACTGCACAAAAAATTAAGGTCAAAGGGAAGGCTATCAGAAAATGAAGATGAAAATTTTCGATGAGAATGAGACAGAAATAGGCAGCGACCATTAAGATCTCGCCATGAGCAAAGTTTAGGATCTTGGTCGCCTTATAAATCACAACAAATCCTATACCGATCACGGCATAAACACTTCCGACCGATAGACCGCTGACGAACAACTGTAATAGAAAATTCAGCTCACCCGCCATTTTTTATCCATGGAATCGTTTGAACATAATAAAAGTCCTTTTTCCCCTCTCATTTATAAAGTCTTTCAATCAGGTCACCATACTTTTTTTCAATCATCTCTCTTCTCACCTTCATGGTGGCTGTTAACTCGTCATCGTCCCGATCCAGTTCTTTTTCGAGGAGAACAAACTTTTTGATGCCTTCAATCCTGGACATCTCCTGATTGGTTTTGTCCACTTCCCCTTGGATCAGGTTATAGACCTGAGGATCTCTCGAAAGACTTCTAAATGTGGTGAAAGGAATTCCTTGCCTTTGTGCCCAGTCGGCCACATTATCCAAATCAATCTGAATCAAAGCAGCCAAGTAAGGCCGCCTATCTCCGATAATGATGGCCTCTTTAATAAAAGGACTGAACTTCAAGCGATTTTCAATTTCAGAGGGAGCGATATTCTTCCCGGATGCGGTGATCAAAATCTCCTTCTTCCTGTCCGTGATCTTCAGATTGCCCTTGTCGTCAAACTCTCCGATATCTCCCGTATAGAGCCAACCATCCCTCTTCGCCTGGTTCGTTGCCGTTTCGTCTCGAAAATACCCTGTAAAAACCGCTGGCCCCTTCATCAGAATTTCACCATCACTGGCAATCTTATATTCCCAGCCCGGAATAGGTTTTCCTGTCGTCCCAATCTCAATATCTTCCCCTGCCGGCATGGAAAATACTCCCGTACATTCGGTCGATCCATAAGCTTCTTTGACCATCAAGCCGATGGAGTGGAAAAATTTCATGATGTCTTTGGAGAGCGGGGCCGCGCCAGAAACACATTCCCTGACCTGTAACAGACCGAGCCGATTTCGAAGGGGTCGGAAGACAAGAAGGTAGGCAAAAAAATGAGCTAACCTTAAAAAAAAGGGAATATCTTTTTTAGATAGTCGCCTCTCGGCGACCCTTTGACCGAGAGGAAGAAATTTATAATAAGCCCATCTTTTTATCGGATGGGCGTCCTGCATTTTGATCGTGATGGCAGAATGTATTTTTTCTAAGATACGAGGCACTGTCAAGAAGATGGTCGGAGAAATCTCAGTCATATCTGCTTGTAAAGTGTCAATGCTCTCTGCAAAATTGATCGTGCAGCCACTTTTCATAGGAATGAATAAGGAAAATAGTCTCTCAGCGACATGACAAAGCGGCAAAACCGAAATCAGTGAATCGGTTCGGGTAATCGGCAGAACCTCAAAAAAGCTATCCAATACAGAAGTGATGTTTCGATGGGATAACATGGCGCCTTTCGGAGGCCCGGTCGTCCCGGAAGTATAAACAATGATGGCGACATCATCGGATTGGGTTTGCTCGATCATCCCCTGGAAAAGCAACGGGTCATTTTCATGAATACGCTTTCCTATCTCTTCCACTTCATGGAAGCTGGTGAGGAGGGGATCATCATATTTTCGGAGCCCTTTCATATCAATGACAATCACTTTTTCCAGAAAAGGAAGCTGATCTTTAATCATGAGAACCTTATCCGTTTGTTCTTGATCTTTCACGATGACAAACTTAGATTGGGAATGATCCAAAATATACTTCACCTGAACAGTGCTATTGGTAGGGTAAACCCCCACGCTGACCCCTCCTGCAGCCTGGGTGGCCAAATCGGCATAGAGCCATTCTGGACAATTATCCCCAAGGATCGAAACTCGATCCCCTTTCTGAAGGTTAAAACTTTTAAGCCCGAGGCAGAAATTTTTAACATGAGCATAATATTCGTTCCAGGATATCGGCCGCCAGAGTCCTTTTTTCTTCTCCCTCAATGCAACCATCTCTCCCAATTCCTTGACTCGACTCTCAAACAATAGGGGTAGGGTGAACGCTGACATCTTCTCCTCACCGATCATCCATCTTCTCCAAGGTAGGCCTTGATGACTTTCTGATCGCCCTGAATTTCTTTAGGGGTTCCTTCAGCGATTTTAATTCCAAAATTGATCACACAGATTCTATCTGCAATATCCATCACGACTTCCATGTTATGCTCAATCATCATGATGCTGATGCCCATTTCTTCTTTAATATCCAAAATGAAACGAGCCATATCCTCTGTTTCTTCTGTATTCATACCCGAACAGGGTTCATCCAAGAGGAGGATTTTGGGGTCCATGGAAAGAGCTCTCCCCAACTCAACTCTTTTTTGAATGCCATAAGGAAGCGTCCTGACAATCTTTTTCCGATAGGCCTCAATTTCAAGAAATTCGATAATCTCTTCAATGCGATCCCTGTTGGCCATCTCCTCGTTCAGGCATTTCCCTAAATAAAAGGAACCCGAGAGAATCCCGGACTTAATAAAACGATGTCTCCCCAACATGAGGTTATCAATGACCGTGATATTTTTAAACAATTCAATATTCTGAAAGGTTCGACCCACTCCGATGTTTGCAATTTGATAGGGTTTGAGCCCGACCATCTCTTTTTCGTCCAAAAATATATTCCCCGAAGAAGGATGATAAACCCCATTGATGATATTTAAGATCGTGGTCTTCCCCGCTCCATTTGGACCAATTAAACCGAATAATTGATTGTCCTCAACGACGAAGCTCACCCCGCTGAGGGCCCTGATTCCTCCAAAATTAATATTCAGATTCTTGACTTCAAGTTTAGGCATACGGTTTCGCTGAGAAGACCCTTTTAGGAAAGCCATCTCTTTCTTCGTTTATAGTGTTTAATATTGGCAAAATTCTTTTTTTTCTTATCATCGGTCAATCCGAGATAAAATTCTTTAACATCTCTGTCCTCTATGAGAATTTCACTCTTTGCATCCATGACGATCCTTCCATTTTCGAGGACATATCCATAGGTCGCAATATCCAGGGCCACCTTCGCATTTTGCTCCACTAACAAGATCGCTGTGCTTTCACTCGTATTAATGGTCTTTAAAATGCTAAAAATTTCTCGAACAATAATTGGGGCAAGTCCCAAAGAGGGTTCATCCAACATCATCAATTTAGGTTTTGACATTAATGACCTCCCTATCGAAAGCATCTGCTGTTCCCCCCCACTGAGATACCCGGCCAACTGGGATTGACGCTCTTTCAGAATGGAAAAATACTCATACACCTTTTGCAAACTGGATTGGATCCGCTTCGTATCCTTGCGGGTATAAGCACCCACTTTGATATTTTCCCCCACTGTCAATTCTGGGAAAATTCCTCTTCCTTCAGGGACGACAGAAATCCCTTTTTTTACAATTTCCTCCGGACTCTTTTGATCGATCCTTTCTCCGTCAAACTCGATCATCCCTCCCTCAATCTCCCCATCTTCAAGGGGAAGAATTCCTGCGATGGCCTTGATGGTAGTGGACTTTCCCGCTCCATTCCCTCCTAAAAGGGTAACGATGTTTTTTTCTGGAACCTGTAGGGAAATCCCCCTTAAGGCAAGAATGACATCGTTATAAACAACCTCGATATTGTTCACCTTGAGCATGGTTCCTCGATTTTAGGTAGGGCTCTTTTAAAAATTAAAATCTTCCAAGAAGTTCCCGGGCAATGATCATTTTTTCGATTTCTTTTGTCCCTTCCACAATCTCGACGATCTTTGCATCGCGATACATTCTCTCGATTCCAGACTCTCCTAAATACCCGTATCCCCCGTGAATTTGGAGCACCTCATCAATGACTTTAACAGCGACCTCTCCTGCATACCATTTAGCGATCGACATCACCTTGGGATCGATTTTCCCGCTATCTGCTATCCAGGCCGCCTTATAATAGAGGCATCTGGCTGCTTCAATGAGCGTCACCATTTCAGCCAATTTAAATTGAATTCCCTGGAAGGTAGCAATAGGACTTCCGAATTGTTTCCTCTCTTTCGAATACTTAATGGCTTTCTCTAATCCTCCCTGGGCAATTCCAACTCCTTGAGCTGCAACCGTGATTCGGGTCCGATTAAAAACCCCCATGAGCTGCTGAAACCCTTCGCCTTCCTCGATTCCTATCAAATTCTCTCGAGGGACCTCCACATTGTTAAATCGAATTTCAGCTGTTTCAGAGGCCCTTGCCCCAAGCTTCCTTACCAATTTCTTTGCCTCAAAGCCTTTCCGATCTGTTTCGACGATGATCGCACTATGACGTTTAAATCGCGAAGACTCCGTTTCATTGGTCAGGCAGAAGACCACCAGAAACTGGGCAATGTTCCCATTCGTAATGTACATCTTGTTTCCATTGATGAGATAGTGCCCCCCTTTTTTCTGGGCTAAGGTTCGGATGGAGGAGACATCGCTTCCTGCATCCGGCTCAGTAATGGCCATCCCCATGATGGCTTCCCCTTTGGGGAGAAGCGTCAGGTATTTCTTTTTTTGTTCTTCACTTCCATAAAGTAGGATGAACTCCGAACCGAGTGTTGAAAGAATAATATTTCCGCAGCCTGGGTCAACCCTCCAGAACTCTTCTGCGATGAGCCCATTTTCTAAACAACCAAGGCCTAACCCGCCATATTCCTTTTTGATAAAGACTCCGATGAACCCCAACTCACAAGCTTTCTTCCAGAGCTCCATTGGGAAAGTTTCATTTAGATCACAGACCTCCATAAATTGGGGAAACATGCCTTCCGCAAATTCTCTCGCCGCCAAACGAATCTGTTTTTGTCGATTGCTCAATTCAAAATCCATCTTTTTCCCCTTAAACTTTTGAGAATTTCATGAATGATCAACTTTTCAAAATGATCGGAATGACTTCTATTCTTAATCTGATCTTACTCCAGAAATGATAAGGTTCCTGAACTGTTTGGTATAAGTCTGTAGGTCAATTGT
Source organism: Syntrophaceae bacterium (assembly GCA_013388645.1). GTDB lineage: Bacteria > Desulfobacterota > BSN033 > BSN033 > UBA1163 > UBA1163. The sequence continues at coordinate 898 of JACAEV010000018.1, read as the reverse complement.
TTCTCGATTCATTTCCTTCTGAAGAAGCACTCCATCATGGACCCCGATGATCACCCATGCCATCATCTGGGGGTCGATTTCTTTCTTGAATGCTCCTGTTCGCTTACCGTCCTTTAAAATCCCTGTAATGAATTCGTTCCACTTTCGATAGACTGATTTAAGGTAGGGTTCCAGCCGGTTGCGAGATCCGCACATCTCTGCAGAAATAACAGTCATGAAAAGACATAAATCGGGATGTTCCCCTGCGAACCAAACATTAAATCGCATCATTTTTTCAAATTTCTGTGATGGGCTTCCACCCTCTTTCTCGACATATGCAATCATCTTATCGAGATATTTCTCCTCAAAGAGTTTTATGATTTCACGGGCCAGATGTTCTTTTGTCTCGAAATGGCAGTAGAGAGCCCCTCGAGTTAAACCTGCATCTTTAGTAATCTCAGCTACAGAACTGCCTTTGTAGCCTTTCTTGACGAAAAGCTTCATGGCTGAGTTAAGAAGTCTTTCGGAGGAATGAATTCTCTTCTTATTAGACATAAACTAATACTGAACGTTTATTTAGTAAAATATGAACGTTCATTTATCAAATATAAAACAATCTGTCAAGAAAAAAAACGGAGGCCTGTAATTATGTCTTGGGGAAGGTGAAATGAGCGGATGATCCAACCTGGTAAAACAGGCCCTTTGCCTGCCTTACCAGGTTGAGGTCGAATATGAACCTACCATCAACGGCCTACTTCATTTCTTTGGGTTTTCGCCAATCTGAGATCGCGACCAACCGTTTATTCGCCACATCGGCCTTAAAAAATTTCACCATCTCTGGCGGCTCGTGGCTCTTAGACGTATATGTGATGGGCGGCAAGACTCCGCCTGTACTGTAGTCTTTAAAGGTCTCCAGCGC
>JACAEV010000127.1 GCA_013388645.1 Syntrophaceae bacterium | reverse complement strand
ATTTCCATTTGGAAGGTAGCATCATTAGGTGAAATTGAAAAATCTCGACTACAAGAAGGAATGTTTGGGGTGGTGGGGGAGTATTGGAGCAAAGGCTGAGCCATTTCTGACCCTGCCTTAGTTCTTTGAAAAATGATTCTGCTTCAAGATATGATGTCTTCCAACTTCTCGCAAGTTCGTTTCAAACTTGCTTTACCAGTCAATCTCCGACCCAACCCGTTTTCCCCTTCCAAGCAAAGCGTATCGCTACCAATTTCCATTCTTATGATATAAATTTTCCCGGTTGTCTTATCTTTAAACCTGTCCCCTATCTTCATCATGGCACTGTTTCCTTTCTTGACCCTTTGGAGAACACAACGGTTTGAGGCCAAAAGTTAACCCGCAAAATCCGGCTCTAACCTTATTGCCTTTTTTTCTGGATCAGTGAGGTCGAGCTTAATGATTCTTCGGCAAAGAGGACATTGTATAAACTCTTTGGTTTCCAGCCCCATCCTGCTCAGTTTGAATTTTCCCTCACAATACGGGCACAAGGCGTCAAAATCGAGCATAGGTCTCCCTCTCTTCAAGATTTTAAAATGAGGTCGAGAATGTATGACCTCATTGACCCCGTTAGAAATAATGTGTCGCTGATCTGCAGCGGGGTTAGATTTTAGAATTATTCCGCCTGCCTGCCGGTAGGCAGGGCGGGGTTTAATGCCCAACTCGGTTTCGAGTCACAACGACTGGAATTGCTAATGAGCTTTATTCTTTAGGTTTTTCCTTGTCCTCATCTTCTACCAAAGGCAGGAATACGGAGTCCATGTCGTTTGGATTGACAAACATTGATTGGAATCCGTCCTTTGTTCCCAAAATGATGGTGCGGGGATCAGCGCTTTTAACTGTAAAGATTTTTCTGGTTTCTATGTTTTTGAACATGTCACCTACTTTGATCATGATAATTCCTTTCTTGAAAATAGTTGGGAGTCTGAACGCATCACTTATCTTTCGTTCCTTTTCGGTCCACCCGACAAGCGAGCCCTGCCTGGATCACAGCTTGCTCCACCTTCTCAAATTAAAAAGGTCTTGCACGAGGCCTCCGGGGCTTAACCTTTTCGGGATTACTTTTCTTAACGGAGAAACGATCAGATTTCTTGTTGGGTATCAATTGTGACTTCACCTTGTAAAGGCTTTCCAGTCTATCCTCCTGATGTTCTGTTAGGGCCTGGTTTTTATCGAAGTCCTCCGCCGCAGTTTTGAGAAATTGGTCTTCAGACTGGGTTAATGCATACTGATTTAACCCTGACATCACCCATTCAAGCCTTGCTTTATTCATAATGGTCCTTTCTGTCCCGATGACTGTCTTTAACTTCTTATTGCTATCTTCTTATTGCTATCTTCCCCGGAAGCTCCGTTTATCCGTTGCCTCTTTTACCAGCAGGTATTTGCCCATGAAATCCTGCCGGTTCAGCATGGAAGCAGCTCTCCGCCCTTCCCATTGTGTTGACATCTCAACGAATGCAATGCCTCTCGGTTGGCCGGTCTGCCTGTCCTGAACAATCTTAACGGACATGACGCTTCCGGCTTTCGAGAAAAGGGCCCTGAGTTCGGCTTCGGTGGTCTGGGAAGGAAGATTGGCTACGTAGACCTTCCTGTTCATTTTTCCTCCTTCATTAATTCAGAGTAAGGTCGGAGATAACTCTGATGACATCTCTATTTGCTGAAACACTCGGTACACAATAACTTTTTATCATTCGGCGGGGGAACCTGGGTAATCACTTCCTTTCCGCAACCCGAACATAAAACTTTATAGGATTTGGGGCGCCTAAAATGGCTCGATTTCGGTCCCCGATGATTTCCACGCCTTCTCTTCTGTCCCATTTGATCAACCTCTTTTCTGCTGTCTGATGGATCGGCATGAAGGAAACAGAATTAATAACGGTTTCTGTGGCCACTATAATCCATTCGACCTCGACCTCTCTGTCCTCCGGTTCTTCCCTGATCGGCACGAGCACGTGCCTCATTCACACTAATTTGTTTACCCAGAAGTTCCTTTCCATTAAGGCTTTTGATCGCTGTTTGAGCCTGAGACTGCACAGACATTTCTACAAAACCAAACCCCCGGGACTGGCCAGTATATTTGTCTTTGATCACTCTCGCTGAGGTGACCTCGCCAAAGGATTCAAAAGCCTGCTTAATCGTTTCTTCTGTTGCATCATAAGATAAGTTTCCTACATAAATATTCATATCATTCTCCTTTTCTTGGTTTTTTTTTCCTTTTCTTTGTTATAAAAGTTTCGCTCCATTCCCATGTAAATTCTTCATGCTCGCTCCACACTGACCTCGCTTTCTTTTTGGGGACAGCTTTGTGGCGGACGGTCACCTCCTGTTCTTTGTCCCCTTTCCCTTCAATTTTGATTGTTTTTATGTCCGTTTTTCTTCGGCTGCTCTGCCTTCTGGTGCCTTTCCTCCGGTCGTTCTGTCTTGTATCTGCCATCCTACCCTCCAAATCGGCTTCGATTTGGCTATAAAAAAAGCCCGCAAAGAAGTCGTTTAGAGTTCTTGCGGGCATAGACGATAAGCCTAAAAGGCTCCTTGCAACTTTTTTGGTCTTAGAAACTCATTTTATACTGATTTTGAACTAAAAGCAAGGAATTATGTTTTTTACTAATAAGGCAATGCGACCTATGGATTCATCCGCGGAATATTGAGAATATCCCCAACTTTAACTCGTAATTCTGATGCAATTCTGGCTGCCAAAAGGATTTTCAACCCTCTCTTGGGCGTTCGGGTCGTCATGCCATACTTCATCAATCCAGAAACGGTATTCATACCTTCCGGCTGGTAAAGTGACACTGATCTCCCAGTTTCCTTTATTAGCCTTCTTCATCGGGAGACTATCGACATCCCAATGGTTGAAATCTCCTGCCAAAAATACTCTCTCAGCCTTAGGGGCATATAAATTGAATCGAACCTTCTTCGTCTTGGGCTTGACTTCCTCGGATAACTTCTTTTTCATCTTTCTTCTCCTTATCGTTGTATTGGTCATCCACTTCAAGATGTATCTTGAAGTTCAATAAAAAATTAAAAGAGACCCCAAAAGAAAAAATGGAGGTCTCTTTCCTCTTGAGCCTAACGTATTTTGATCTCAGCCCAAAACGACGACATTTGTCGCCTGTAGACCCTTCGGACCCTGGGAAACTTCAAACTCTACCTCGTCGCCTTCATCAAGGGATTTAAATCCATCTCTCTTAATGGCGGAGAAGTGAACGAATACATCGTTTCCATCGTCTTTGGAAATAAATCCGAAGCCCTTCTTCTCGTTAAACCATTTTACACGACCTTTGGCCATTACAACTCACCTCCTTTCATTTCTGAACTTGAGTAAGTTGTAATAGCCTTTGATCCCAAATAAAAAAGGCCACAGAAGTTTCGGAAGCACTTTTGTGACCTTGTTTGATCCAAACGATTACTTCTTACAACCTACGTAAAATTAGTATCACTCTTTATTTCCCAAAAGTCAAGTGCCGGGACTATTATTATAAAATTTAAATTAGGCCCGCCTCTTGAAGGGCCCGTTATGGATCGACCGGGGTTCTGTGCAAATATCTAACGGTTTTCCCGCTAACCCACAATAACCATGCTCTCCAATCTACATAGATCCTACGATTTTTTGCCAAGCCATACCACCAGGGCCTTCGTATGTCCATTCTTGATTGATTTACCCTGACCCCTTACTTGTAGGTTTTGAAAATTTAAATGGGCAATACATTTTATTCGCTTCCTCTTTTTTGACTATCACAGGTTTTCCTCCCTATTGTTTTGGAAGTACCGTCGAACTTTCGCCGCAATTTGACGATCCGTCATCCTGTCAATGGTTTCAATACCGACGATGCGTCCACCCAATTTGTTTCTTATGAGACGTTTTTTCAGTTCGCCCTTGGCCTCACCAGGACCAAATATCAGAATAGATTCTGCGTCACGAATACATGCAATGACCGCATTGTAGTAAATGTTAAGATGTCCCGCAAACTTTCTCTCGCGGCTATCATCCGCCGGTACTTGCTGGGATTCATAGGGCGTCGTAGAACGTATACCACCGGGACGTCCGGGCTGTTTTTCAACCTTTGATATGATCAGTCTTATTTCTTCCCCTTTGTCCGTAATAGCCACGATCAGAGCCTTCCTATGGTCAATCCACAAACCCACTTTTGTTCTCATCAATTTCTCCCTGTCTATTAGCCCCACTTAACATTATTTTTTATGCTGACGCTATATTTCCATTGATGATGAAACCGTTCGGCTTCTTTACAGACTCCCACGCGTCCTACATTGTCTGTCACGTGAACCGTGAACTTCTACAAATTAAATATCTTCAAGCTCACAAAATGAGGAGGTGCTAACGAACCCGTTCGGGTCTCAAATCTTAAATCTCTCTATACTTCTCAAATCGCTCCAAATGGGATTCCAGCAATTCTATTTCCTGGTGGAGTATCTCGGCATCCTGGACCAAAGCCGGATCCTTGGCCAATCGTACTATTCGTCGGGAGATCGTTCCGATGATTGTAATTCGGTTCCGAAACGCATCCGTGGTTTGTTTAACCATGGCTTCCTTCTTTCGGTAAGATTCAATCAATTGCTCTGACAGCTCGGCCTTACCGACGGCAGCTCCAATTAATTCCCCAATCACCTTCAGATACTCAAAATCTTCGGCTGAAATAGGAACTCCCTGTTTACCGGAATCGACAATTAAGGCCCCCACCCTTATTTCCTCTTGAGTTAGTGAATCCACATACCGGAGCGGAATAATGGACTTGATCTTGACCCCCTCTGCAAGGGTGTGCTGGTAACCTTCGATGGGATCGGTCAGGTTCAAAGGTTCCCCCTTTTCAACAATCCTCCATACAATGCTTTCCTTGTGAACTGGAACTTGTTCTATTGGGCACTCATATCTGCCCACCCAACAGTGGAGCTTTAGCTCGTCACCTTCCATGAGGAGGTATCGAGCTCGCTTTCCCAATCTTTGGTTAATGTGATCAAGGCAGGTCTTGATAAGATGATCCCGGTTCATGCACCAGCTTACCAAACGGGCAATTTCCAGAAGATCCTGGTAACGCTTAACCAAGTCCTTCTCTTTAATTTTTTGCTTCTTAGCCCTTATCACAGTCTTTCTCTATCTTTCCATGTTTCAAACCCTACTTCACAATTTTCAAACTATTTGATGCGCCGAAAGGTTTCTCAACAGAAGAAAAGCAATTGGGATCATTTTGCCATTCTCCATCCACAAAGAATCGATACTCATATTGCCCCGGATTTAGAGCGAATGAAATCCTCCAGATCCCCTCATCATCCATTTTCATGGGATGTGAAGATGGATTCCATTGATTAAACTCTGCAGCGATGGAAACCCTTTGCGTCTGAGGTGCTGATAAGCTGAACTCTCTTTTCTTTACCTTTTCGGTTGACTGAGGTTTTTTCTCAGATTTTTTCGCCATCATCCACCTTCTATTCATTTTAAACTACCCCTTCCTCCCTGAATCGATTCAGACCGTTATGATCTCCATCTTGATTTTCTCTTCTTGGAAGTGTGAAATAAAATGCTGCACCTTTGTTGACCTCTCCTTCAGCCCACACTTGTCCGCCGTGTCGCTGAATAATGCGCTTGACAATAGCAAGCCCAACGCCGGTTCCTTCAAATTCATCGGCGTTATGGCGCCGCTGAAAGACCCTAAACAACTCGGAGACATAGCGCATATCAAAGCCAACACCATTGTCTTTGACACAATAGATATTTTGATTTTCTTGGGCCATACAGCTAATTTCAATAACTCCGGCCCCTTTGGGTCTTGTGAATTTGATGGCATTGGTCAGAAGATTAACAAAGACCTGCCGAATCAATGACTGATCGCCATGGGCAGGAGAAAGTGTTTTTATATCCAACTGCAGTGTTTGCTCGGGGGAAATGCTTCTAAGTTCCTCAAAAACTGCCTTTGCCAGTCCTCTCATGTCGATGCCCGACGGTTTTATCTGTTGATGTTCTGAACGAGAGAAGGTGAGAAGATCGTCAATAAGTTGTAACATTTTGTCCGCGTTCGAATATATTATGCTTAGAAATCGCTGTCCCTTTCCATCGAGATGGTTTGAATATTTTTCTAACAGCAAACGAGAGAAGCCACCCATGACGACCAATGGAGTACGGAGATCGTGGGAGACAGAGTAACTGAAAGTTTCTAACTCTTTGTAAGCAGACTCAAGTTCGATGGTCCGGCGCTTCAAGTCTTCGTTTAATTTCTTGATTTCCTCCTCCGCTTTCTTGCGCTCGGTGATGTCCTCGATGGCCAGAAGGATCATCTGAGCGCCGATCCCTTTGCTATATATTTGGCGAGCATTAAGCAGCATCGTTCTGCGTCCAATGGTAGGAAACTCATGCTCAACTTCAAAATTCTGAAATTGGTTATTTCTGGGAATAATCTCCTCCAATAGTACTCGTAGTTTAGAGATGTTCCACTGACGGTTGCCCAGGTCATAGATCAACTTTCCCTCTGCATCCTTTGGTGTCACATTGAACGTCTGACAGAAAGAACGGTTGACTGAAATCACCCTCAGGTCGTTATCAAGCACCACCAGGGGTTCACGCACTGTCTCTACAATACTCTCAGCATATTCACGAGCTTCCTGAGCGGCCTGCTCCTTACGCTTGCGTTCAGTCATTTTCTGTTCAAGTTGTTTATTAACCATTCTTATCCGCTCGTTTCTTATAAAAATATTTAAGGGTAGCATCCCATCCAATGCAATACCAGAGTCCGCTCTCCTTTGGGACGAGTTTGGATACCCTTTGTTATGTAAAGGGTAAGGATGAAGTCCTTAGAAACTGGGATAACCTACCCGAAGAGATTCTTTAGGAAATGGCCTGAGTTATTCCTTTTCCTTCTTTTGAAAGAATGCGGCGAGTAAATCTACCGGGAGGGGAAAGATCACCGTTGAGTTTTTCTCGGCCGAAACCTTCGATAGGGTCTGAAGGAAGCGAAGATGCATGGCTGCAGGATAGACACTGATAATATTTGCTGCCTCAGCCAGTTTCTCAGCAGCCTGGGCCTCTCCTTCAGCGTGGATGACCTTGGCCCGCCTCTCCCTCTCTGCCTCAGCCTGACGGGCGATGGCCCGCTGCATCTCAGCAGGAAGATCCACCTGTTTGGTTTCCACCAAGGATACCTTGATCCCCCAAGGGTCTGTTTGCTTGTCCAAGACGTCTTGAAGTTTGACGTTAATCTTGTCTCTTTCCGACAATAGTTCGTCCAATTGGGATTGGCCTATGATGCTCCTTAATGTCGTCTGGGCCAATTGGGAGGTGGCATAAAGGTAATTTTCAATTTCAACCACGGCCTTATTGGGGTCTATGACGCGAAAGTAGACAACCGCATTCACCGTGATGGAAATATTGTCACGGGTGATCACCTCTTGGGGCGGGATCTCCAGCGCCACAGTCCTCAGGCTGACCCGAAGCAACTTATCCACACCTGGGATGATGAAAATGAGGCCTGGCCCCTTCGCCCCGATCAGTCTTCCCAAGCGGAAGATGACACCTCGTTCATATTCCCGTAGGATTTTGATGGCTGCGGCAGCAAGGATGATGACAAAGATAATCAAAAAAAAGATGGCTGGGGAAATCCCGGTTATAAGAGCCATAAGATTGTTTCCTTTCCAAGTCTTTTATCAGTATCAGGATTCATGTTAAAGTATTAGGTCAGGAGGATTCAATATCCTTCCTCTTTTTTTTAGTCTCCAGATTTTCGTAGGGCCAAAATGGACATCTGCCTTTTCCTCGGACTTCTTCCATGTCTACTAAACCTTCAAACTCTTTTTGGCAATTCAAAGTGTCTGTGACCACCATGTATGGGCAGTTACTTTCACATGGAATTTTTTGGGCAAAGACTTCAGAAAGATCAGGAGTCCATTCAACTCTCTCTAAATCACTCACCTTTCTTTTGAAAACCTTCATCCTATTTCACCTCTTACGTCAAATCCATTCATAAATTGTATTCCATAGCGCCATACGATATTCAAATCCTTTCCATCCCCAAAATCACCTGTCTACCAAAGGCAGATTGGCACCGTAGGGGAACAGAATACATCTATCCCCCTATATCATGATCAAAATAATGCCATTCTGTTTAGCCCCATGAGTTGATACCAGTAACTATTCAACCTTTTCAGACAAAATCAATGTTTCTCGTTTTAGTGGAGAGGGAACGTAGACCAGATTGACTTCTATCTTTCCCAGGGACTTTTCCTTGATAGCCATCTTTGGGATTGTGACGTCCAAAGTCCCTTCAGCAATACCTTCAGGCTGAAGAGCTTTCCAAAACGGATAAACTTTCTCAATTTTCTCTTCAGGTTTAAAAGGGATTGGCTTCCCAGCCTCATCTAAATATTCAAGGGTAACCGCTTGGATATCCAAGATATCTTTTGATTTGTTAGTGATCTTAATGTGACCCTTAAGGACCGGCGTCTCGACAATCTCTTTAGAAGCTGTGTCTATGACCGTGATAACCTTGAGGTCGCTAAGTTCCACAAAAAAATTCTGGCCCTTAAGCTCAGACTTCTGGGGAGCCAAGCTCTTTGTAATTTGATCTTGTTTGGGAGCCTCCGCCTTCTTCTCCTCCTTAGTACAACCAACAAGTCCAATGGCTAAGCATAACGCTATACATATGAAGATTCTTTTGAAATACATATAATGTCCCCCTTTCTTGGGTAGCAAAAGTTAGTGGGAATATTAGACACTTAGGTCCTTCGCCTATTGATCGATCCCATACCTCCTTTCTTTTTGTTGCCAGCTTTTGGTAGATACAGGTAAGAGACTCGCTTTGGGTAGGTCTTTGTAAAAGACCCTGCAAGGCTTGATAAAAAAACCCGCAAAGAAGCTGTTTGGAGTTCTCTGCGGGTTTCTCTAACGTCCAAAAAGGACTCTTTGCAACTAAATTTAATACTCTTATATACTATTCTCTGTTGAATGTCAAGATAAATCGTTAATTCAAAGTAATCCTTCGGAGGGCCTAAAAAAATTGGACTTTATAGATCCATCGCCTTATCTCTCCTCAAGAAATATCCTGCTGTCCGCCTACCACTATTTCAGGAATCCTTAAAGTGGGTTGGGCATCTGAAACCGGAACACCTTGGCCATCTTTCCCGCAGGTTCCAATTCCAAACCCAAGATCATTTCCCACCATATCAATCTCTTTTAGCACTTGAGGTCCATTGCCGATGAGCATGGCTCCCCGGACCGGTTCCCCGATACTTCCTTTCTCGATTATATATCCTTCGCTCACTTCAAATACAAAATCCCCATTGACAGTATTAACTTGGCCTCCACCCATCTTCTTTACAAATAAACCCTTCTCAACAGAATGAATGATCTCTTCGGGGCTCATCTCCCCTGGAAGGATCAGGGTGTTGCTCATCCTGGGAATAGGCTTTTGTTGGTAGGACTCCCTCCTCCCATTTCCACTCGATTCAACCCCATCTTCCAATGCCGTGAGTCGATCGTAAAGATAACTTTTCAAGATCCCTTTTTCCACCAGAACGGTCCGGCGAGAAGGAACCCCTTCATCATCGAACGCATAGGACCCTCTCTTTTGAGGGAGCGTGGGGTCATCGACTACTGTGATAAGAGGCGAGGCAATCGTTGTTCCTAATTTCTTCGAATAGACGGAAAGGCCTTGTTGAGCAAGATCTGCCTCTAACCCATGTCCAACGGCCTCATGAATCATTGTCCCACCTGCTTCACTCGATAAGACCACCGGCATCCTTCCCATCGGCGCTTTTCTGGCGAAAAGCATCAGAAGAGATCTCTTCGTAGCCACTTCTGCCACTTCCTCCGGGGGGTGAAGATCCAAGAGTTCAAACCCCATTGTACCCCCCACCGGTTCATATCCCATTTGAATTAGATCCCCTTTTGCCGAAACGACTTGAACTGAAAAAACAGTTCCTATCCTTTCCCCTTCAATGAATAGACCTTCTGAATTGGAAATAGATAACCTCTGATAGGAATCGCGATAGAGAACTCTCACTTGCTGGACGTGGGGGTCCAATTTTCGAGCCACTTCATTGGCCCGCTTCACCACTGAAACCCTCTCTTCCACTGAAAGTCCTTCGGGGTGCTTCTGAACGGGATAAAGAGATTTAGAAATGGAACAGGATGAAAGGGCAGGCCGAGGAGACGGTGCGAGCTTTATAAACTTATCCTCTCCCCCTTCTTTTGCAGATCGACTGATCCTTCTCGCTAATTGGAGTAGAGAGGCTTCCGAGATTTCGGTCGAAAACCCATAAAAGGTCTTTCGATTAAAAAGGACTCGAAGTCCCACTCCCATATCCAGCCCTGAGATGACTTTTTCAATTCGGTCTTCTTCACAGATGATCGACACTGAATGGGTCTGCTCAAAAAAGAGGTCTGAGAACTCCCCTCCTTCTTTCAGGGATTCCTT
>JACAEV010000175.1 GCA_013388645.1 Syntrophaceae bacterium | reverse complement strand
GTTCCAAGTTCCACCCCAATCGCCCAGGCATCTCGGAAGTAGTGTTCGATGGCCGTTTCTGAAATATAACCGTAACCTCCAAAAATTTGGAGGGCTTCATCGACCACATGGATCAAACATCTTCCCGCCTCCAATTGAGCCAGGAAAAGAGATTCGGTATGATTTGTCCTGCGATCATAATCCAAAGCGGCCTTGTAGGTCAGCCATCGTGCTCCCTCCAAACTCACGGCCATATCCGCGAGCTTATGTCGGATTGCCTGAAATTGTGAAAGTTTTTTACCAAACTGTTCCCTCTGTTTAGCATGTTGTAACGCCCGATCAAAGGCTCCCTCAGCAGTGCCCAATGCCTGAGCAGCGCTTCGAAGTCCATTGACCTGAAAATATTGGTCAGCATGAATCATACCATCGTTACCCTTTCCGATCCGTTGATGGAGAGGGACGCAAACCTCTTTGAGATGGAGATCCCCATAAGGGACCATCTTTAATCCCATCTTTTCAATGGGATGTATTTGTACTGTTTCTCTTTGTTTCTCCACAAGGAATGTTGATACTCCATCCGATGAGTCCTTGCACAGAATGACGAAGACATCTGCCAGGGGGGCCATGAGAACGAATGGTTTTTTTCCTCGGATGACATATTCTTCCCCTTTCTTTTCCGCCATGGTGAGAATCGAGGAGAGATCCCTTTCATCTTCCGATTCAGCAAATGCCGTACACATTCGTTTCTCTCCCTTGGACAGAGGAGGAAGAAATGTGTTCTTTTGATCCTGAGATCCATAGTTCAGAAGGATCTCTGCCCCCAGATTCACCATGCTCAAGGCGCTCCCGATTCCTGATTCGACTCGGCAAAAGGATTCAACCACCAGAAGGTTTTCAAAAAGCCCTAATCCCTGTCCCCCGAACGTTTCAGGGTAATGGAGACCGATAAAACCTAATTGGCATGCCTTTTTCCATATGGATTCGGGGAAGGCACCTTTTTTATCAAGCTCTAATGCGAGTTCCGGATCAAACTCTCCCTGGGCAAAATCACTCGCTGCTTTCTGAACATCTTTTTGTTCTTCGGATAAATTGAAATCCATCTCATTTCTCCTAAAGCCCTAACTCCCTGGCAATTACAAGGTGCTGAATTTCAGAGGTCCCCTCAGTGAATTTAAACAATCTTGCATCTCTGAGATATCTCTGTACAGGGTTTTCGATCATCAGCCCAGCGCTTTTTTGTAAAACCATCGCCTTCTGAACAATCTTCTGGAGCGAGTCGGTACAGAAAAGTTTTACGATGGAGGCGTCTTTCATGGTGGCAACACCCTGGTCGAAGAGATAGGCTCCCCGATAGGTCGTATAACGCATAACCTCCACGGACATAGCCAATTCCGCCAGAATGAATCGAGTGGCTTGAGATCGTCTCAGGGGTTCACCGCGCCTCTGCGTCCTTTTCACATAAGAGAGGATGTCCTCGAATGCAGCCTGGGCGACTCCGGTACTTCGGGCCCCATAGGTAATCCTCCCTGATTTGAGGGTTTTCTCAAGTTGTTCAAGGCCTCCCCCTTCCTGCTCTCCGATCATTCTCCATCTCGGAACATCACAATCATCAAAGGCCAATTCGGCTGTATCGGATGAGTGATTTCCGAGCTTTTCGAGTTTTTTAATGACAGAAAAACCAGGATCATTTCGCTCCACCACAAAGAGATTGGTCCCGGTGCCTCTCTTGGAAGGATTAGTGTAGGCCGCCACGGTCATAAAATCACAAATCGTCCCGTTGGTGATATAGGTTTTGTACCCATTGAGCCGGTAGCCCTCTCCATGCTTCACCGCATTTGTCCGGATTCCGGCTGCATCTGAACCGGCATCCGGTTCGGTCAGTGCAAAGGCGCCGATCTTTTCCCCTCGGACCGCAGGGGTGAGGTAGGTCCGTTTCAATTCCTCCGAACCAAAATGGAGGATGGGATCAGTGGCCAACCCTCCTTGTACCATGATCCCTGCACCGATCCCCACACAGATTCGATTCAGCTCTTCCATTGAAATACACTCGGAAATCTTATCCAAGCCTGGGCCCCCATATTCTTTGGGACAACGCAAACACAAAAGATGTTCTTCGCCAAAAACTCGAAAGAGCTGGACCGGAAAAGTCCCTTTTCTTTCATATTCTTCTACCAGGGGGCTGACCTCTCTCTCGTAAATAGACCTCACTCTTTTTTGGAATTCTTTCTGCTGATCATTCAATTCATAGAACATGGATCACCTCATGTGGACGATAGGCGATGAACGATAGACGATGAACAATGAATCTATTCATTTTTAAATAGGGGTTTCCTCTTCTCTAAAAAAGCCATTACCCCTTCCTTAAAGTCCTTTGTTTTGTAGACATCTCCGTAAATCTCTGAATCTAATTTTAATGAATCCAGATAGGAATGTTGGGAGATCTGAAAAAAGGACCGTTTAGCAAAATGAATGGAGGCAGGTCCTTTGGCCATCTGCTTGGCTAATCGTTTAACTTCCTCCATCAATTTTTCATGGGGGACGACCCGATTGACGAGACCGATTCCCTCTGCCTCTTTCGCATTCACAATTTTTCCTGTGAAGATCATTTCCTTGGCTCGACCAGGTCCGATGAGTCTCATCAAACGGATATTCCCTCCATATCCCGGCATGATCCCCACACGAACCTCGGTCTGTCCGATCTGGGCTTTTTCACTGGCAATTCGGATATCACAAGCCAATGCGATCTCGCAGCCCCCTCCTAATGCCCACCCATTGATGGCGGCAATCATGGGTTCCTCCATCGATTCCATAAAGAGGAGGATCTCATTGGCCTTCATGGAGGCGTTGATAGCATCTTGTGGGGTCCGTTCTTTGAGCATGTTCAAATCTGCACCAGCAATGAATGCCTCCTCCCCGACTCCGGTGATAATTCCCACCCTGAGCTTTGGTTCAGAGTGCAATCGTTTTAAGGCATGCTCCAATTCCATCCAGGTATCCCAATTTAAGACATTTCTTACCTCGGGCCGATTTATTTTAATCATTCCGACTCCATCTTCCTCTTCAAAAATTAAATATTGATAGGACATAAAAATCCCCCGGTTTTGAGTTTTTTTTGATCGCCATTCTTTTTAAATGGGTAATTACTTTTCTTTTCGAGACCCGTCAGGGTGATAGCTATACCAACCACGACCTGTTTTACGACCTAACTCCCCGGCCTTGACTTTTCGCCTCAAGAGCTGAGGGGGATAATATCGTATATCCTTGCTTTCTTCATAAATTGCAGTTAATGCTCCGCAGGACACATCCAGTCCGACAAGATCTCCTGTCTCAAAGGGTCCCATTCTCCTTCCGAAAGCCAGCCGGACACCTTTATCAATGTCTTCCACCGTTCCAATCCCTTGTTCTAAGAGACGAATGGCTTCCACATAACCGATAAGATTGATGCGATTGAGCAAGAATCCAGGGACATCACTTTCCACTCGGATCGGTTCCTTTCCAATCATCCTGACAAAATGGACCCCTTTCTGCATCGTTTCTTCTGAAGTCCCAACACCTTTAATCACCTCTACGACCTCCATCATGGGAACGGGACTAAAAAAATGGAGGCCAAGCACCTTTTCAGGTCGCTTCGTCAAAGTGGCCAACTCTGTGATCGGAATAGCGGAGGTGTTACTTGCCAGAAGTGCATCAGCCTGACAGATTTCATCTAACTTCTTGAAGATCTCCTGTTTCAAATCCACTTTCTCAAAGACCGCTTCAATGGCTAAATCTGCTTGAGCCGCCCCAGTAAAATCCGTTCCAATCTGGATCCGCTCCATGACAGTCTCCCGTTTTTCCCTTACCTTCCCCTTCTCAATGAATTTGCCCACGGACCAGCTAATGTTTTTTAAGGCCCGATCGAGGATCTCTTGGCTGATATCGTTCATAAACACCTCGATGCCTGCTTGAGCGCAGACCTGCGCAATCCCACTTCCCATCAAGCCCGATCCCACAATAAATACTTT
>JACAEV010000003.1 GCA_013388645.1 Syntrophaceae bacterium | reverse complement strand
GGCCAGGATGCCATTTCAAATGCAAAAGCGGTTGCAAAACCCGGCGTGTTCCTCGCTGCGATAGCCCAGGATTATGCCTTTGGCAGAGATGGTGTGGCTGCTTACAAAGAAGCTGCGGAAAAGTTGGGAGCTAAGATGATCCATGAAGAATATTGCCCGATGGCCCAGACGGATCATACCTCCTCTGTTCAGAGAATCATCGATGCCTTAAAAGATAAGCCAGGCGAAAAATATGTCTTCGTCGTATGGGCGGGAAAGAATCCTCCAATAGAGCAGATGGCGGTTATGAAGGTAGAAAAATATGGGATAAAGATCACCACCGGAGGAAACATTCTTCCTGTGTTAAAAGCGACGCTTCCACTGCTCAAAGCATACGAAAGCCTAAAAGGAATGACAGGGGGAGCCTATTACTATTATGAGCTTCCTAAAAATCCGGTCAATGATTGGTTTGTCAAGGAGCATACAGCCCGCTTTAAAGAGCCCCCTGACTTCTTTACCTGCGGAGGATTCGCCGCAGCGATGGCAGCCCTGAAAGCCTTTGAAAAAGCTCAATCGACCGATACCGAAAAGTTGATCACCACCATGGAAGGAATGGAATTCATGACCCCCAAGGGAAGAATGTATTTCCGTAATATAGATCATCAAGCCATGCAGTCCATGTATATTTTCAGGTTAGAGGCAAGGCCAGATCGAGAGTGGGCCGTCCCGGTCCTGGTGAGGGAAGTTTCCCCAGAGGAAGGAATGCCCCCGGTTCTGGTGAAAAGATAAATTTCAAATCCCCCCTCCCCCCCTTTTCTAAAGGGGGGTAATATTTTTTCATCATCTCTAAAGGGAGACGAAATTTCTCCTCCCTTTAGCAAAGGGAGGGTGGGAGGGATTTTACAATGCTTATTTAGATATTTATGAATCCGTCTCCACTCATCGAAACCAAAGACCTCACCATTCGATTCGGGGGGCATGTTGCCGTTGACCATGTCAATTTACAAATTCTTCCTTTTACTTTCAAGTCGATTATCGGACCGAATGGAGCCGGAAAGACCACCTTCTTCAATATGATCTCCGGTCAATACCATCCCACCGAGGGAAAAGTCTTTTTCAAAGGAAAGGATATCACCCCTCTTTCCCCTGCCCTTCGGACCAAACTGGGGATCGGAAGGTCCTTCCAACTCACGAATGTTTTCCTTTCTCTAACTGTATTAGAGAATGTCAGGTTGGCTATCCAAGCCCAAAAAAATATCGGTTTTAACTTCTGGAAGAATTATCTTCATTTTTCTGAATTGGAGGACCAAGCCTATGAAATCCTAAAAATGGTATTATTGGATTCGAAGTGGAATGTCCCCGCCAGCAGCCTCACCCACGGAGAGCAGCGAAAATTAGAAATCGCCATCCTCCTGGCTTTGGGAACTGAGGTTCTTCTTTTGGATGAACCCACAGCGGGCATGGCGTTGGAGGAAGTCCCTTCCATTTTAGAACTCCTCAAGCAAATCAAGAATCAGAGAGATAAAACGATCCTTCTTGTTGAACACAAAATGGATGTGCTGATGGCCCTCTCCGATTCGATCGCGGTGCTTCATGAGGGGAGATTGATTACGGACGAAACCCCTGAAACCGTTAGCAAAAACAAAGAAGTTCAGGAGGCCTATTTCGGCGGAGGTCGATCTCGTGGTTGAACCGATTCTCAAAGTAGAGGAGATTCACACCTTCATTGGAAAACATCATATTCTCCAAGGAGTATCGTTTGCAGTTCACCCCGGCAAAGTGACGGTCTTGTTGGGCCGAAATGGAGCGGGTAAAAGCACGACCTTGCGGTCAATCATGGGGTTGCTTCCTCCATCCCAAGGAACCATTAATTTAAAAAATCGACCCATCAAAGGGTTGAAACCTTACGAAATTTCCCGTTTGGGAATTGGCTTCGTTCCAGAGGATCGGGGCATCTATAACCTTCTCACGGTAGAAGAAAACTTCCGTGTCGCCATGCTTCAGGAGGATGGAAAGACACGAGAGAGGATGGAAACCATCTTCGACATTTTCCCTGACCTAAAAAAATTCTGGAAGGCCAAAGCCGGCAATTTGAGCGGTGGACAGAAACAGATGCTGGCCATTGCTCGTCCCTTGGTCAATCAGAATGAACTTCTTTTGATTGACGAGCCCTCTAAAGGACTGGCTCCTATTATCATCGACCACATCATCGATTCCATCCATATGCTGAAAGAATATACGGTCATCATTCTGGTGGAGCAGAATTTTTATATGGCGAGCAGCCTGGGCAATGATTTCTACCTCTTCGATGATGGGAAAACGGTTCATCAAGGTCAAATGGAAGAACTTATTCAAAATGAGGAATTGAAAAAGAAGTATTTAGGAATCTCGGGATAAATTGATATGAACCTTAAATGGAAAAGATGGTTCCCGATGCTGATTGTCTTCGCCATCTTTCTATCCCCCCTTTTAGGGATCAATCCTAAAACCTACATCACCATCACGATCTCGGGGTTGGCCATGGGGATGCTCCTCTTTTTAGTCTCTTCCGGGTTCTCACTGATCTTTGGATTTCTGAGCGTTCTCAATTTAGCCCATGGAGCCCTCTTCGCTTGGGGTGCCTATATTGGATTTACTTCTTTCAACTTGATTAATCAATGGACCGGATGGGGTGGATCGAATTCAATCTTTTTAAATTTCATCATTTTCCTCCTGGCGCTCATCATCTCTGGTCTGCTTGTAGCCCTTTTAGGCATTATTACCGAGAGATCAGTGATTCGCCCTGTTTATGGAAGCCATCTTTTCCAGATCTTTATCACCGTGGGTGCTATGATTGTCATGGAAGAGTTGATTCGCATCATTTGGGGACCGAATGATGAGGTCATGCCCGTCCCGATCAAGTTTATGGGTTCTTGGGATGTGTTTGACGTGGTGGTATCGAAATATCCTCTCATCGCTATTGTCATCGGGTTCATTCTATATCTCGTCATCTTTATGATCCTGAGAAAAACAAAAATCGGGACCATTGTGAGAGCAGGTGTGGAAAATCCTGAGATGGTCCAAGTAATGGGCCATAATATTTATCGCTATTTTACCGGGGTATTTGCGGCCGGCTCGGCTTTGGCCGCCATCGGAGGCGGTATGTGGGCCACCTTCGTGAAATCGATACATCCGGCAATGGGTGGGGAAGTGATTGTGTTTGCCCTTATCGTGGCTATTATTGGAGGCTTGGGAAGTATCACGGGTTCTGTGGTTGGGGCCCTGTTAGTAGGACTTTCCTATAATTACGTGGCCTATCTGATCCCCAAGGCAGCCTTGGGAATTACGATGTTGCTTCTTGTCATTATTCTTTCGATTCGTCCCACAGGACTATTTCCAGAAGGAACCTGAAAGGCTTCAGTTTACAATTTTCAATGTTCATTTTCCATTGGTCATTGATAACTGATAATTGATCATTAAAACGAAGGTTTTTTATGAATCCTGTTCAACTTTTTCACTTAGAAGAAAGAAAAAATCGCTTTCGAAGTCCTTCTTTCTTTTTTAGAATCCTTCTGTTAGCTTTTTTTGTCTTCACTCCTTTCATGTTCCGTTCTTTTGAAGTGCTCGATGTCATTTTGAAAATTATCATCTTTTCAGTTTTAGTGGCAAGTTATGATGTGATTCTTGGCTACACGGGGATCGTCTCCTTAGGTCATGTTTTGTATTTTGGGATCGGCTCCTACTTTGTCGGCATCTTCATGGGAAAATTGGGATTAACTTCCTATGGTCATTTGGCGCTTGCCTTTCTAATCGCCATCCTGATCTCAGGAGTCCTTTCTGTACTGATCGGACTTTTCTCCCTCCGGATTCGGGCGATCTTCTTCGCTATGGTCACGTTGGCTTTTATGGAATTTACCTTCATCCTCTCAAGCCAGTTGCGATCGATCACCGGTGGAGATGACGGGATCAGTTTCAAGCTCCCGGGCATCTTAGCCATCGATTTTAGTTACGGTAAGTTCCTCGGCATTGAGTTTACTGGAAGGTTAATCAGTTATTATTTGATCCTCCTCCTTTCTCTTATTCTATTTCTTCTGATGCTTCGATTTGTCCATTCCCCCGTGGGTCGGGTCCTTCAATCCATTCGTGATAATGAACAACGATCCACTGCTTTAGGTTACAGAACGTATCTCTTCCAGGTGATCGCTTCATCCTTTGCCAGTTGTGTGGCGGCGGTCATGGGTGGGTGTTTCGTCATTTGGGTGCGATATGTCAGCCCGGATTCCAGCTTGAGCGTCTCCATCATGTTAGATGTCCTCTTAATGGTCATTGTGGGAGGGATGGGGACGCTTTACGGTAGTATTTTCGGGGCGGCATTCTTGATGGTCACGCGGGCCTTTCTTCCAAAGCTACAAGTCATCATCGCTTCGTTGTTACCCGGCATCCCTCTCGCCATCCGATTATCTGAGCGTTGGTTATTTTATTTTGGACTCCTTTTTATTGTTATTGTCTATTTCTTTCCAAAAGGAATCGTCGGAACGGCACAGGAAATCTTTGCAAGAAGGAAAAGTAACTAAGAAGGTTAAGGTTAAGGCTGAGGTTAAGGTTAAGGCTGAGGTTGAGGTTAAGGGTAAAGAAAATTTATGATGATAGGGAGAATGGATGATGACAGAACCCAAAATGATAAGGGCCAAAGGGGATGGCGTTCAAATTCAACTTGCACTCTGGGAGGGTAAGGAAAAAGAGATTCTATGCATTCATGGGATCACGGCCAACTCCCGCTTCTGGGACTGTTTAGCCTCTGCTCTTTCACCATCACACCGGATAATTGCAATGGACCTGCGAGGAAGAGGGCTTTCGGATAAACCTCCTATGGGATATTCCATAGAGCACCATTGTAAAGATGTCTTGGCCCTCATGGATAACTTAGGATTGGATCGACCTATCCTCATGGGGCATTCTCTTGGTGCGTTTATCTCCCTTGTTTTTGCAGCGCAGTTTCCTAAAAAAGTGGACCGCCTCATCTTGGTGGATGGTGGTGGAAAACTCTCAGAGATTCAGATGGCTAAGGTCTTTACGAGTATTAAACCCTCTCTGGATCGATTAGGACAAATCTTCCCTTCCTTTGAGGCCTATCTCACGCTCATGAAACAAGCCCCCTATTTGCAACCCTGGAATTCTTACATGGAGATCTATTTCCATTATGAGGTTGAGGAGGTGGAAGGAGGAGTTCGCTGCCGCGTGCATCCAAAGCATATAGAGGAGGAGGCTCAGAATTTAGGAAAAGTGGATACGGCTCAACTCTATAAAAAAGTAACTGCTCCAACACTCATCCTACGAGCCACTAAGGGAATGCTGAGCGAGGATGACCTCGTTCTCCCCGAAGACGTTGCAGAACGGATGGTTCGTGAAATGCCCAATGCGAAGCGGTTCGATGTGGAGGGAGCAAATCATTATACTATTTTATTTGAACCGAATACCGTTCGGGATAAAGCTATTCTTCAATTTCTCAGCGAATAACTGAAGACGCCTCTCCCTATTTCTGCATAGAAATTTCAAAATATTGGTCATTAAACAAGAAACGCACACTGGTGGGATTGATCTCCACAACCTTCACCCCTTCGACGACGGTCCCTTCGCTTGCTTTGATGCCATTGACCATGGCAAACCGCATCGCAGGATCTTCAAACCAGACGATCGCAGATAACTTTAGTGAGGGTGGATTTGCAGAAGATCCACTTGTTGGCAATTCGGGAGTCTTTTTTAAAGGTGATAGAGCGACTTCCGGCTCTTCACGAACGATACTGGATTTTGCTTTTTTTTCATCCATAGACGCAGCAGTGGGTTTATGATCAGCAGTGATTTTACTCTCTGAAGGAATGGGGGGCTCTGGAATTTTTCGATTGATTTCTCGTTGAACGTCTTGTAACGCTTCACGTGAGACGGGAGCAGAGGTCACCTGCTGACCTGGCGCCGGAGGACTGACGGGCTTGGAAACCAATGCCTTTGAAGGCAGCGGAGATTCCATGGGCGCAGGGGGCGTCCCCTGGCTCGGTGAAAGAGAACTCACTGGTGCGGGAGGGGATGATTTCGGTAGGAAGTCCACCATTATAACATAGGTCATTGTTGCCGCAGCCATTGCGGTTAACAAAATAATGCCAAAATAACGGAGGAATTTTCTACCAGGAGGGGGCAAATCAGGTTTGAGAATCTCGACAGCAATATTGGCGGTCACGTTCTGACGAATGGACTTTTCTCGATCCAGTTTCTTTAACGCATCAAGAATGACGCTCATCTTTGTTTTGCCTGGAGTTTCGGCGCGCCAAACCGATCAACGGAATGATAAAGCACCATGAGAGTCTGACCACCTACAATACCATCCGGTTCGATTCCTTTTGACAACTGGAACTGCTTAATGGCCACAAGAGTATCGCTATCAAAAACGCCTGTCAAAGACTTACCGTAAGCTCCTGCTTCTTTCAGAAGGCTTTGAAGCTTTTTGATATGTTCTCCCTTTGATTCGAAGGAGGGGCTTGGCAAAAGGTTTAAGAAATCCCTCCAGAGAACGAAACCTTGACCGGACCAATTCTTTTCAAGCTCGGTGAAGGAAAAGGATTTCCTCCCTCCAATGGTGGGGTCGACCAAGACCTGGTCATCATCTGTGCCGATCAGTGAAACAAAGCGTTTTCCAGGGATGTTCGGGAACGTCAGTTCCAACAACGCAGGATAATTAAGGCGAAGTAAGGTTCCCAGGTTTCCAGAAAATCTGTATAGACGGAGATCTCGGCTCAAAGCAGCTCGTTCTAATGCATCAGGATGACTAAACGGACTGTCTTCTGGAACGATTGGAACTTTCCAGAAACTGGCCAAGGTATTAAATGCCCTTCGAGCACTTTCTGATTCAATGACTTGACCAAGCTCAAAGGCCATGACCTTAGAGAGTTCTTCTTCAGTTAATACCGGATAATTTTCTTTATGATCTTCGATCGCCTCCAATTGCTTTGAAGTGTTGAACTGGGCGCTGAGATCTTCCCAATTAAGGTAGATCACCCCTGCGAAGAAAATCACAAGCAGGGTGGCCGTGGGGATCAAAATGAGACGCCGCATCCGCCCATAGGGCAAGATATTTTTTCTCATATCTTTAATTGCGGCTGAAGTAACCCAGCGATTGATCTTTGTTGAGTCTCTCGAATAGGCGGTCAAAAGCGTCCGATCGCAAGCGACATTGATGAGCCTTGGAAGCCCGTAAGAATATTTATAGATTTGCTTGAGCGCTCCCTTCGAAAAGACGACTCCTCCTTTACCACCTGCCACTTCCAGCCGATGATGGATGTAACGGACCGTGTCTGCAAAATCCATGGGCTGAAGATGATATCTCACCGTGATCCGTTGGCTAAGCTGTCTCATTTCATTTTTTTCTAAAATCTGTATGAGCTCGGACTGGCCCGACAAAACGATTTGGATGAGTTTTTCCCGATCGGTTTCGAGATTCGAGATCAGGCGGATCTGTTCGAGAACCGATGCCTCCAGATCCTGCGCCTCATCAATGACAAGGACAACCGTTCGCCCCTCTTCGTTCTGCTGGAGAAGAAACTGATTAAGTAATTCCAAAAGGGTTGAGTTATTAGGAGTATCGCTTGGGATGCCAAACTCTCGATTGATATTCTGAAGAAGCTCTGTTGCCGAAAGACAGGGATTGAAAATCAAGGCCGTACGATAATGAGCAGAGTCCAGTTGAGTAAGGAGGGCACGTATGACCGTTGTTTTCCCTGAACCCACCTCTCCCGTTAAGGCAATGAATCCAACACGATGGTTAATTCCGTAGAGAAGATGGGCAAACGCTTCCTTATGGGTTTTGCTCAAGAAGACAAACCGGGGATCTGGAGTTAGATTAAAAGGTTTTTCTCGGAACCCATGAAAATCAAGGTACATCAGAAGATCCCTCACATTTACTCAGTTCATCGAATTTAAAGAGGGAAAAGCAGCGGACAATATTGGTTAGAACATATCAAATTCCTCTATCAATGTAAATAAAAATCACACTGCCATGGTAACCCTTCCGTCTTTGTTTGAACATATAATGATCCGACAGGGATGTTGGAAAAACTCTTATAGTGGACACCCCATCGTTTCCTCCAAACTGTCAAAACCCATAGGCGTGAATGAAGAATCATCAAGGACAGCGATCTTTGACCCTTACCAATGAGACTATTAGAAAATCTGTTTGATTCAATTTTTGATGATATTCCCGTCGGGATGACTGATTTGATACCTTATAACTTTGGGATTACCGGCTATGCTTGAATAGTGCGTGCGGAAATGGTTTCAGCGATTTCAGAGAGGGGCCATCAACAGAACGAGAGATTGAGAACTACTCAATAAAAAAAGGGGACAACCCATTTTATACTACACTGCAAGATGTATAAAACAGCCAGTCCCCTATATTCATTTTATTTCCCTGCTCATCTCTCAGCAGAGATTTTATTTTCTCGGGTGGCTTTTACTTTGTTTTTTCAAGAAGTTCTTTTAATTTACTTATCCGCTCACTTCTTTTTTTTGCGACCAAGGAGAAGGCCCTCGGAACATCTGCCATGAGATGTTTTGATTGCTCGGCTGCGGTCTGGCAGAATTCCAACATGCTTTCTTCCATTTTTAATGCCTCAGCAATGGCCTCTTTAGGTCCGATATTCTCGGGAAGCGTCTTCTTAAACTGATAATGATCTGGATTGAGATTGAAGGCAAAACAGCCTTCGATCGCATCGGTGATCACCCCATAATAAGCCCGTTCAATCTGGGTATAATATTTCCCGTTATCCTTGGCAAAACCGAGGAAGAGATCCTTTTCTTTTTCGAGTTTCTGTGCCAACTCTTGATAGACTTTTGCTGAATCATTTTCCAGCTGTTTTGCTAAACTGATCGCTCCTGAACATGTGCTAATTTCCATTGGTCATTACCTCCTCTATTTATCCCGGTATCGAAAATCAAAATTGGTCTTGGGCTAAAGCAACGAATCCCGTTAGGTTACAAAAAGGTTATATTTGTCGAATCTCGAATCCCTGCCTTACTTCTTACATCGATATCCGTTTCGATAACCATAGACTCTGATCTCATTAAAAATAAGACCTAACCGAACAACGAAACTGGCCTCTTCACCTTAACCTCAACCTTTGCCTTTCTTTAAAACCATCTTTGAATCACTACTTTACTTTCAGTGAAAAACCGCACGGCTTCCTTCCCCTGAGTGTGTAAAACACCATAAAAGGAATCTTTCATTCCACTGAAAGGAAAGAAAGCCATTGGAGCGACAATTCCGATATTGATCCCGACATTCCCGCTCTCCACGTTGTATAGGAAATATCTGGCATCCCGACCGCTTTGTGTAAAGATGGCATCTCCATTGCCAAAAGGATTTGCATTGCAAATTTCGACTGCCTGGTCTAAATTTTTAGCGCGCATGACGCTCATGACAGGGCCAAATATCTCTTCACTCCCTATTTTCGACTTAGGTGATACGTTTTCAAAAATCGTTGGATTCAAGAAGCACGTTTCCGGATAATCACCCACTATTTTCGGTTTTCTTCCATCCAAGATCAGTTTGGCTCCATCTTTAATTCCACTTTCGATATATCGGATGATATTTGCCTTTTTATCTTTATCTCGCACCGGTCCCATCTGAATGGCTTCATCCAGGCCGTATCCGACTTTAATCCGGGAGGTCATGTCGACAACTTGATCCAAAAAATTCCTATAAAACTTGTCATCATCTCCAACAATCAAAAGATTCGCACCTGACAAACATCGTTGACCTGCGTTGCCAAAAAAGGAGGTCATCAAAGCGGCAATGGTTGCCGGGACATTGCAGTCCGGCATGATTACGATGAAGTTCTTTGCTCCGCACTGAGCGATGACCCTTTTCCCTGTCTCGCCACATTTTTTATAAATCACATCTCTGCCCGTCGGGGTGGATCCCACAAATGTAATTCCAACAATATCCTTGTGTTCCAACATGCCGTTGACGACCGTTCTCCCACCATTGACCACATTATAAACGCCAGGTGGAAACCCTGCTTCCTCTGCTAATTCAGCAAGCCTTGTCTGACTAAGAGGTACTTCGCTGGAGGGCTTGATCACAATGGTATTCCCCGTTGCCAACGCATAGGGTGCTGACCAGAGAGGAATCATAAACGGGAAATTGAAGGGACCAATGATCCCAAATACTCCTAAGGGGGTCGGAACGACATATTCGTCGATTCCGGTCGCAATATCCTCTGAATAGTAACCCTGCATTAACGTCGGAATGCCACAACCTACCTCCACATTTTCAATGCCTCTTCTCGTCTCGCCACGTGATTCATCAATGCACTTACCGTGTTCCATCGTCTGGATTCGACTCACTTCTTCAAAATTTTCCTCAAGTAATTCTTTTAACCGAAATAGGTACCTCGATCGGGCCAAGGGAGTCGTTCTTCTCCATTCCGGATAAGCGGCTTTGGCAGCCGCAACCGCCGCATCGATCTCCTCTCTCGTCGAAATGGGAACTTTTCCAATCACCTTACCCGTTGCGGGATTGACCACATCCACAATCTGACCTTTCGAATCCACCCATTCCCCATTGATGTAATTCTTTACTTCTTTAATACCCTTAATCGGTTCCTCTAAAATCGCCATCTTCTAATTCCTCCTTTCGGTCTATTTTAAATCTAATTGCTACTCTCCGTAGCCTTTGTTCTTTTTGTGCTAAAGCCCAAGATAAGCCTTGCGAACATTGCTATCCGCTAACAACTCCCTTCCCGAACCCGAAAGCGCAATCCTCCCCAATTCCATCACAAACCCTTGATGAGCCAGATCCAAAGCATGTTGTGTATTTTGCTCGACCAGTAACACCGTCACCCCCAACCGATTAATTTCTATGTCGTTTTTGATCGCATATTCTGACTATTGAATCAATTTATCCAATCGCCTCAGGTCCTCTCGGGTAATCGCCCGGGTCGCTTTTTCTGCAATATAGGGTTCCAAAAGTAGCCTGACTTCAGAGAGGTCGCGGAGTTTTAGGTTTTTAAAAAGAAGGAAGTTGGTAAAAGAGTCCTTCGCCTTGGTCATATCAACTTCCGTAACAAAGGCCCCACCTGAAACTCCTTTACGAATTTCCAAAAACCCCAACACCTCTAATGATCGGAGGGCCTCACGAAGAGTGGCCTTACTTACCTTAAATTTGCCGATCATCTCCCTTTCAGAAGGGAGCTTATCTCCGGGTTTCAATCTTCCTTCAAAGATGGCGCTGCGGATTTGATCAATAATGTGTTGAGAGATTTTATTGGACTTTACGGAATCAAACATGAAATGAAGAATCTTTCAATAAAAATTTGTCAATTATCTCTTGCTTATAGGATAAAGAAATAGTTTTGTCAAGGAAATTTTATTAAATATTATAATATTTATAAATTTTCTACCCTTTTAAGATTGGCTCAATATCTACTTCGGTTCCAAAGGTCTTCTGAATTGCCTTCTCAAGGATTTGAATATCTTCCTTTTTCTCCACTTCGACAACCAATTCCCTCTCATCCAACACTTTTAACCTTCCATACTGATTGACGACTTCAATGACTTTATTTGGGTCAACTGTAATCCAGCCTTTCATCCGACGAACTAACTCGTCTCCATTGAAAGCCCTTTCAATCTGGGTTCCAACTTTTCTTTTCTTTGCTTCCCACCCAATAATGGCTGGCTGAAGCACAACAGGAGTCACTGGATCATGCATGGCTGCGCAACGAAACCATATCTTTGCTCGTATCATCTCTAAATGCCTCCTTTTTTGTAATTTGAAAATAGCGGTGCTTGATCATATTGTCAAGCAAAAATCGTGAGGTCTTCAAAAAGAAAAGATGATGAATCTTTTTCTCACCCTTTAAAAAATCTCATTTTAATCGCCTTGACAGTCGAAAGATGGATAGGGTAATCTTTGAGGAGGAAAAAAGGAGTCTGTCATGGATTTGCTCAAAGCATTGAAAGAAAGGAAAAGCATTAGGGCTTTTAAGCCTGATCCAATCCCGAAAGAGAGGATTGAAGAGATTCTTAGACTAAGCATTCAAGCGCCTTCTGCGATTAATCTTCAACCCTGGGAATTTATTGTGGTGACCGGGGAGGAAAAAGAGAGATTAAGCCGCAGGCTGGTTAAAGCCTATAAAGAAAAACAGATTGCTTGCAGTCCGGGAAACGTTAAACCTATGCCCAAGACCTATGGTAAGAGAGGGGCCAAAACCCTTGAAATGATGAAGCCTTTTTTCGAAGAGATGAAAGTGGATATCGACCAATACATCAATGAAGGGAGTTGTAATTTTTATGGGGCTCCGGCTGCTATCCTCCTCTGCCTGGATGATTCTTTTCCAAAAGCTCGAATGGTCGATATTGGATTGGCTTTAGGTTATTTGATACTTGCTGCCCATGAATTTGGATTAGGGACCTGCCCTATTGGTTTAATCGTTGCCTATGAAGATGAAATCAAGGATTTACTCAATATTCCAGAAAATAAAAATGTGGTGATCGGTGTGGCGGTGGGATATCCAGATGAAAAAAGCCCGATTAACCGGTTTAAATCTCCAAGAGACGATTTGAGCAAATTTATAAGGTGGGTAGATTAAGGGAATAAGTTAATAAGGGAATGAGGTATTAAGTTTTTGGGATGAAATGAATAAAACATTCAAAAGAATTGTCTTTTTTGCAAGCCTCCTGATTCTC
The DNA here is from genome assembly GCA_013388645.1 of Syntrophaceae bacterium. Classification (GTDB taxonomy): domain Bacteria; phylum Desulfobacterota; class BSN033; order BSN033; family UBA1163; genus UBA1163. Next base: position 11,727 of record JACAEV010000003.1, on the reverse strand, counting down.
CTCCTCTTTATTCTGTTTGTGGTGAACCAGACAGGACAGATCGTCCAGCTTGCAGAGAGGGTCAGTCCCTCTTTTGGAAATTTTGTTTTCTGGACTCTTCTGATCGTTTATGCCATCTTGATTTTAATTCCAATTGTTCTTTACATCAGCTTGCCAAAATCCCTCAACCCTCCGAACAGTGAAGATACCCCCGAATTTAATCAATATCTTGTTGAATTGAAGAAACGTTTGGCTTCAAACCCCCATCTCAAAGGTATGGAACTTTCCAACCGACAGCAAATTGAAGAAGCCTTGGCCTTGCTTGCTAAAAAATCTGATGAGATCATTCAGCAGACCGCTTCAACCGTATTTATTAGCACTGCCATTTCTCAAAGTGGACGGTTGGATGCCTTTTTAGTGTTGTCAGCACAATCCCGAATGGTATGGAGGATTGCCCGATTGTATTATCAGCGACCGACGCTCAGAAATCTCGTTCAACTTTATGCAAATGTGGCTGGAACAGCTTTCTTGGCCAGTGAGTTTGAAGACATCGATATCAGTGAACAGATAGAACCTGTTCTGTCCTCCACCCTCGGAGCACTGGCGGTAACCATCCCAGGAGTTCAATTGGCGGCATCCATCCTGGTAAATTCAGTGCTCACAGGTGCTGCTAATGCTTTCCTCACATTGCGTGTGGGGATCATTACCAGACGTTATTGCGGTTCGCTCGTCATCGCTGAAAAGCGTACCCTCCGCCGGGCCGCCAGCGCAGAGGCTGCGAAATTACTTGGCTCCATTGTAAAACAGGGCACCGCTAAGCTTTCGAAGGCACTCTGGAAGGGCTCCAAAGGAAAGGTGAGTGGTGTCCTTTCAGGTATGAAAGAATATGCTAAGGAAACAGGAAGTTCTTTTCTTGCAAAATTCGGTCTTCAAAAAACCAAAGAGACTTTTGAAAAGGATTTTGAAACAAACACATTGAAAACGGAAGACCATTCTATCGACCCTTTAGAAGATAAAGAATCTAAATAATTTTTATGACGGCTATGTCATCCTCATTATCCTTCATTCCACTTATAAAAATTGACCAAGACTAAAAAATACTTACGAATTGAGACTTTTACCTAAAATCTGAAATTCCGAGATAATTTGGAAGTTAATAATTCTCAAATGTTCATCATTAAAAAGAAGGAGGCGGAGTAGATGCCTAAATTTGTATTCACTCCGCCTATATCATCAAGCTGTAAATATATTTCTGGAATGATTAATCCTATTTCATGGGCAACCCTCAGAGGGTAAACAATTTACACCTATACATTCAACATTCTTCCATGGTATTCCGCCATGTCCATGGGTACCCCCCTGATTTCCCACCATCGCATTAATCCAGTCAACAAACGGAACACCTGCGGAATCTTCATCGAAAAATTTGTTTTCTCCCATGATGGTATGGTGGCATCCAGCACCAATGTAGTATCGGTAATTGGGTGCCTGGGCAGCAAGACCAGCATGCTCTAACATCTTCTCATGCCAATCACCCCAAACAGATGTAAAATCTGACCATTTATTTGGGTCGGAAATATTTATCATCACATTGTAAAAAAATGCCTGAGTCGCATCCCAAGCCGTTGTATACTGGCCAATTTTTCTGTGTGAATAGTAGTTGCCAATCATTTTATACATCTCGGCAATGTTATAGTCTGAAAACGGCCTCTCAAAACCGGGAATCCAAATAGGTAAGTTCTGAGTAAAACCCCAATTATAGATCTGGAAATTATGAAAATCATCAGTAACGACTCCAAAACCTGCATCACCTAACATGCTGGCCATGGATTTCGGGTAAGCTTCCTGGATATATGGAAATCCCATAAGGGCCCCATAACTTCCTGCACTCGACCCCGTAACAAATATTTTTTGAGGTTTTTTGAAATTCTCTGTGATCCACTTTAAGACCACTAAGAAATTATCAAAACCTCTATGGTGGATGGTGAATTCTATTCCACCATAATTGTTCAAATAGTCTAGATATTTTTTGTCAGCACTCCCCCAGTGGATATCTCCAGTGCAGTAAGGAATGAAGACAAAGTGCCAGTCCCTAAAGGGATTAGCCGGATTGTCCAGATCAAAAATTCCACCAGCTTGGGCTAAACCTTCAACTGTTTCATTTGCTTCAGGATAGTAGGTGGGGTAGTAAATACAGTTCATCGTATCCCAGCATGCCCCTCCGCCATCAAAAAAGATTACCAGATTGTTAACTGAACCCCCTTTGACGAAAAACTTGAAAGTCGGATTAGTCTCTGGAGCTCCCGAACAGGTTGGACTCAAGCTCCTGCCCATAAATTGGGTTGGTTCTGGAGTGATTTCAGTCCAGGTTCGGGGGATATCAGGTAAAAATGGTTTCGATTTGGGATTGCCGGCAAAAGAAAAAGAAGCAATGAACAACACCAACATTACAAAAATCATCATCCTTAAATAACCTCTGTGTCTCATACTCCAGCCTCCTTTCTTGTCTTTCAAAAAACAAGAATAATTATCTGGAACAAAAATATCCCCAACAACTGAATACTTTCATCCCCGTCCTTTAAATTATTTTACTCTTTCACCTTTTTCGAAAAGATAAACATTTGTGGAACTATTGAATGCATGATATCAAAAAGAACTGCTTTGTCAATGCCCAAAATTCGGTTGAAAAAATATTTTTTAGGTAACGGCTCTGACAAAATGGAAGCCTTGATTGAAGAGATAAATGGAGAAAATTAGTGTAAAATCATGTAAACTTTTTAATCTCCGAAAAGCTAACCCATTATGAATATTTTCTCGATTTCTGTTTGAACTATCGTATGGTTAAACAAGAATGAACAATCAATCTTTCAGAAAGTTATCAACTTCCAGCTTCAGAATATTGGTTTATTACTTTTCTGTTTGTATGTAGTGCACCTACCACTTCTTTATATTATTTTTGAGGCCGTCATTCTCGCGAAAGCGGGAATCCAGTTCAGTAACACTGGATTCCGGGTCAAGCCCGGAATGACAAACATAGAAAAGGTAACTTTGACGAAGTACGTTTGTCTCATCTCAGGCTTGGGTCTAAGATATCTCTCAAGCCATCCCCAAAGAGATTAAAACCTAACACAAGAGTGAAGATGGCCAACCCTGGAAAAGCTGCCACGTGGGGTGCATTCTGAATATACTGCCTCCCTTCGCTCAGCATCGCCCCCCACTCCGGTGTTGGTGGCTGAGCCCCAAGCCCTAAAAACCCCAAAGCCGCAGCCTGAAGCACCGCTGTCCCCATTCCAAGCGTTGCATAGACGATGATGGGTGGGATGGTATTCGGAAAGATATGGAGAGCAATGATTCTTAAATTGCCTCCCCCAATGGACTTCACTGCCTCCACGAAAAGCTGCTCCTTTAATGAAAGTACGGAACTTCTCACCACCCTCGCATAATGGGGGATATAGACAATCCCAACAGCAATCATCGTGTTGAGAAGGCTGGGTCCCAGAATTGCTGTGATGAAGATCGCCAGAAGAATTGCCGGAAAGGCCAGCATAATATCCATAAACCTCATCACTGGCTCATCGATATACTTCCCATAGAAACCCGAGAGCAACCCTAAGATCGTCCCTGGAATAAGAGAGATGGAGACTGCGATCAGACCGATGATAATGGAAATTCTACTTCCATAAATGATGCGACTGAGGATATCCCGGCCCAAGCTATCTGTCCCAAAAAGATGGTCCCAGGAAGGGCCCTTTAATCGATTGAGGGGCTCAGGAGTGAGGGGATTGTAAGGTGAAATGGTCGGGCCGATGAGGGCAAGGACAATCAGAAGAACAATAAGAAAAAGTCCAACCGTGGCTGTCTTATTTTTCTTCAATCCCCGGATAACATCAACCTTTTCCATCGACTCTCAACCTCGGATCAATATAGAAATAAACCATATCAACCACCAGGTTCATGATCACCATGATGATAGCAAAAAGGAGGAGGCATCCCTGTACAGCCGGATAATCCCTTGCCAGCAAAGAATCCACCACATACCTTCCCAATCCAGGCCAGGAAAAAATAGTCTCGGTCAATACCGCTCCTCCAAGCAAGAGGCCAAAGTTTAGACCGATCACCGTTACAATAGGAAGGAAGGCGTTCTTCAGTGCATGTTTGAAGACCACGGCTCTTTGGCTCAGCCCTTTTGCTCTGGCAGTCCTTATATAATCCTTGGAGATGACCTCTAACATACTCGAACGTGTCATCCTTGCGATGATGGCCATGGGGATAGTGGCAAGGGTGAATGCCGGCAGAATGAGATGCTTCAACGAATTTAAAAAGAGGTTCAAATCTCCCATGAAAAGACTATCGAGGAGGACGAGGCCTGTCAGGGAATGATAGTCCAGCCCCATCGTAAAACGGCCCATCATGGGGAGGATGGCTAACTTTACAGAGAAGAGGTACATGAGCATCAATCCGAGCCAGAAGATGGGCATGGAGATTCCGACGAGCGCCATGACCATGGAGATATAGTCAAAGAGGGAGTACTTCCGTACAGCCGAAATCACTCCGGCCATGACTCCAATAAAGCTGGAAATAAGAATGGCAGCGATGGAGAGTTCTACGGTTGCAAGGAATCGGACAAAGATCTCCTCTGCCACAGGGACTCCAGACCGTATTGACATCCCCATGTCTCCGCTCATCAGATTCTTGATGTAAATGAAATATTGATAGAAGTAGGAACGGTCGAGGCCTAATTTTTCACGAATCCTCGTAACCTCGGAGGGAGAGGCAAATTCCCCCAAAAGAAGATGGGCGGGGTCTCCGGGGATAAGCCTTAGCATTAAGAAGACTAAAATGGAGACCCCGATGAGTATAAAGATGAGGTGAAATAAACGTCTTGAAATGAACCAAGTCAATAATTTTTACACCTCTGGTCACGGACAGGCAACACGCCTGCCGGAAGGCAGGTGCGCAGTCACGATCTTATTTTTCCTTCCAGACCATCTGAAACGAATTTAATCCATTCGGCCGTAATGGAACATCATGAAGTTTCTTGTTATAGATTCTGACAATCGTAGAATGGACTAAAGGAACCCAAGGAGCTTCGTCATGGAAGATCTCCTGAGCCCTCAAATAGTTGCTTGCCCGTTTCGCTTTATCGAAGACAGACTGGGCATCCTTCACCAGTTTGGTAAACTCTGCATTCTCCCAAAAAGCGATATTGGCTGCAGGTGGCTTGGTCACGTCAGCACTGAGAAGCCCATAGAGGAAATTGTCTGGGTCGGCATTCCCTCCGAGCCACCCTAACATGCATAAATCATGTTCCCCTTTTGCTGTCTTATCCAAATAGACTCCCCACTCATGCCGGACGATTTTGGCATTGATCCCAACAGCAGCCAGATACCCCTGAATCAATTCTGCCGTCTTCACCGGCTCAGGCATATAGGCTCTTGAAACAGGCATAGCCCATAGTTCGATATTAAATCCGTTTGGATATCCGGCTTTAGCTAAAAGCTCTTTTGCTTTCTGAACACTATATTCATAATCCTTGATTTTATAATTATAGCCCCACATGCTTGGGGGAAAGGGATTGGTCGCAGGAATGGCCAGCCCACGAAAAATGGTCTTAATAATCGTCTGTTTGTCAATAGCATGAGAGATGGCCTGACGAACCAGTTTATTGTTAAGAATCGGCTTTTTGGTATTTAGGGCGAGATAGCCGATGTTCACGCTGGGACGCTCAATGATTGCAAAGTTTGGATTTTTCTTTGCCATCTCGATGGAATCCGGATCAAGGTCGTCTGCAATGTCAATCGCTCCTGACTGAAGGGCCATAAAACGGGCTGAGACCTCAGGAATCGATTTCAAAATGATCCTGTCCAGGTAAGATGGCTGCCCCCAGTAGTCATCATTCCTTTCAAGAAGAATCTGGTCGTCTTTGACCCACTTAACAAATTTGTAGGGCCCCGTCCCAACCGGATTTCTGCCAATATCCTCTTTATATTTTTCAATCGCAGCAGGTGATAAGATGGGGCAAAGCCAAAGTGCCAAATTCGCTACCAATGGAGCATAGGGCTTTTCTGTTCTCAGTTCAATCGTGTAATCATCGATGACCTTCACCTCTTTGACTGGACCGAGCCCTAACGCTGGGTACCTCCAGGTTCCGTATTTATAAAAAGGATGGTTCTTATCGATCACCCTTTCAAATGAAACTTTGACCGCATTGGCGTTAAAAGGTGTTCCGTCATGAAATTTAACCCCTTTTCTCAATTTGAAAGTCCAGACAAGACCATCCTTTGAAACCTCCCATGAAGTCGCAAGCTGAGGTTCAACGTTCATAGAATCCTTTCCAAAGATGACGAGGTTCTCAAGGACTTGAATTCCCGCCTTGATGGACTCACCATCCGTGGCCTGGGCAAGGTCGAGTGTCACAGAATCGCCTCCTCTACCCCAGGTGAGTGTCCCTCCCTTTACTGCCTTCTGTGCAAAAGTGACTGAGGAAATAAATACAAAAACTACCATGAAGATAAAAATAATGTTAATCCTTTTCATAATTGTCCTCCTCCTTGTTTCTCTTGTTTTCTGTTTATGGCATCCTATTTTCGTCTATCCCAAAAAACTTCAATGGCCTTTGGCGATACCAGATGAAACGGTTATTTTTACCATCCGATAGCAAGATTTTTTTAACACGTAAACTCAAATTATTCAATAAATTAATGACGGCGAGATTGATCTGAAGGTGAGCGGAGATGCAGGATTTCAATTGCCTTCCCCGGGTGACTTCGTCAGCCACTTCAGAAATAAAATCGATGGTCGTAATATGAGGGTGAAGAATGGCGTAATTTATTTTCTGAAATTTTTTTTGAAGGGGAAGGAACTCGACTCCTTCTGGAATGCAAGATGACCTTTCAAGCCATCGACGACGGTATTTCCAATATCGTTCTGAATATCTCCGGTTTAAAATGATGACTCTTTTATCCTTTGAAATATTTTTACCCAAACAATGCCTTAATGCCTCTGTATTGAACCGAGTCTGTGATCGATTCTTACCCTTTAGGTGGGGAAGGTAGAGATAGACCAAGGCTCTCGGAATCCAAAAATCTCTATACCGGTAAGGGGAATAACCTGAGAAAGGTTGTTCCCATTCGTGGGAAGGGAAGCCATGATTATCAACACAAATATCAGGCAGCCACCTCTCCCAGATAGAGGATTTAGCTCTCGCTTCTCCAAACGGAGTCTTTGGATTGAAATATTCCTCATAATATTCTTGACCGGCTCCATTATAACGAGCGGCATGTAATTTGTCTGTGGGCGTATTTTTCAACATTTCTTTAAGAAGAACTACTCCGTCGGGATTCTCCATCGGGTTGATGACGACATTGACTCTTTTCAGTAACCTCCGATATTGTGGTGCTTGAGTAAGAAGATAAGACAATTTAAAACCTGCATTAGTACTTGAAATTTCATTTGCATGATGTCGACAATTAATAAAAAAAGTAGGTTTAAAAATAATCTGTTTAGCATGAGAAATAAAAGCACTCTGGTAGGGATAAGTGTGCTCAAGAGAATAAAGAGATCGGCCTTCAAAAGATCGGCCTTCTCGAATCACTTTGATTCCCTGGATGCCATCGAAAGAATGAATCAATTTCAGGCTTTCTCGATATCCAATAGGTCGATCGTCTGGGATATCTTCTAACCTCCCAATTTTTCTTATCAATTGATTTTTTAATTTGAATCCTTTGCCTATGGCATGGGCTCTAAGTTTTCTTCTCCCGAATTCATCCTTGGAAATCTTGGTTATCCTAAAATCCCTATCTCCTGACAAATTAAAATACGTTAATTGATCCTTCAATTTTTTAAGATCATTCCCTCTCTCGATTTCAAGGGAAAAATCAATTTCTGTTTTTGACCATTTAAATAAAATCTCATTGAGTGTAATTTGAGTTTCAACCGCTTCTCGAAATGACTGGGGCTTCTTTCGTCTGTGGACCAATGTAAACTTAAATCTCTCATCTTCACCACGATTTCCTGGATGAATGATGGGTAAGATGCGGCCCAAGGATAAATTTGAAATTCCTTTATTTTTCAATAAATTGGAAAAATAATCTAAGGTAACAAAATAAATATCTTCATGAAGTGCTTCAAGTGGGGAAATTCGCTCCTCATCAATCTTCAAAGGTTCCATGGGATAATAAAAATAGACATCAAAACGGAGCTCATCAAAGACAGGGCCGGGAAGAAATCGTCTTTTCCCCGAGAGGACTTTCTTCATCTCTTTTTCGATCAGTCTAAGGATATCTCTCTGATAAATTTCCCAGATTTTTTCAATACCTGTCTTTATCCTTTGAGTGGTGATTTCTTTTCCATTTATCTTCATTTCAATCCATCCGGTCGTAGGATGAACTTTAGCTGCCCTCTGGAAAGGGGTAAGATAGGGTTGCGCAATCCATTTGGGTGAAAAGGATCTTTCATAAACGACCTTTCCCTTTCTCCATGCCCGAAAACGGTAAACTTCCTTCAGTTGGGTCGTCTTTTTAAATTCAATTTTATTTTTTGAGATGGACAGTCCCCTTGAGAGGATTTCGTCAACAGGATGAATTTCTTGTAGCCAGCGGAGGGGCTCTTCTAAACCTTTCTTATGAAATTCTTTAAATGCGATTTCAATCCTATCGACGTTTAACTCTTTGATCTCTTTTAAAACGACTTCCTTTATCCAGCTCAATCCGGGTTTATAAGCATTCAAAACGGTAATTTTTACTCTATTGACTTCTATTCCAAATTGGCTTACCCATTTTTTAAATTGCCTCTCAATATTCCTTCTCACTGCTTCAGGTCTTGTCATAAAAATTTGAATTACAATAGAAGTAATCTTTTCCGGCTCTTTTTCCAATCTTCTTTTGATTATTTCCAATATCTCTTTTTTTTCATTGGGGATAATATATTCTCTGACAACCTTCCTCGGAATATTTGTCCTCTCCTTCCTCCTTGAAATGAATTCCCTCAATTCACTGAAATATTTTTTTATTGCATTAAAAACAGGAGCCTCACCTCCCTTTGAACTCATTGGAATTCGACTCAGGTCATTCAGTATTTCCTTCAAGCCCTCCCCTTCCCCACAGACTAAGACATCAGGTACTCTTCTTTTCGATGGGAGCAGAAATACTCCTGATTTCCAATCTGATTTAAAAGAAGTTTCATATTTCTTTAACCCGATCTTGTTCAGATCTTCCTTTTTCCCGATGTAAATGAAAGGCTTTGCTCCTTTTTGTTTATCTTCAATAAAAAAAGTGAGGGGAAGATCGATGAAGAGGGTTTCAAGTCCAAAACGAGCAGAAAAATTGGCTGCTTCTGCTGCTGTTTCCAGGTCCAGATGACTGAATAAGAGAATTTTATATGAAGCAAAGATGGGAAGCGGTATTTGTGTGGAACCGGTATAGAAGCCGTGGATGGAAAATGGATTTAAAAGATCGAATCCTTTCCTCCTTCTTCTCCCTATCTTCAGAGTCCGTTCCTTATCCCGTTTAGCCCCTCTCGAAATAATTGCGGTTGCGAATTTCTTTATTTTTTTAGCTAAATCAGTTTCGCTCTTCCCTCCAAGAAAATAATCGCATCGGTTTCCCTTCAAACCAAATGCTTGAAGCTCATCATTTAACCCCAGAAAAAGATGATGCTGAAAAGATGGGTCCTTTTTATGGTCAGCTTTTACAAAAGGCAGGTCCATCCCCATGGTCTCGAAACCGAGGCAGGCAGAAAGGTCCATGATGGAGCTTAACACTTTGGGATTTGAGCAAGATGGGCTGAGATGAATTTGGACGTCTATGGTATCAATGATTCCATCCCCATCTCGATCTTTAAAAAACTTTTTTGGATCAAGTTTATGATTTTTAAACATATTTAAAAAAATTATCACCCACAAAATGGATTGTCAAATCCCTCAGTAATGTGTTAAAAAAAATTATGGTTGCCGTTCCTAAAAAAGCCGCAACAGTTATTCTTCTTAGAGATAAAGAACCCAAAGGGTTCGAAGTCTTTCTTCTGAAACGCCATGAGAAAAGCAGTTTCATGGGAGGAAATTTCGTCTATCCAGGCGGAAGGGTCGACCGTGAAGATGGATCTTTGGAATTATGCTCCTTTTCTAAAGGGTTAACCTTTAAGGAAGCTCAAAATATTTTAGGAAGAATGCTCTCCCCAGGGGAAAGTTTTGCTCATTGGATAGCGGGAATTCGAGAGCTCTTCGAAGAAGCAGGAATACTCTTCGCTTATGACCAAAGGGGAAACCTCTTCAAAATCAAAGATAGGGAAGAACAGGAGAAGTTTTCAAATTATCGAATTCAACTTCAAAAGGGAAATTTAACCCTATGCCAAATGATTCAGGAAGAAAAACTTTTTTTGGCTTTAGATCAAATCCTTTATTATGCCCATTGGATTACGCCGGAGGCCCGATCGGAACGTTTTGACACCCGTTTCTTTATCGCCCTTTTTCCTTCAGGGCAAGAAGCAAGCCATGATCAGGAGGAGACAACTGTCGGAGTTTGGCTCACTCCTCAAAAAGCTCTTGAAGAGAATTTAATAGGAGAGGTGATGCTCAGCCCTCCTACTTTGAAAACGCTCGAAGACCTCTCCCTATTTGTGAGTATTGAAGAGGTATTGAAATCGGTTAGAGAAAAGGAAATTCATCCTATCCTTCCCGTCCTAACGAAAATATCAAGCGGACCTCTTATTGTTTTTCCCTGGGATCCAGAATATCAAAATTATCAGAGAGGAGAAATTCCAATCAGTTCAGATCACGGAAAACCTTCCCAACCAGGCGACCACACAACCCGCCTTCTTATGAAAGAAGGCTACTGGCTTCCCTATTGCCGCCATCAATAACACATAGGGCATGGTACATAGCGCATGACGTGTATTTTTGATCCACTTTTCATGGCAACAAAACCTGTACCCAATTTTATCCGACCTGCGCCTTCCTGATACTCTTGCTCCTCGTAAATGAAGACCGTCGGTGCGATCCTTGAAGGTGCGCTCATTGGCTTCATCAGGGTCAAGATCCTCAACATATCTGAGCCCAATTCTCTAAAGTACCCTTGTTAGGAATGATGGATCGAAGTAGGTGATCCATGGTTCTCCGGTCGTGGCAACTCGCTTTGTTCCGACTTCATGGGCGAATCGCTGGCTCTCGGTCAGCATAGATGATGGGACACCGTAGTCAAACACAATCTAACTGCTAATGTATAAAGAGGCGACGAATTTTAATGTCTTCATCACTGCTGACTTATTCAAATAGACCACAACACCGAGCCACGTTGATCCAGTGATCTAAAAGAGATACTGCTGCGGGGTTGCCGAAAAAGACATCGGAGGCAAAAACATCAACTTGGTATAACAGTCGTCTCGTATTTTCTTCTATCATCTCGGGGCAATGAATGAAGCTCAGCACTGAGCGGTGGGCACGAGGATGCGGCCTTTAGGCATGCAGACGAGTGAACGACCGCTCGAGCGCATTGTTAGGTGCCACCGTTCTCGGCCCCGGCGTTCTGGTACGCCAGATACAGGCGGCCCACCAGCACGAAGGCCTGCGGTGTCGCTTGGAAGTCTCTAAAAGCGACCGGACGGGTGGCTGGGCAAAGGTACCCCGCCGGCCCATCGTTCACCGAGGCGCTGCCATCCTTGACGAGCATTACGTCGTCGATGTCGCCAGCAAAGTAGGGCTCTTCCGTTTCGGTCTTGCCAGCAACCTTGACCTTTCCCTTTGCGATGAACATC
>JACAEV010000040.1 GCA_013388645.1 Syntrophaceae bacterium | reverse complement strand
TAATTCCTAATTCGTCACTCCCGCCCCGTATCAGGTACGGGGTAAACTCCAGCGGGAGTCCAGTCATTTCAAAAGTTTATGGATTCCTGCTTCCGCAGGAATGACATTTTTAGAGGTTGTCATAAATTTTAACGGTTTTTTAAAAGCGTTGGGGACAATTTTCTTAAGTCCTTTATCTCCTCAAGTCTTCTCACCTCGTTCACAATCTTTGATTGCCTCTCTTTTGTTAAAAAGTGACCGCTCAAATCCCTAAATTTTTCGATCATTTCTTCCCAGGACAATGGGTTTTCTGGATCTCCTCTGCAAAATTCAACCTTGGTGGAATAATTTTTTCCATCTTTCGTCAAGATTTCAGCCGTGGCACCCCACTGCTTTGGAAACGTCTTTTCTAAATCTGGATCCACCTCACACTCGACCCGCCTCATCATCTGCTTCACTTCCTCTGATCGAATCTTAGAAAGGCAAAACTCCCTCAGACCCGCCCTTCGATAAAGAACGGCCACCGCTGCCCCAAAAGGCATGCTGAATTGGGCATCGACAATAGATTGAGGACGATATTTCTCCTCTAAGGGCTCGGCAATGAGATGAGCTCCTGCTCGTAAAATCCCCACTTTGATCTTCTCGACCTCCTCCGGCTGAAGGTCATTGTCTTTGACCATCTTTAGAATGGCATCAATGGGGGGCTGCATATAGCGACAACATCCATAAGGCTTCACAGAAGTTCGAAGAATCTCAAACCCGGAGCCCAGCCCTTCCAAGACCCTACTTGAGTCAGCTCCATTGGAGTAAGCATGAAGAAATCCATCCCTTCCTTCAATAATTGAACTGGGGCCTCGAAATCCCTTCTGTGCTAACAGAGCTGCAACCATCCCGCTCAGGGCAGCCCAACCAGGATGAAAACGCTTTGTCCATGCCCCTTGAGCTAAATATTCCATGGACCCGGCAGCCTGACTCCCTGCAATTCCCAAGGCATTCAACATCCCCTTTTTCCCTAATCCTAAAAGCTTTGAAGCGGTTGCACTTGAGCCAAAAGAACCGCAGGTCCCTGTCGGATGAAAACCCCTCTGGTAACTGTTTTGTGCCCCAAGCCCTTTCCCTAAGCGGACCATCACCTCGTAACCCAGAACGACTGCTTCAATCAATTGCTTCCCGGTCGCCCCCATCCATTCGCTCATGGCCAAGGCGGAGGGGAATACCACCACTCCAGGATGAAGGGAAGCCTCATTATTCACATCATCCATCTCAATCGCATGGGACGAAACTCCGTTTGCCAGCGCAGCATAAATGAATGGAGCCCTTTCCCTCGTACCAATCACAGCACCACCGCATTTCCGACCATTCATCTCTCGAATAAATCGGTAAATGCTTTTTGAGGAATCCTCTTGAGATCCCCGACATGCCACCCCAATGAAATCCAAGAATAAGTATTTTACCCGATCGACGACCTCCTCCGGAAGTTGCCGAAACTTCAGTTCATGGCAATACGTTGTTAACTCTTGAGTAATGCCCATACCATTCTCTCCTCCATTGGTCGTTCATATCTACCTAATCCCCATGGCCGCGGGGTCATCCCCGGACCGTCAAAATCGGGACGATTCTTAGTCGAAGGTTACGGTTATGGAGCCCGTTTCGTTTAGAGTCCAACGGTTACGTGATGTTCTTGAGCCGAAGAACCTGACCGAATGACGATACGGGCATCGTTACCCTTACCGTAACCAGAGGACTTTATTTTTTACCTCAGAGTCCCTTGATACTCTGCGGTCAATTGTCTTTCTCTCACCAAGGGATTGGAATAGTCGGGAAGGAGAATCGGTGCCATCTTTCTTCGGTCAATCCCTGCTTCTTTAAGGTCTTGATGAAACCTTCGCACATGATCCAAGGTGAGCTGCCCATTCCTCGCTTTTTCTCTTGCAAAAATGGCAGCATGTTGACCTGCAATTCTTCCAAAAACAAGGACATCGAGGAGAGAATTTCCTGCCAATCGGTTCTCCCCTTGAACCCCTCCGGTAACTTCTCCCGCTGCAAAGAGCCCGGGAACTGCTGTCTCTCCAATTTCATTAAATTTTAGTCCGCCATTCTGGTAATGGAGCGTTGGATAGATGAGGATGGGTTCTTTGGTGATATCAATCTCATATCTTTTAAAAATTTTATATTTTCCAATAAAATTTTTCACCAGAGCGCCTTCCCCATGGAGAACGTCAATCATAGGAGTATCCAGCCAGACACCCACTTTTCCTGCAGGAGTGGGTATCCCCTTCCCGATCTGAACACATTCTCGTATGATGGAAGCGGCACAAGCATCCCTGGGTTCCCGTTCAAAGACGAACTGTTCTCCGTCAATGTTGAGCAGATGGGCTCCTGCACCTCTAAATTTTTCGGTAATCAAAAGACCCTCTGCTTGCTCTGGATAGATAGCGCCCGTCGGATGGTACTGGGTTGTGTGAAGGAGACGAACCTCAATCCCAGCTCGATAACCAAGGACGAGTCCGTCTCCTGTGGCACCGTAGTGATTGGTCGTCATAAACCCGCCAATATGAAGCCTACCCGAGCCTCCTGTCGCAAGAATCACAGCTTTTGCCTTGACCAAAAGGTATTCTTCTGTTTCTAAATTATAAAGGATCGCTCCGGCACAATGACCATGCTCGTTAAGGACGAGCTCCACTGCCGGTAAAAATTCAAGAACTTCAATCCCCTTTCGGTTTTTGGCTTCGTCTCGAATGGTCCGCATGATCTCCGCCCCGGTGATATCAGCGGCCACGTGCACTCTTTTTCTGCATGTCCCACCCAGATGAAAAATTTTGAAACTACCATCTGGGTTCTTATCAAACATGGCACCCAATCCCTCCAACCACTGGAGGATAGAGGGGGCTTGGGTCACCAGCGTATAAACCAATTCCGGAACATTGGCAAAGTGTCCTCCGCCGATGGTATCGAGATAATGGTAATAAGGGGAATCCTTCCCAGGCTGAGAAGCCACCTGAATGCCTCCCTCAGCCATCATGGTATTGGCATCGCCATGCCTGAGCTTTGTTGTGATGATTACCTTTGCACCATTCTCCTGTGCTAATAGGGCTGCGGCTGTCCCTGCACCTCCCCCGCCTATGATAAGGACGTCGGTCTCAAAGGCGATCTTGGATAAATCAATCCGATCAGGATCGATCCGACTCCACGACTCCAATATGGAACAAATCTCAGGTGGAACGCTGTAACCCTTACTTGGACCGATCTTCAATTCTTGCAGAGAACCTTCCTTATAGGAAGGATGAAATTTTTTGAGACGATTCTCTTTTTCAGCAAGGCTCATCCTGGGAAATTCCCAACCTTCCTTCTTTTTGCCTAACCGGTTGGGCCGGGTTTCCTCCACCCGTTTAATCCATTGCTTCAATTCGTAGGTATAGGGCACTTTAAATTCCTCCCTGACCAAACTTTATCATTTTGCTGATGGAGCATTCATACTATGATAAATTATCATTTTTTATGCCTATAATTCAACCCCTTTGAGGTCATTAAAATTT
>JACAEV010000038.1 GCA_013388645.1 Syntrophaceae bacterium | reverse complement strand
GCCTGTTTTATGTCAGACCGTGTGGTGGTCCTTTCTCACCGACCTGGCCGAATCAACCGGATCATCCCCATTCCCCTGGACAGACCTCGTGAGCGATCCATGACCGAGACCAAAGCCTTTGCAAGAATCTGCGGAATGGTGAGGGAGGCATTAGGCTCTGGTGAAGGGTTAGAGGAAGATCCTTCCATCAAAGAATAAATACGAACTTCCTTCCACATCACTCTCACCCAAAGTGAGCGACTCTCATTATTCCTGCTCTCCCTATGGGATGCCAAATCGCTCAAATTAGGTCTTATTTATCTGGAACGTCTGGAATAAACGATACAGCAGGTCAAGCCAAATTAGAAAAATCTAATTTGATTTTAATCTTGATTTAATCCTGACTGTGCTATGGGATAGAATGTATTAGAGTTTTCATAAAAAAGATGAGGTGGATCCGACATGAACGATAAGCCAGAGACTCCATTTGACAGCATCGAAAGCGCAGAACAGTTTGTGGAACTACTGATCGAAGCCATCGAGGAATCCAGACGTGATGTGGATGAGGAGATTGTCTTGGCAGAAGGGAATCGTTCGGGACGCACCCAAAGAGCTCTCCAGCTGGTTTCCGCAAACCTGGCAAAATTGAATCAGCACATGACCGCAAGCCGCCGAATTCTGACCCACTTAAAAACGTTGCGCCGATTGCTTCTCCAGGAGCGACGACTCGCCAAGACTTTACAAACTAAAAAAAGTAATCAGGAACTAAGCCGTTGGTCTTGAAGACTCTTTCCTCTCCGCATTGGACAGCTTCCTCGCAACCGACTTCTCAACAGGCACAACCACCGAAGCAAGAATTCCCGCCGGTTTCCGCTCAGAATGTTAAAGGAAACATTTATGAGGTCAAAGGGGGGATGGGCGCCAACGCCGGCTTTTTTATTGGTGAAAAGGAAGTCCTGACCATCGATGCTAAAATGACCGAAGAGTCAGCAAAACAGATGATTGCGGAAATCAAGAAGTTGACTCCCAATCCGATCACCACCATCATTCTTACTCACAGCGATGGCGACCTGGCGACGAAAAAAGAAATCCTGGGCGTTATTCAAAGCATTGAAGAAAAACAGAACAGAATAAAGGCCTTGGTAAAAGAAGGAAAATCCCTCGATCAAGTGAAGAAGATCTTCAATATCGAAGATCGGCCTGGAGGCACGCGTTGGATGAGCCTTGTCGAAGTTATCTATCTTGAGCTGACTGAGAAAAGATAATTCAGTAAGAAACTTCCCAGAAGATATCGTTAAAATTGTTAAATAAGTAATTCATAACTTAAAGATGCTTACCGAATTTCTCACAACTTCAATCCTAAAAAGCTCGCAGCCTTTGCTCCTGCAAGCACGCCAGATGCCACACAGGGCATAACTCCACCAGCTATCGTCCCCGCACCAACCAAAAACAGTCCTTCGATGCCAGCAGTAAAACGACTGAATCGGCCCGGTCCAACTTGATCGGGGGTTTGTTCCGGTCCGAAACATCCATCCTTTACCGCGTTCACCCAATACTCATTGGTGAGAGGTGTGGCGTATTCAACGAAATCAGGGAACACATACCGATCAATCCCTCCTGGATCGAGTTCGACAAAACCTATTTTATCGGCTATCCCTAAGGCGTCCAGTAAGTTCCAGAAAGGTTCTCCTTTTCCAAGTTGGCCCAGATAGTATAATCCCGTGTCAAACTTGTACTGCTTTCTCCGAAAAGGGTTCAGATAACCACCCAAAGAGGGCATAGCCTCAAGAAGCAATACCGACAATCCCTTCCGGGTGAGACTGAGGGCTGCTGAGAGCCCACCTGCACCACTGCCTATGACTATAACCTGATAGTTAGCCATATCGTCCTCCTTTCCAAGAGTAGCCATGTGATGTGCTCTGAGGCATGCAGTCAGTTAGACAATGGGAATCAACCCTTAAGACTGGTTATGCTTGTGAGATCAGCTCCCAACAGAAACGGCAACGTTCTGTTAGAAGCCCTTTAAGCAGAATTTAAGGGCTATCTTCATGGATTTACTTCCGAAAAGAGGTTGGGTCACCACTCAAGATTAATGATTTCATTAAACAACAAAAGATTTCTAAAGTCAAGAAATTTCCTCTGGGATGCGTAATCCCTCAGTTACCGGAACAGAAGAGAGTCGGGAAGTTCTTCCGGAAAAACCTTGAAGCGAAACCTTTAAAGGTTGAATGACAAACGTTGGCTTCCTCAAATCACCATCCAAACAGCAGAAGGGCTGATCTGAATGACTTTAAAGATCGCTATTCAAGGTTTTGGAGGGAGAACTTTCCGACTCTCTTAGGTCAATGGTTATCCCATAACTGACGGATTACTGGGATGCCATTCGTCTTGGAGTTCAAGGTATCGTGTTGAAGGAAATGGCGCTTCAGATGCTAATAAAATGCATTCGTGAAGCCGTCATCACAATCAATCAATCAGTCTGGCCCTCTTACTCTTTAGCAAAATTGACAACCCTTAACCCCCTTGATATGATGATCAAAACACACATGGACGAAAGGAGAAAGGCATGAAAAAACTCACAATGATCCTGATATCGATTCTTCTCATCAGCCCTTGTTTCCTCTCTGCCGCAGAACCGCAGGAAGCCTTGATTTCGAAGGCAAAAGCAGAAGGAAAAGTAACGTACTACGCAAACATCACAGCCATTGAGCCCGTAATGGAAGCCTTCACCAAAAAATATGGAGTGAGGGGAGAGTATACACGAGTCTCCACAGACAAATTCGTTGCCACCGTTGCCACAGAGCATGAAGCGGGAAAATTGATGGCCGATGTTCTTCAGGCCCCTATTCCTATCCTTGATATTTTAAAAGCAAAAGGTGTTCTGGCCTCATACAAATCGCCTGCGGCTTCGGACTATCCAAAGTGGACGAGCAAAGATGAAAAAATACAGATCTTCGGCATTGAATATATCGCCTTGATTTATAATAGAGAGCTGGTCAAGCCTATGGACGTTCCTAAAAAGTATGAAGACCTGACCGATCCGAAATGGCGCGGGAAAATCGTCATGGCCAATCCCACCACCCATGCGACCACCATCTCCTGGTTGGTCGGCTTGAAAGAACTGGTCTTTTCGACAGAAGATGCCTGGATGAAGTTTGTCACAGGATTGGCCGCTAATAAACCGATGTTCGTCAGCTCCTTCGGTCCAACACCTGCACCCATCGAAAGTGGAGAAAAACTGATCGGAATTTCAATGCCCAAATATATCCTGACCAAAGCACCTGCTCCCTTAGATTGGGCACGGGTGGAGCAACCCTTATTGGGGACCCCTCGTGGAATGAGCATTACCACCAAAGCCCCGCATCCCAATGCCGCCAGGCTCTTTTTCGATTACTGGCTATCCAAGGAGTCGGCAAAGATCCTTGCGGAAAAGGTGGGTGAATACGTTCTCTCCTCAGGGGTTTTCCCTCCCATCAATGGGATTGATAAAGCCAGGGTGCAACCAATTCGTGAACTCTCGGACGACGAAATCCGGCATTGGGCGGCCGAATTTAAAAAGATCTTTTAACCCATTTGATTTCTGACACGATTTAAATTCGAAATTTGGAAGACTTTGTCTCCCTATCTTGAGGAAGCGATAGAATGGAAATTCAAATCAAGGATTTAAATAAGAATTATTTTTCTGAAGGCAAAACCATTACGGCATTGTCGAATGTCAATCTGACCATCCCGCCGAACAAGATCTTTACCCTCCTCGGTCCAAGCGGATGTGGTAAGACGACCCTTCTTCGCTGTATTGTTGGATTAGAAATGCCGGATTCTGGTGAGATCCGTATCGGGGAGGAAATCGTATGGTCAAAGGACCGAGAAATCTTTATCCCTCCTGAGCGAAGGGGTCTCAGCATGGTATTCCAAACCTATGCGATTTGGCCCCACATGGATGTGTTTGATAATGTGGCCTTCCCCTTACAGGTTCGAAATGAGCCGAAGGAAGAAATCAGAAAAAAGGTTGAAAAAACGTTGCGTTTCGTCCAGCTTGAGGGATTTGAGAATCGTCCGGCCACGAAATTGAGTGGAGGGCAACAACAACGGGTCGCTTTGGCAAGGGCTTTGGCACCCGAACCCAAAGTGATCCTATTTGATGAACCTTTAAGTAATCTTGATGCTAAGCTCAGGGAGGAGACGAGAAAAGAGCTAAGGAGCTTTCTGTCCAAATTAAAAATTACCGCGGTTTATGTCACCCATGACAGGATTGAAGCCCTCTCCCTGTCCGATACCATAGCGGTCATGAAGGACGGCCGCATCATGGAAATCGGGACGCCCAAAGAAATCTATTTCGACTCGGAGCAACAGTTCGTTGTCGATTTTGTGGGTCGGACCAACCTCATCGAGGGGACAATCGTCAGTATCGAAAATGACGGTCCCAGGATCAAAACTCCCATTGGAGAGATGGCTTGTCAAAAACAAATGGCGCCACCCATAGGAAGTCCCGTCATGGTTTCCGTTCGTCCGGAATTCATTACAGTGAAGATAGAAAAAGAAGAGAAAGGACGAAACACTTTCCGAGGAAAGGTTGAATCCCTGGTATTTATCGGAGAAGCTTACGAAGGAGAGATGAGAGTGGGAGAAACTCGACTGATCACAAAGATCGCACCCACCTTCAATCTAAAGGAAGGGGATGAAGTCGCTCTCCAGATCGATCCGAAAGGCTGCACCCTTATCCGGCAATGAGCAGGTCACTCTCTATATATGGAACAAGAAGGGCGTTGACACCCATTCTCATTGTGATGGTCGGGTTCCTGACGATCTGCCCTGTAGCTATGCTACTTCTTGGCAGCTTTTCAGAAGGCTTAGGTGCCTTTGGAACCTTCACCCTTGAGAAATACATCAAGTCCTATACTGATCCTGAACTCATTGATATCATCGTTAATACCCTTGTCTTCATCGTTGGCTCAGCACTGGTGGCTACCTCTCTGGCCCTGTTCTTGGCCTACCTGAATACGAGGTCCAATATTCCTTTCAAATTCTTGTTCCAGATCATCTCCATCGTGCCGATGATGATCCCGCATATCCTGTTCGCCGTCAGCTGGGCACTCCTCTTGAATCCTTCCAACGGTCTGATCAATCTTCTGCTCAAACAGATGTTCAACCTTGAGCATTCACCTTTCAACATTTACTCCCTGCCCGGCATGATCCTGGTGGAAGGACTTCTTGATCTTCCTGTCGCCTATCTCATCATCGCCCCAGCGATGGCCTCCTTCGATATTTCACTGGAGGAGTCCTCCAAGGTTTGTGGGAGTTCCAATCTTAGGACGCTCCGTAAAATTACTTTGCCGATTCTGAGGCCAGCTATCCTTGCCTCCATCACCCTGGTTGCCATCAGGAGTTTAGAGTCCTTTGCCGTACCATCCGCTCTTGGAATGCCCGGAAGGGTGTATCTGCTATCCACTCATATCTATCGGATCATTGCAACGGGTTTTTCTGCGGACTACGGCAAGGCAGCTGCTGTAGGCATGAGTGCCCTGGCAGCATCTATAACGCTTATTGTTCTTTATCGTCATCTTACTTCTGAAAGAGAAAAGTATGTCACGATCTCAAGCAGGGGATATCGGCCTGCTTTGATCGATCTTCATGGATGGAAGGTTCCTCTCTTCATCATCGTCGCCCTCCTTTGCTTCACCTTAATCGTACTTCCGGTCCTGGTCCTTTTGTATACCTCTTTTGTCCCCTATTCGATGGTACCGAGTTTTAAAGCCTTTGGGATGATGAGCTTAAAACACTGGCTATCGATATTAAAAGATCCCGTCTCTCTTCTTTCTTTAAAAAATAGCCTCTTCCTGGGGATCGTGGGTGCAACCCTCGGTGTCATTCTTACCTTCTTCGTCTCTTATACCATCGTTAAGGTGCGAACACCTGCCTCTGGAATTCTGGAATCCCTGAGCTTTCTCTCTTTCTCCTTTCCCGGGATCGTCATCGGGGTCGGGTTCATGTGGTTCTTTGTCCGGACCCCGCTTTATGCCACTCTCGGTTCTCTCCTCATCGGATACATCGCAACCTACCTTCCTTACGGAATCAGGCCCCTCACGAGTGCATTCGTTCAGATTCATCGAGATCTGGAAGAATCGTCCAGAGTCTGTGGTGGAGGGATGTTTTATACGCTCCGCAGGATCGTCGTACCCTTGCTCATTCCGGGAATTGTATCGGCATGGATTCTGATGGCTTCGATGTTTGTCCGGGAGCTTAGCGTTTCCGTCGTTCTCTCTCGGCCTGGAAATGAAGTGCTGGCTGTTCAGATTCTTAGATTTGCAGAGGATGGTTTGTGGGGGAAACTCTCCGCCCTTGGAATTCTGATGATTCTCGCATCTACGACCCTGGTCGTCCTGGCTTCGATAGTCGGAACGAGATTGACAAAGCTAAGAGGGGAGAGGGAGGGGGTATGAATTATGGGAACCTCTAATAATTCCCAATTCGTCACTCCCGCCCCGTATCAAGTACGGGGTAAACTCTGGCGGGAGTCCGGTAATTTCAAAAGTTTATGGATTCCTGCTTCCGCAGGAATGACATTTTTAGAGGTTGCCTTATGGATTGGGATATTTTCCGTATTCGATGACCACTTGATCAACGCCCCCCAACTCTTTTAATTCCACATCGACAGAATCCTGACGAGAGGTGTCCAGGGTTTTTCCGATATAATCTGCACAAATGGGTAATTCTCTATGGCCTCGATCAATGAGCACGGCTAACTCAACACGGCGGGGCCTACCCAAGTCTAATAGAGCATCGATCGCAGCTCGGATGGTTCTCCCTGTAAAGAGAACGTCATCCACTAAAAGGACATTTTTGTCTTCTATCGAAAAATGGATCTCCGTCTTCTTCACTTCTGGGGTTTGACTCAATCGGGTCCAATCATCCCGATAGAGGGTAATATCAATAATCCCTGTTGGAAGATCGATCCCTCTCCTTTCAAAGATTTTCTTCTTTAACCGCTCTGCCAAAAAAACTCCTCCCGTTCGAATCCCAACTAAAACCGTCCCGCTTAATTGAGGATATCGACTGAGCAATTGTTCACATATTTGATTGATGGCTTTCTCGATGTCTTTCTCGGTCTGTACGATTTGTTTTGAAGCCATAGTTAAATGATCCCCCACCCTCTCTTTTTCGTTCCCTGTCAAAGTTTTTTGGGTTTGGGCCGGCGAAACCACCAAAATCCAATGATCAAGATGACAGCGAGCCCGAAACCAATTCCGGCAAGGACAGGCCAAGGAGGAATCAAGCTCTTTTCCACGCCTATGGGCGCAATGAGATTGACTTCCTTTACGATCTGGCCTTCATTTTGGATGAGCACTTTTGCTACCACCTGATCTTTTTGGATAGGTGCTTCCACAACAGTCGGAAGTTGAGGAACGGCTGTCACTAAATTCTCTTTACCTTTCGCTACCGTCACCCTCCCCTCCTCTGCGGCGATGAGTGTGAGTTGATCCACCTTCCCTCTTCTTACCTTTATGGGTCCAAACGAGGCACCTTTCTTAATCGCCTCAACAGTAGAAAAATTCTTAAATCCATATTCTAATAATTTCTGGGTCTCAGGAGCTCTCTTCCTTACACGATCACATCCCATCACAACAGCGATCATTCTCTGGCCGTCCCTTTTCGCCGTCGCAACCAGATGATAGCCTGACTCCTCGACGTGACCTGTCTTTAACCCATCCACTCCAATATTTTTTTGAAGGAGGGTATTTCGATTTCCTTGACGGATTCCATTGTATTCAAATTCGACGGTAGAATGTAGGACCAATGCTTCCGGATGGTCTTCGATATAGCGTTTCGATAATACCGCCATATCCATGGCAGTAGTATACTGATCGTCGGCAGGCATCCCGTGGGAGTTCTTAAATTGAGAATCCTTTAATCCAAGGAGTTTCGCTTTTTCATTCATTTTTGTAACAAAGGCTTCCTCTGAACCCGATATATGCTCAGCCATGGCAATGCAGGCATCATTTCCTGAAGAAATGGCAATACCTTTCATCAGATCTTCGACCTTCACCCGGTCTCCGACTTTGATAAACATTTTCGATCCCTGCATCCTCCAGGCCCTTTCGCTCACCGTGACCAGGTCATCCATCTTGATTTGCCCTGCACGAATAGCATCATAGGCGATATAGAGAGTCATCACCTTGACAAAACTGGCAGGAGGAATTTTTTGGTTGGGGGACTGTTCATAAAGAATTTTTCCTGTGAGGCCATCCATTAAAACAGCAGATTGGGCGTCGCATTGTAGGCCTCCTGAAGTCGCCTGAGTAGGTCGTGAGGGTTCCGCCTTACGAGAGGTCTTAGACTTCGATCCAGCTTTGGTCTCTCTTGAGGCTTTGGACGTTTTAGAATAAATTTGATCTGGAGAAAAAAACGCAAAAAAGAAAAATATCAGAAATATCATCCACATCTGTTTATGAGAACGAATCATCTTTTGCTCCTTCCATGTATTTACAATTTAAGATGGAGAGGTCTATTTTTAACAGATTCTATTCTAATTTTCAAATTGAATATGGAATGCTTCGCCATTCCTCAGTGATGGGTTATACACTCCGTCGTCCCGACAGGGATGCTTTCGAAAATCTTAGAATGTGGATTGGAATATTATCGTTAATGGTAAGGCTGGATTCACTGATGGAAGGGAGTCGTGAGATAGGCTGAACGAACCGATCAAGTGAAGCTCCCCGCCCACAGGGCGGGGCTTCCCGGCAAGGGGGTCTCATTTATTTTGTGCCCCTTAACCCCGCCTACAAGGCGGGGCTTGCGGGGCACGTTCCGGTCAAAGAGCGAAGCTAAGGTTCCCGCTCTAACATTTTCTACAGCATCCCTATCGGTCCTGTTTTGTACCCGAAACGGAGGGATTATAATGCCTCATCATCTCTCAAACCTTATTCTAAAAAAAGATATAGAAGCGGTGGGGTTCATTGAATATTGAAATCACCCTTCATCTGAGTTAGATATACCTTGTTGTCTTCGGCATGGGCACTTCTATGGATAAAAAGATTGCGCTTGCGAAGATGCTTAAAGAATTCGAGACAATCGCTTCCAAGGGTTATCGGGAGATCGCTTCCACTTTCTCCAAGGATTGTATTCCCATTGGATTCTTTTGTCCCTATGTCCCCGAAGAACTGATTCATGCGGCAGGGGCTTTACCTTTCCGTCTCATGGGCACACCCATCAAGATGTCTCATGTCCAAGCCCATCTCCCTCCTAATTGTTGCCACTTGGTGAAATCCTCCTTTGAGAGTTTGTTGCAGGGGGAACTCGATTTCTTAAAAGGAATCATTTTCAGCCATACCTGTGACACCATGCAGGGGCTTGCGGATATCTGGGCGCTTCAGAAGCGAATTCCCCTCCAATTCAACTTGATGATGCCCTCCCATTTAGACTCTGAATTCTCGCCCCCTTTCTTAAAGGCAGAGATAGAAAGATTCAAGAGCTTTCTGGAATCTCATGTGGGGAAAATAAGCCTTTCATCCCTGAAAGGTTCTATCCAGCTTTTTAATCGGATCAGAGAAAAACAACGAGAAATTTACAACTATAGGGCGAAAGGGCATCAAATAATTTCAGGAATAGCCTTTGCTCGAATCATGCGAGCGGGATACCTCATGGACCGGGAACGGTATCATGAACTTCTAAACGACTTATTAAATTGGTTACCCGAAGAACCGGAATCGAACGATCATCTGGTCCCTCTTTATCTTGCAGGGAATATGACCCATTCTGATTCCTATTTTTCTTTGATCGAAGAGGCAGGTGCCGTAGTGGTTCAAGACGATATCTGCAGTGGATCACGATTCTTTCGTCTCATGGTGCCAGAGGATACGAATCCCATCGAAGGGTTGACCGGTCGCTATCTCGCCTCCTATATGTGTCCCACAAAATATAAAGGGGCTCTTGCTCACATTGAGACCCTTCTCAGAGAAGTTCAGCACTCCAATGCCAAGGGAGTCATTTTCCTTTTTTATAAATATTGCGAGTCCCATTTTTTCGACTATCCGGATTTGAAACAGGCACTTGAGTCACAGGGAATTCCAACATTGCTTCTCGAAGTCGAAGATCCATCTTACTCGACAGAACAACTGAAGATTCGGATTCAAGCGTTCGTGGAAATGCTTAGCCCCTTTTAAAATAATTCCAGTTTCGAGTTAGAAGTTTCGAGTTTCGTGTTAAAAAACACTGGAACTCGGAACACGAAACAAGCGGCTATTTATAATAATGGATCAAGGTTAAAAATGGAAGATTTTAAATCTAACGAAAATCCTTACCGCAAAATAAATTCCACGTCGGCTTATCGTCGCCTGATGATGGCCTATTATTTTATGGTGAAACATCCAAACTGGTTTGGTAAAAAGGTGGCTTGGATTACCAGTGGTGGTCCTGTGGAACCCCTCTATGCCATGGGAGTCCTTCCTTTTTACCCGGAGAACTATGGGGCGATGTGTGGAGCCTCTCGAATGTCAGTCTCCCTCTGTGAAGCAGCAGAGCACAAAGGATACTCTCATGATCTCTGCTCTTATGCCCTGACCGATATCGGATCTTCCCTCACCGGCAGAGGTCCCCTCGGCAAACTCCCAAAACCTGATTTTCTTATTTGTGGTAACAATATTTGCGGCACGGTGATCAAATGGTATGAGCTCCAAGCTCGAGCTTTTGATGTCCCTCTCTTTTTCTTCGACACTCCTTTTATCCATGAGGAGATGCAAGACCATACCCTGAGATATGTTCAAAATCAGATCAAAGCCTATATTGCCTTCCTCGAAAAACAACTGCGCCGTCCTTTTTCAGAAAAACGCTTCGAGCAGGTCTGTTTAAACTCTTTCGAGACCATCACGTTATGGAAAGAGATTCTCGACCTGCCTCGTCATCATCCCGCCCCCTTGGCTGCCTTTGATGCATTTATCCACATGGCGCCGATTGTCACCTTAAGGGGAACACGCTGGGCCATATACTATTACAGAAAGCTCAAGCGAGAAATGGAAGAGAGGGTAAAGAGAGGAGTGGGAGCTTTCGCCCGCGAAGAAATACGGCTCATCTGGGACAATATCCCCATCTGGTACGATATTCGAAACCTCTCCAAATTACTCTCTTCTCAAGGAGCGGTGTTAGTGGCCGATACCTATACCTCCGCTTGGGCAATGGACGATCTGGATCAAACCCAACCATTGAATGGATTGGCCAAAGCCTATGCCATGATTCACTTGAATCGGGGGTTAGAGTACAAGATAAAGAAAATAGCGAATCTGGTTGAACAATATGGAGCCCATGGATTTGTCATGCATTCCAATCGGAGTTGTAAGCCTTACTCCTTGGGTCAGTTAGATCTCAAACGGGAAGTGACCCGATTGACCGGAAAACCCGGCTTGATGATTGAGGCGGACCACACGGATTCAAGAAGTTATGCCCCCAAGCAGGTCGAAAAACAGATTCAACTCTTTCTGGATATTATCAGAACGAAGGACAAAGCTATTTAAATTGAATCAACGCATCCCAAGACGGCCGAGGATTGCCTTTTGCATCGGCTAATCCCATCGACCCGAAATAGGGCTCCCTCCGATCACGAAGAAGCAACCAGTAGACTCTTTCGACACCGAACTCAAAGGCCTGCTGATATGCCTCCTTCAGCCATTGGGCCTGTTTGTCAAAAGAACTATGGTCCAATCGTCCCCCTGTCTCTTTTGGACTGCTCACATATCCTGTCTCAGTGATCCAGAGAGGAAGGTCTGCACAACCTGCTCTTTTCATTAATTCACGAATATGCTCCAGATAACTGCGGAAGGTGAGACCATTGGCTTCGATACCGCTTGGGAAGTAATAATTGTGAACATTCACCACATCAAATTTTTTAGTGGAGAGGATCGGTTGCAACCAGTTGTCATGCCATTTCCATGCTGCGCTTCGATCTCCTCCCAATGATAACGCTTGGGTCATTCCGCAGTTCATTGCAGCGGGAAGCACGGTAGCTTTTGGATCAGCCTTCTTCATCACATCATAACCACCTTTTAATAGGTCCAAATAGTCTTCCAGCGTCCCTTTCCAGGAGGTCCCTTCATTCACCTCATTTTCGATTTCATATTTAATTCCTCTGCCCTGATATCGGCTTGCTAATGCGCCGGCAAAACGGAGCCACTCCTCTTTATCCACAAGAGAGGACTTTACTTTTGTCACACCTCTCTGGCGACTTGGTTTTTTGCTCTCCTCCCAAAAAATAGTGCGTATATTAAATAGAATCCCAATTTGTCTTTCTTGAGCCGTCTTGATGATCCGATCAATCGTACTCCAATCATACTCTCCCGGTCGTATCTTGACCAACTGCCACTGTAAGGGCACACGAAGGGTCCTTATTCCCAATGGTTGAACATACTTGATTTCTTCCTCAACGTGACGCAAGGTGGTGTTCAATCCTAATTGCCTTGTGTCTTGTGCCTGAGCACCAGAGGTCAGCATAGAAAACAACATCATCACAACAAGAATCCAAATACGCATTCTCATCTTTGGAGCTCCTTCTTCACATCGATGAACCCTCTGATCGATGGGTCCATTTGGATGAAGGTTAAAGGTTAGTAGATAAATTCTAACACCTCATCGACAGGCCTCCTCTCTTTCTTTGGCGATTCATCAGGATATCCCACAGCGACCAAACAGAGGAGGTCTATGCCAGGGGGCACTTTCAAGAGGGTTTCAATCTCTCTCTTAGCTTGAATGGGTGATACCAGCCAAACGGCTCCCAATCCCATGTGGTGGAGAACAAGAAGAAGGGTGGTCACCGCAGCAGCTCCACTCTGGACAGCAGTGGGTGCCGACCTTCGAAATCCAAGGATCTTTTTCGCTTCGGGGTCAAAGGGTTCCCTCGCAACCAATACCTTATCCAGTGGACTTTGATAAGCACCGCTGAAAACTCCTATACACACCGGAGCATTCCTGAAAAAAGAGGCATTCTTCCGATAACGATTGACCTCTTCTTGCCATGACACGGCTTCTGGCCAGGAAGCGATTTGATCTGCAACCCTCTGTACTGCATCTGCCATCTGCTCAATGATCCCTCTATTCTTCACAACGATAAAACGCCATCCCTGATAATTCCCTCCATTAGGAGCCCACGTCGCCAACTCAATGGCTTTCCTTAAGAGCTCTTCCGAAACGTCCTGCCTTTTCCACTGTCGAATAGACCGTCTCCCCTTGATCAATTTTTCCAAATCTTGAATTTCCATGTTTATCCTCCTGATGCAAATGAACTGTCCAGAGTTTCATCAATGCCTATTCTTTTGAAAACCCGTGCAAGGATGATCTCTTTTTACTGATGAAGGGCTTTAAAACCTTAAGGCATATCGATGGGCAAGATTAAAGTATTTCTTGGCTCTTTCTGAGGCAGCCTTTTTCTCTTCCTCTGGGATGTGGGGATCATCTAACCGAAAACTTTCTACCTTACCCCGCACATAGGCCCGATAACATTTGTAGAAGTCCAATACTTCCAGGAGTTCAAAATCTCCTGACTCTCCCACATAAGCACGGATGAGATGCTCACTCAGGTCCTCCCGGCTGTGATAATCAAGATCCATGGCCAAAAAAGCGATATCCGCAGCTACATCGGTATAGCGAAACCTCTCATTGAATTCAATGCAATCGAAAATGGAGATCTCATCTCCCCAGAAAATGTGTTCTAACCTCAAGTCTCCATGGCAATCTCGAATCTGATTCGAAGCGATCCTCTGGTGAAATAAGGCCTCCTTCATTCTAAAAAATTGGTTGGTTCGATGCTTTACCTCTTCATAAACAGCCTTAGAGATCGTCAACCCAATATATCTCTCCGTTTGCATAAAATTTTCGTCAGTATCCTGCTGAATGCGCTCGGGTTGAGCAAAGCTTTTGATGCGGTCATTTGTCTCTGCGACAAAATAGAATTGGACCAATCGCGCTGACACCCTCTCAATCATTTTGGAGGACACCTGCTTCCGCTCAAGTAACTTATCCAACAGAAATTCTTCCGGGATCTGTTGCATCTTCACAGCATATTCTATCAATTCTCCTTTGCCGCCCCATAAGATCCGGTCGCCTTCTTTCGTAATCCTCTCGACCCCCAAATAAATGTTCGGAGAGAGACGTCGGTTCAATTTGACTTCCTGTTCACAAAAATATTTTCTTTTTTCAAGAGAGGTGAAATCCAAAAATCCAAAATCCACTGCCTTCTTCACCTTATAAACATAATGCCCCGTCAAAAAGAGAAGAGAGATATGGGTTTCAATCAGTGCGATGGTTTGGGGATGGTCGGGATAAATTTCAGGATCCAGAAGCTTGTCCCGGAGAGAGAAGATTTGAATATCCCTGTTCATATCTCCTATTGGTCTTGTAGCTTATTGGTCCCATCGTCCTGTAGGCAATGATGAAGAACTACAAGACTGCTCGACGATTCGCCTATAGGACTAAGCCCTCTTTTCGATTTTAGTAATTTTCCAACCACGAGGAATGTCATATTCTGTATCGATTGTGAAATAGATGATCGGAAGCTTTCTAAACCTCTTTTTTAGCTCTTCTGTATCAATCGGCTGAAAAAGAGCCTTATTGTTTAAATACGCCTCTTTGGTTAAAGCATTCGATTCATAATTCTCTTTTGTGCGTTTTAAAATCCGCTCAATGGATTTCTCCTCAGTGCAGGCACACTCTGCAATGACCAAAGTCCGATTTGCCTTCTCAGCCAACGCAGCGGCTTTGGCCCTCAATTCCTGGGTAAAAAAGGTCGCATCCAAGATCAAACCTTCTTGAATCGTTTTCAAGGCGTTTTCCGCTCGTTGGAACATCTCTTCATAAACCCTTTTTCTTTTGTCCGGGTCTGAAGCTACTTTATTATTGAAGATATCTTCTCCTTTCAGGATTTCTAATCGGATTAGATCAGACCGAAGAATTTGAAATCCTTTCAATCTGGCAATTTCCTCGGTGACCGGGCTTTTCCAACTCCCCGGAAGACCCACTGAAATTAAGACACAGTTTTTTGGTACTTCGGATTCAATCACTTCTGAAAAGCTTCTCTCCATTAAAACCCCCTCCCTTAAATCCTCAATTACCCATAACCAAATAACAACCAATTTTCAATCTTTAATTGGTTTAGACCCTATTGGGGGGATTGATCATTGGAGCCTATTTGGTGTTTGGAATTTGGTGATTGGAATTTTTATCTATCTTATCACATATTCAGAGCTTTAAGAATCACCTCATGTAAAATTCCATTCGTGACCAAAACGCCATGATTTTTTTCCATCTTAATGCCACCCGAAAAATCCAATGGATGTCCATAAATATCTGTCACTTTTCCCCCTGCTTCTTCTGCGATGATAGACCCTGCCGCATGGTCCCAAATGTTTTCTTTATACCCCGGCTCTGAAGGTGATGGCACCCTCAGATAAAGGGTCACCTCCCCCCTTGCAAGGATTCCATATTTTGCCTGACTATCCATCCGAAGAGAGGGGGTGGAGATATCCAATTCCTTGGCAATCTGTTGATGATAGAGGTGGTCCGCATGGTCAGGTTCAACACTTTCGGTCAATATGGCTTGAGAGGGATCCTCTATTTTAGAAACGGAGATGGCCCGTTTGCTTTCGCCTTTTATATCCATTTGAAAAGAGCCCTGACCCTTTAAGGCAATAAAAAGGCACCCTCTCTCTCCGGAGGGTTGGTGCATGTCGATATAGAGATTTGGACATGCCAAGAGGCCCAAGGTCACCACACCATTTTCAATGAGGGCTAAGGCAATTGCATATTGATCCCCCCTCAGAAATCCCTTTGTCCCATCGATGGGGTCTAACGTCCAAAAACGATTAGAGATAGAAGTGGAACTAAAATCAATCCAAGAGCAGATTTCTTCTGAAGAAGACTTCGGGATAAAGGTACTGACATAGTCCGTCACCTGCCCTAAAATTTTTGAACGATCGGGTTTCCTCAATTCTCTTGAATCCTCCTCTGCGACAATCGCATCATGAGGGAAACGGTCCCTAATCAATTTACAGACGATCGCCTGAGATCCATAATCTGCAATCGTTACAGGACTTCGATCACTTTTCAGGATCCATTCTTCACCCACAAGGTCCATCCTTATTTTTTGACAGAGTGCCGATGCCTTGATGAGCGCTTGAAGTGCGGTCACTACTTCGGGGGAGTATTCATTCATAGAAAAAAACTTTGATGACGGGAAGGAATTTTGATAATCATATGATGGTGCCGAAGGGGGGATTTGAACCCCCACGGGGATTACCCACCACCCCCTCAAGATGGCGTGTCTACCAATTCCACCACTTCGGCAATCAAACTGGTTTCAAAAAAATCAATTTTGTGCTGCAGTTATGCAATATTGCGGTGTTGCAGTTAAAACGGCTGCACAGCAGCACTGCCGTACAGCAATACTTCCTTACTTCTTTGGCTCAGGTACAGGTCCCTGAGGCTGAACCGGTATTTCCGATGGCACTGCAGGTGAAGTCGGAGCAGATCTCTCCTTCATGACCGTTGCCGCTCTTTTCGTTGACGAAAAAGTTAAAAAGAGTGAGGTGATCATAAAGATGATGGCGGCCACCGTGGTCAGCTTAGAAAGAAATCCCATCGCCCCTGCACTTCCAAAAATGGTCTGGCTCGCTCCTCCAAACGCCGCGCCCATTTCTGCCCCTTTTCCTGCCTGAAGCAAAACAATCAAAATAAGCGCCAGACAAACTAAAATATGTACAACAATAATGACGGTCATAAATGGAATCCCCTTTTCACTCCTAAATAAATCCGAAATTCGAATATCGAAATCCTAAATAGATTCGAATTTTCAAATGACCCAAATTAAAAAAAAGGTTTTAAAGTCAATTTTCTGATTTTAAATTTGTTTCGAAATTCGGATTTCGTGCTTCGGATTTAATATTTATTTATATCACAATTCTCTAAATCTGACAATCTTGGAAAAAGACTCCGCTTTCAGGCTTGCCCCACCCACTAAAGCACCATCGATATTGGGCTGGGCCATCAATCCCTTAATGTTCTCGGGGGTCACGCTGCCACCATATTGGATCCGAATTTCTTCTGAAATGATTTTCGAATAAAGTCCCTCTAATTTTCCCCTGACATATCGATGCACCTCTTCGGCCTGATCTGGGGTGGCGGTCTTACCTGTGCCAATCGCCCAAACAGGTTCATAGGCTACCGTTATCCCTCTCAACTCCTGTGGACCCAACCCTTTTAATCCTACCTCCACCTGCCTCTCGATCACCGAAAAGGTTTTTCCTTCCTCCCTTTCCTTTAATGTCTCACCGATACAGAACATCACTTTCAACCCTTGGGTCAGTGCGGTTTTAATCCGTCGGCTCACGGTCTCATCCGTCTCTCCAAAAAACTGCCTTCTTTCAGAGTGGCCGATGATGACATAGTGACAGCCCACCTCCTTCAGCATGAGGGAAGAAATCTCCCCTGTAAAAGCACCCTTTTCTTCCCAATAGACGTTTTGAGCAGCGAGGAGAATGGAAGAACCCTCGATTTCCCTACGAACCGCATCGAGCGCTGTAAATGGAGGAGCAACGGCCACTTCTACTCCCTTGACTCCTGAAAGGGTTGCTTTCAACTCCTTGACAAGATCAACGGCTTCTCGAACGGTCTTATTCATCTTCCAATTTCCTGCAATAAAGGGTAATCTCACCATCATTTCTCCCCCTTTAGGCGTTCATACGTATAAGTCTTACCAAAGATATTTGAAATTTTCGGTCATCATAAGCCCTAAACTCGAAACTCTAAATCCTAAATAAACTCAAAGTGGAACAAACTCAAAACTTAAAACACCTCTTAAACCTTCAACCCAAAACTGATCTTTTAATCATTTGAATTTTGGGTTTATTTAGGATTTGGTGTTTAGGGTTTAGAGTTTGGGATTGAGGGAAAAATATTTTTAACGAGATTTTAGATTCTCCCGATCTCCCCATTACCCTAACCCTCCACGGTTCTTTCTCAGGGCTTCAATGCCTGGCAACTTCTTTCCCTCGATAAATTCGAGGGAGGCTCCACCCCCTGTAGAGAGATGACTAATTTTATCTGCTACCCCTGCCTTGTTCACCGCTGCCACAGAATCTCCTCCTCCCACGATACTAAAGGCAGAAGTGCTCGCAATGGCTTTGGCGATGGCAAAAGTCCCCTGACTGAATGGTTCCATCTCAAAAACACCCATGGGTCCGTTCCAAAAAATGGTCCTTGCCGATTTGATCTCCCCTGAAAATGTCTTCACGGTCTCCGGACCAATATCCAAACAGACCCATTCAGATGGAATGTTATCATTCTTTACAACCTTTCTTTTCGCTTGGACATCCATTCGTTCTGCTGCGATGTGATCAGAAGGGAGAAGAAATTTAATCTTACCTTTCGCCTTTTCTAAGAGCTGAAGAGAGAAACCGATCTGTTCTTCCTCGACAAGTGACTTTCCTATTTGAAATCCTTCTGCTTTAAGGAAGGTGTAGGCCATCCCCCCTCCTACCAAAAGTGTAGTCACTTTATCTAATAGATTTTGAATGACTCCGATCTTATCAGAAACCTTCGCCCCCCCCAGAATGGCCACATAGGGTTTTTGCGGGTTCACCAGGGCTTTCTCAAGACTCCCGATTTCTTTCATCATTAAAAACCCTGCGGCGACGACCGGCACAAATCTTGTCATTCCTTCGGTCGAGGCGTGAGCCCGATGGGCTGCTCCAAAAGCATCATTGATATAAACGTCACAGAGAGAGCCCAGGGCCTTTGAAAAAGCTTCCTCATTCTTCTCCTCTTCAGGATGAAATCTGAGATTCTCGAGCAGAAGGAGGTCTCCTTCCCTCATCTCTCCAATCTGTTTTTGAACATCTTCTCCTATGCAATCCGTAGCTAAGGCCACCCTTTCCTTCAATAATTGGGATAATCTTTCAGCCACTGGAGCGAGACTAAATTTCGGATCTTTTTTACTTTTGGGTCTACCCAAGTGGGAGGCAAGGATGACCTTTCCACCCGCTTCGCTTACAAATCGAATCGTCGGGAGAGAGAGAAGAATTCGAGTCTCATCCGTAATGTTATTCTTCTCGTCCTGTGGGACATTAAAATCGACTCGAATAAAAACCCGTTTTCCTTTTAATTCAAGTTGGTCTACAGTGCGAATAGCCATTATCTGCTCCTACTTAAGGACGATGAACATTAAACGATAAACGATGAACAGTGTATTATTCTTTTGTTCATTGTTCATCGTTCATTGTACGAAACCAGCCTCATCTCTTTCCAAAGAGATATAGAAACAACTCTACCATTCGATTTGAAAAACCCCATTCGTTATCGTACCAAGAGATAATCTTCACCAATTTTCCACCGATCACTTTGGTGGATGGACCATCGACAATTGAAGAATGGGGATTCCCATTGAAGTCAATCGAAACCAAAGGTTCTTCACAGAAACCCAAGATCCCTTTTAATTTTCCTTCCGCATAAGATTTTAAAACTTTGTTCACCTGTTCTGTCGTTGTCTCTTTTTTCAACTCCGCGACCAGATCGACCACAGAGACGTTAGGTGTAGGGACCCGGATGGCCATACCGTCCATTTTCCCCTTCAATTCTGGGATGACCAGGGAGAGAGCGGTGGCTGCCCCCGTCGTAGTTGGAATCATTGACATCCCTGCTGCCCTTGCCCGACGAAGATCCCGATGAGGAAAGTCAAGAATCACCTGATCGTTCGTATAAGCATGGATGGTTGTCATCAGGCCATATTCCACACCAAACTCATCCACCAATATCTTGGCAATAGGGGCTAAACAGTTGGTTGTGCAGGATCCCATGGAAAGGATGTGATGTTTGGCAGAGTCATAAACTTTTTCATTGACCCCTAAGACCAAAGAGACATCGGGATCTTTTGCAGGAGCAGAGATAACCACTTTCTTCGCACCGGCTTCGATATGTTTCGACCCTCCCAGTCGGTCGGTAAATCTCCCGGTGCTTTCCAGCACCACATCCACTCCCAAATCTTTCCAAGGAAGTTGAGAGGGGTCTTTTTGGGCAAAAACCTTGACCTCTTTGCCATCGATCAAAAAGGCGTCCTTTTTCGCTTCCACCTGCGCTGCAAATTTCCCATGGACGGAATCGTACTTTAAGAGATGAGCTAATGTGGATGCGTCCGTCAGATCATTGACTGCCACAAATTCCAATTCTTTTCTATTCAGGCCTGCGCGTAAGACATTTCGCCCAATCCTTCCAAACCCATTAATTCCAACCCTGACAGCCATAAGAATTCCCTCCTTTCAAAAATTAGACTTATTATATAACTTTTTTTTGATTGCGGCGTCAATATTTTTTAGGAAATTTAAGGACTTCACAAAAAGATGGTAAATTGCTATATTGAGAAAGGAAGAGATGCATTGCCCCCGTTAGAAGATCTCCTCTCTTCTACCGGGAAGGCTCATACGGTACCTGACATTTTGGGCTCACTTTAAGAGAAATTCGTTTCCATACCGATTGAAAACAGGGTAACTTTCTAACGAGGTAGAATGGAAAATAAAGCCCGGGTGATGATGCAAGATAGAGGGATATTAGAAATTGTAAAAGGGCTCCTCCTTTCAGAGGTCGCTTTCCGTGACATCTATAAAAAATTCAAAGAGGGAAACCTCCGTTTCTCAGATATTGGTGTTTGGGTGGATGACAAGGGGAAGAGTCTTCTTTACAACTTAAAAGAACAGTGTCACTCCCTATATCGGTATAAAGGGAAAATGTCCATCCGTAAAAGTCAATGGCTTCTTGATCTGGTCATTGGCTCTATTTTCCATGAAGCGATGAAGTTAAGAGAAAATATCTACCAAATGGAAGTGTATCAACCCAAGTATCTTCAGTATCAATCAAAGGTGGGGAAAACATCTTATGAAAGGGACTATCTCCAACAATTCGAACGGATTATTCTGAGGGCGAAACAGGGAGTGAGTGAAGGGATGGAGGAAACTCGATCGCTTTTTAAAGATGCCTTGGCACAACTGGTCGACCTTTTCAAAGAGAATCCCAAGAACACCTTTTTAGTCCGTTTTCTCCTTGAAAATCAAACGCTTCTTCAAAAAGTCTATGGTTCGAAAAAGGCAAAAGAGATTTTTCATTTGATGTTCAAAAAGGGAATCTCTGAGGCCTTTCAGTTGGCGGCCCAAAGTTATTTGGAGAGCGAACATTATGATCTTGCCTCACACTATTTTTTAAAAGCTTCAAAATTAGACCCCCGTAACCCTGATCTTCAGTTCCTCTTGAACTTCAGCCTCGGGATGAATGCTTATTACAGAAATGCTTATTCAAAATCGATGGCCTATTTTAAAAAACTGATATCCCTCAATACAAATGGAAAATTAAATAAACAGTATCTGAGGAAAGTGGAAGAGGTGTGCCATCAGATTTGTTCCGAATGGAAAGAAGAAAAAGGTCTGAAGGCATCCAATCAAGCCGAATCACTTGCCGATCGAGTCAGGAAATGTTACGATGGTTTGAAGAGGAGTCCATAAATGCCGATTTATGAGTTTCAGTGTGACCAATGCCAGAATGAATTCGAAAAATTAGTGTTTAAGGCATCTGAAAAAATTGTTTGTCCTCAATGCAAAAGCAAAAAGGTCCACCGCAGGATGTCGACTTTTGCCTTCTCAAGCGGTGGGAAATTCAAAAGCACTGCCAGTTCTTCTTGCAGCGGATGTGCCGCCACCAGCTGCTCCACCTGTGGC
>JACAEV010000108.1 GCA_013388645.1 Syntrophaceae bacterium | reverse complement strand
GCCTGTTTTCGATTGTTCTCCGCCATTCGAAAACCCCGCTTTTTGAAGAGCTGCTCGATCTGTTCCATGAGATGAGGCTGGAACCTGAGAGGTCGTTGGAAAACTTCGGCAATGGCTTCTCGCGTAAGATCATCTTCCGTCGGACCGATTCCACCGGTAGTAATCACAATATGAGATCGGTTGATCGCCTCGTTGATGACCTCCTTCATTTGTTTCAAATGATCTCCAACGGTTGTGGTTCGAATGAGTTCAATCCCATTCTCCGCAAGTCGTTTTGCAATATAGGAAGAGTTTGTATCGACGAGTTGACCGAGGAGAAGTTCTGACCCGATGGCAATAATTTCTGCTTTCATGCTTTTATGACGAAAATGAAGCGCCCCTGGCGTGACTCGAACACGCGGCACACGGATTAGGAATCCGTTGCTCTATCCACCTGAGCTACAGGGGCATGAAAATATTTATAGGATGTTCTCATTTTCACGTCAAGATTATTTTAAAATCTCTTGACAAGAGGAGGTGAAAAAAGATACCTAAGTTGGAAATGAAGGGCCATGCCTGATGGGTGAAAATATAAACGAGTTAATCAGCAATCTTAAAACTTACCTTGAATATCTTAAAGGAATGGGTATCATTTCTATCCCTGTCTCGGATGATATTTTAGAAGAACTTACTCCATCAAAGATTCTAACTTTAGAAATGGTGCGAAAGGAGTTAGGGGATTGCAAGAGATGCAAACTTCATCGGACAAGGCGGACGATTGTGTTTGGAGAAGGAAATGAAAAAGCAATATTGATGTTTATCGGGGAAGGTCCTGGAAATGAAGAAGATGTTCAGGGAAGGCCCTTTGTGGGCAAGGCTGGCCAGCTTCTAACCCGGATTATTGAATCAATCAATCTTTCAAGAGAGGAGGTTTACATTGCTAACGTCATCAAATGTCGGCCCCCGGAAAATCGAAACCCTGAACCGGATGAAATCGAAAGCTGCCATCCTTTTCTTTTGAGGCAAATCCATGTGATTCAACCTAAGATCATCTGTGCCTTAGGGACATTTTCTGCCCAGACACTTCTCAACACCAATGCTAAAATTACAGCCCTTCGTGGGAAAATTTATGATCTTGAAGGAATCAAGGTGATCCCTACATATCACCCCGCCTTTTTATTGAGGAATCCGGATAAGAAGAGAGAGGTCTGGGAGGATATGAAAAAAATCGCTGAATGGCTAAACAACAGTAGAATAAATGAAATGGAATAATGGAAAAATGGAATGGTGGTATAAGATTTAACTCACTTTTCAAATATTCCGGTATTCCAACACTCCAATCATTTGAATCTATTTAATCTGTAAGGGGAAATTTAATTCATACCCCTTCTCGTTTAATACATCGATCACGGCAGATGCCATATCCCTCATCAGAAGTTCCCAAATAGAAAGTCTCTTTTTGGGATAGATGACATTGGGTTTCCCTTCAATCCCTACCATCCTGGCAGTGATATCGATTGCATCCTGAAGATTTCCCATCTCATCCACCAACCCCAAATTTTTGGCCTGTTCTCCTGTTATGATTCTGCCATCGGCGATCTGAATGACTTTCGAGTAATCCATTTTTCTGCCCTCTGAAACGGCCCGAATGAATTGTTGGTGAACATTATCAAGGACTTCTTGCATGATCTTTTTTTCCTCTGATGTCATCTCTCGGAAAGGTGAACCAATATCTTTATGTTCTCCGCTTTTAATTACCATCCCTTTTATCCCAATCTTCTTAAGAAGCTCTTCAAAATTGGAAAACTGCATTAACACCCCAATCGAACCTGTAATCGTCCCAGGATTGGCTACAATGCGATCCGCAGCACAGGCAATGTAATAGCCTCCGGATGCCGCTACTGACCCCATGGAGGCGACCACTTTTTTCTTGGGCCTAATTTTTATAATCTCTCTATAGATTTCTTGTGATGGGCCAACCCCTCCGCCTGGAGAATCAATTCTGAGAATGATCGCCTTCACCCCGTCGTCCTCAACATGTTGTTGGAGTTCCTCAATGATTCCGGAAGATTGGCTGATCACTCCCTTTATTTCGACAATAGCAATTTTATCTCCAAAAACAAACCGCCCGGGCCTCGCTCCTGAAAAACGCCCAATGATGAATAGGATCGAGAAAAAGAAAATGAGAAGTGCTACGATAACTCCCAATCCGATCCAAATTCGTTTCTGTTTCATAGAGCCCTCCGATATTTAATCATGTCGTCACATCATCCACTCGTCCGATCATCCCTCTTTTCATTTTAAGAAGATATTGAAATGTTATCATTCTAACAAAGACTTTCAATAATCCGCAATCCAAAATCCACCTTCCGCCATATTATAGGGGTGAAATGCGAATCGTTTCAAAGGGGACCATTTGAAAAATGCGAATACGTCTCATTTTTACCAATTCGAGAATCGCCAAGAGCGTCACCACGACTATCCTACGCGGCGCTTGATCGGGGAAAAGGCGATGAAAAGCGATGCTCCGATTTTCCCTCTCCAGCAGTCCAAGAATCTCTTTCATTTTATCCTCCACACTGATTGGCTCTAAGAGAACCTCATGAACACCCTCCTCTTTAACTCTTTCGAGAACTTTTCGAAAGGTCTCGAGAAGTTCTAAGAGGTTGACTTCGATACTCTCTTCTTCACGCTCCTCGTCATGGTTTGCCGGGATCAGGCGGATAAAAACGTCCCGATCTAACAAGGGTCTCTTTTCTAACTCAAGGGCAGCCTGTTTATATTTTTGATATTCCAAGAGCCTTCGAACAAGTTCTGCCCTCGGGTCCTCTTCCTCCTCTCCTTCTTCTGAAGATTTTGGAAGCAACATCTTCGATTTGATGTGGAGCAGGGTAGAAGCCATGAGAAGATATTCTCCAGCTATATCCAGGTTCAGCACTTTCATCAACCGGAGGTATTCCAAATACTGTTCGGTCACAAGTGCGATAGGAATATTAAAGATGTCCAATTCATCTTTCTGAATAAGATGAAGCAAGAGGTCGAGAGGCCCCTCAAATCCCTCTAATCGAAAGGTGAAGTCTAATTTTCTCTCTGATCCGTAATCGTTTCCGGCCATGCCTCCATCCTCTGGGCTTTGGCAATAAATTCCACCTCATCTTGACGAGTGATCACTTCTTCATCCAATCGCGCTTTCAGCAACTTCCGTAACACCTTCTTGATAGAGGGCCCTGATTTAATTCCCATTTGGATGAGATCTGTTCCCTTCAGAAAAGGTTTGGTCTCTTTAAGTTGTGTAAAATACAGGGAAATATAACGACGGGTTGAGATCTGGTTGGTCTTCGCCATGATGAAGAGTTTTGATTCAGTGGAAAGCGGATCGAGCACTTCATAAATCTCTGACCGTTTCGGTCGCCAGTCCGAATGAATCCATGAGAAAATTTGAAGAAGGGCTTGATCTCCTTGAAGTTTTCCCTCGATGACCCTCTTCTTTAGCTTATCATTCATGGCCAACCGTTGACATAGCTCTCTCAATTCTGACACTTTTAGTAGGTCAATTAGCCCATAAAAATAGATCAACCAGCGTTCATATTGCTCCTCCAAAAAGAGGAGGTCAAACCAAGCGATGACATGGTGAATTTGTTCAAAGAGGGATTCTGCTGCTTCATCCAATTTTAAGCTGGGATGAAGGCATTGAAGAAGGTTGAAATCGCTCATTCGTTTTAGCCCGAGAAAAGGGGTTTCTTCCTGAAGAAGGAGGAGAAGTTCGGAAAGAATCCGTCCACCCGAGAGACGCTCCATAAAACCCACTTTGATCGCATTCTTCATGAGATGTTGAGTATGCTTACTGATCTGAAATCCAAAACGTTGCTCAAATCGAATCGCACGAAAGACCCGCGTCGGATCTTCTACAAACGAAAGATTGTGAAGAACTCGAATCACTTTTTCCTTGATATCTTTCACTCCACCAAAAAAATCGACCAGTTCTCCAAACGCTTTTGTGTTGAGCTGGATGGCTAACGTATTCATGGTGAAGTCTCTACGATAGAGGTCCATTTTGATCGATGCGCTCTCCACCGTCGGCAGGGCTGCCGGAGAATCGTAGATTTCCCATCGAGCGGTTGCGACATCGACTTTCACTTTATCCGGGAAGAGGATGATGGCTGTTCCAAATTTTTTATGCGTTCGGACCCGACAAGAAAATTTTTTTTCAAACTCCTCAGCGAAGCGGATCCCATCCCCTTCGACGACCACATCCACATCGAAATTTTCCACCCTCAATAGAAGATCCCTGACAAATCCTCCAACAGCATAGACCGAATAACCTAATTCATCTCCCATCTTACCGAATTCAACGAGCAGGTTGAAAATTCGCTCAGGGAAACGTTCCTGCATAAACTTCGAGATCACCTTTTTACGGGTGTAAAGGGGCTGGCTATCAAAAACCGATAACCCCTTTTCCGACTTCATCATATCCCCTTGAAGGATTCGCATCACATCCCCTAAGGAGATCGCTCCGATCATTCGATCGTTTTGGATGACCGGGAGGAAACTCTGGTTCTGACCAATGAGGATGGCTTGAATTCGAGAAAGAGGGGTATCAGGAGATACCACCGAGAATTCGGTGGTCATATATTCTTTCACCAGAGCTGCTTTTAAACCATGATACATCCCTTTCTCTACCACTTGTTTAGATATCAAGCCGATTACTTTTTCATCTTGAAGAACGGGAAGGATATTCAGGTTATATCGAGAAAGGATCTCAGCGACTTCCTCCAAAGTGAGGTCCGGTGGAATGCTTTTGACGGGATAGACCATGGCATCCCTTGCCACCCTTTTGGGTCTGACGGACTCCATTAATGTTTTAACCAATCGGGCCTGTGCCTCGACGAGGGTTATTCCCTTAATCGTGGCCGAGGCAGCCGTCGGATGTCCCCCTCCCCCAAATTCACTGACGATTTCCGATACATTCACTTCTTCGAGTCGGCTTCTTCCAATCACGTATACCCGATCTTCCATTCTGACCAAAACAAACAAGACATCCAAGTTTTCCATATCTTTAAGTTTGTGGACAAGCACGGCGATGTCGCCAATATAACGATCCACAGAGGCCTGGGCGATCACCACATCGACACCATGGAAGTGATACCGAGTGGCGGATTGGATCAAATCGTTTAGTAAAAAGACTTGTTCTGCCGTAAGTTCTTTGGTAATCACATTAGAGAGGATGCTGAGGTTTGCGCCTTTTCGAACCAAGTATCCGGCTGCCCTGAAATCCTCTTCTTTGGCGGAAGAAAAGGTCAGGTTTCCTGTATCTTCATAAATCCCCAGCAGCATCACCGTAGCTTCGTCCGATGTGATCTCCACCCCTTTTTTCTGAAGGACATCCAAGAGGAGAGTGACCGTTGCCCCGACTTCAGAGATGACTTCTACGGAACCATGAAGGTCTTCTGAGGAAGGGGGATGGTGGTCGTAAATATGAATTTCCAAATCGGGTTTCGATAAAATTTCCGAAAATCTTCCGATGCGACTGATTTGACGGGTATCCACTAAAATGAGGCGGGTTACTTTTCGCAAATCAATATTTTTGATCCGCTCCACTTCAAAGGCATAAAGGGTTGATTGGATGAAAAAATCCCGAAGGCTTCGCTCTTGAGAACCAGGGAATACTAAGATGGCATTAGGGTAGAGTTTCTTAGCTGCCAACATGGAAGCTAAGGAATCAAAGTCAGCATTGATATGGGTGGTGATCACTTCCATCATTTCAAAAAGTAGGAAAAATGGAATATTGATGAACTCGTAAAAAGTCCGATTCAGCCCATTATTGTCATTCCCGTGAAAACGGGAATCCAGTGAATTCAAATACTTCTGGACTCCTGCTTTCGCAGGAGTGACGGGTGGGGAG
>JACAEV010000107.1 GCA_013388645.1 Syntrophaceae bacterium | reverse complement strand
CAAGACTCTCGTCTATCTCTCGGTGCCTGGGCACAGCCTGCTTTTTGCCTGTTTTAGGATTCATGTATACGTCATGCCGTGCCCCTGGACGGACAAATAAACATCCGGCATCGGTTAATCTTTTGATAAGTTCCTTTCTTTTCATACTGCAACGGAGATCTCTTTACTTTCGTGGTTCTCAGGAACTTCATCTAGAACCAAAAGCTTGTAGGCATCAATAATATTCTCTTCCAGTTCTTTTAGCGTTCTTCCCTGGGTCATAACTTCTGGATGGTCGATAAGCTTGCCAACCCAAAACTTTTTACCTTTCCAATAAACCATCTTAAGTTTAGTTTCCATCCTTTACTCCTTCTTAATTAATTTTGACTTAACGATTTAAATAACCCGCCGGGGCACTTAGCTTGAGCTAAAACGACAAAGGGCTATTCCCGGTCGGGTTGATTGTTTTGTTAGCGAACCTTCCCTCTCCGACTTGACGGTCGAAAGGACTTTTCAAATAGGCTCAGTCCTCATGGGTTAACCTTGCCCCTTGTAAAATAGTAACTTAAGAAATTTCAAGGCAATAGCGCCAAAACATACAAATAGAAAAAGATAAATAGCGAAAGTCAATATGAATACAATTCGCGATTTGTTATATTCTGCTTCATACCCTTTTCCTATCATCCTCCCTGTAGTTATGCCTTCAATAAGGTTATTCAAGAGAGCTAGAGACATACAAACGAACATGAATACCAATGAGATTCGCATTGGGGCTGGTTCGTGTAGAAGTCCAAAAAGCACAAAACCGATTAATCCCGCCAATGCAGCAATCGACAAGGCATAGGTTACTCT
Source organism: Syntrophaceae bacterium (assembly GCA_013388645.1). Classification (GTDB taxonomy): domain Bacteria; phylum Desulfobacterota; class BSN033; order BSN033; family UBA1163; genus UBA1163. The sequence continues at coordinate 2,359 of JACAEV010000107.1, read as the reverse complement.
CCGTAGAGGGTGCGAGTTTTGCTTTACTGAACTATTTGTCAGTTTAGATTCCTCATTTTGCGCTAACGCTGCGGCTCACCGGGAGCCGGATTTATCGGCGATCCGGTGGAGCCGTTTGTTAGGGTTTATCTTATTGGTTCTATCCCAAGGTCTCTGCATATCTTTCTGGCAAGGCTATCACTGATTTCTGTATGTCGCGGAATGGAGGAGCGTTTATTTTGGCTGGGATTGCCCCACCAAGAATGCCGAGCGCCTTCTCTGATGAATTCACAGCCTTGCGTTCGGAGATATTTGAGGAATTCGGCTCTCTTCATGCGGGTATGGCTATTTTCTCTTCACTATATCCAGATCCTGCAGACGCAATCGCATCTTCCCGGTTAAACTCGATTGCTTCCTGCAGGGTTACCCGCAGGCTTTCTACTAGTTCTTGACGGGTGCGTTCCTGACAGTTCACGCCTGGAACTTCTTCTATCCACCCAATCCACCAATCGCCTTCTTGTTTTATTACTGCTGTATATTCTGTGGCCATCGACTATCCTCCTTCTCCCCCATTATAACTGATATCCTGCAACGTTGGAATTCATTTTTATTCAGGCCCTAATAGGCGCTATCAGCGGGGCGTGGAACGCATCCGCTGGATCGTGTTGTTACCCCTTATTTATGCCGCCTTCTTTAGGTTGACACGCATGCCAGCTCTTGTCGCAAGAGTAATTAGCATTTCGAGGCTAAATCTCTCCCATTTTCCTCTGATCAAGTCTGAAACCCTAGATTGACTTACGCCGAGGATTTCCGCAGCCTTGGTCTGGGTTAGCCTCTTGGCTTTGATGAACTTCCGGAGATCGGCCATAAGATCGGCACGCATCTGAAGAATTGCGGCTTCATCCGGAGAATACCCGAGATCAATGAATACGTTTCCAGAAGAATTAACAACGGCCTCGCTCATAAGTTACCTCCAATCTGTCTGTACCGTTGGCGAGCCAAATCAATATCATGCCGGCTCGTTTTTCGAGTTTTCTTTTGAAATGCGTGAAGCACATAAACCGCATCGCGAAACTTAGCAACATAGATCACTCTCCACTCGCCCAAAACGTGGATACGGATTTCCTTCACGCCTCGACCAATTAGCAGCATGGGCTTCCAATCGCTTGGTTCGAATCCTTCTTGAACCGCGCGGAGTTCGAAGCCCGCTGCCCTACGGGCTTCGTCCGGGAAATTTCGCAGATCGTCTAGGCTTGATCCTAAGAATCTAAGTGGCTTTATAGCCATACAGATATTATATAAGTTTTTATATATTTGGCAAGTTCAATGATAATTTTTTTATCTGGTGGGGTAACGTGAAGGGTGAGGCGGCGGGGCACTCACCTAAACCAAAAAGGGATGAGGCTTTTCCCGCTCGCCTCAACCCGCTTGTTAGCCCTTTTTCATTGGCTCTTTAGATAGTGTTTCAAGTCTCGATAATAATTTTCATGGGGACCAATCATAATTAACTCCAAATCCTCCCCGACCATTCGATAGGCGAGAAGATACTCAGCGGTCTTAATTTTGAATTTGTGAACGAATATTCCCTTGAGGTCTCCTTTCTTTTCATCTCCAATAGACGGATTATTTGCAATACTCCTTATCTCCTGATCCAATATCTCTTTTTCTCGCTTATGCATTCTCTTTGTTTTTTTCTCGAAAGACCTTGATTGGTATATTTTCATAAGTCATTTTCCAAATTTATATTCGGATTTTTCGCCTTGCTCCAACTCTTCTACCCCAATCAAAATTTCTTTGATAAGTGAATAAGTTAAATCTGGATTTTCCTCAACACATTTCCCCATTCGAGCCCAGTGTTCAATTTGACCAGTTAAGGATCTATGGTCTACCCGGCTGAATTTTTTTGCATCATTGACAAGTTCTTCAGATATTCTAACTGCTGTTGCCATAAGCTTTACCTCCATATCTTAGAATTGTTATGTTGTGCACCCATTATAATTCATTTCATAGCATAATGCAACTTCGTTGACATTGTCTCAATTTATTTAGGGTTAACGACTAAAATCCGCGATGGCTGTAAGCCATCCGCTGGAGTGCTTTGTTGGGCAATCCTCCAACTATGGCCTCATTGAATTGGTTGTTTTTCCTATTCTGGGCACCATTCAGAGTAGTGTTTATCCAGTGGTTGAACGTCTTCTTCAAAATACCGATGGAAACGACGTGGAAGCTGATGATAATCGATCCCCTTTATGGTATCGGAGAAGTCTATGGCATTGTAAGTATTCCAAAATAGAATTACCTCGTTTCTTATACCATGGCCCCTGACTTGATCTATAAGAGCTGCCATCGTTTTACCAGTATAAGTGCCCTCCAACCGAAT
>JACAEV010000159.1 GCA_013388645.1 Syntrophaceae bacterium | reverse complement strand
CGGTTTCGTTTGAAGGTAAATAAAGGGTTGAGGCCGAAGATTTAACCCCAATGACCTAACCTCTTAACCAAACGGGCATCCTAACCCTAACCTTTCCCCAATATCTTTGGAGTCAAACGATGCTTATCGATTCTCATGCCCATTTAGAGATGCCGGAGTTTAAAAAAGATTTGGAGGCAGTCGTTCAGAGAGCCAAGGAGTTGGAGGTGGCGTATATTTTTACGGTCGGGACGGAAAAGAAGGATTGGAAAAAGGCACTTGAGATTGCCGATTCATACCCTTCTGTCTATGCCATTTTGGGAGTTCATCCCCATAATGTAAAGGAGATAGATGGCCAGACCTATCCAGTGCTGAGGGAACTCTGCAAGCATGAGAAAGTAAAGGCTTTTGGTGAAATTGGTTTAGATTTTTTCAGAAATCTTTCGCCACGAGACATCCAGTTGAAGAGATTTCGAGAACAAATCGGTTTGGCTAAAGAATTAAGTCTTCCTATAGTGGTTCACGATCGAGGGGCTCATCAGGAAACGCTGGAGACATTAAAATCCGAAAAGGCAGAAGAGTGTGGAGGGATCATTCACTGTTTTTCTGGGGATTATGAGATGGCAAAGGTCTGTATCGAGATGGGGTTTTATATCTCTGTTCCCGGCAGTATCACATTTAAGAATGCAGAAAATTTGAGGGAGGTCGTCAAGAAAATTCCTCTTGAATCGCTTCTTGTGGAGACCGATGCCCCCTTTTTAACTCCTGAACCCTTTCGAGGGAAAAGGAATGAGCCAAGCTATGTTCGATATACAGCACAGAAAGTGGCTGAGATGAAAAAGGTTTCGTTTGAAAAAGTGGCTAAGGTGACGACAGAGAATGCGTTACGTATATATAGATTGGTGTAACCTGCTGACACGAGTCACGGACACGGTCACGTTATTTCAAATTAAGGAGCCTTCATGAAACCCGCCATCATTGTCGTCGATATGTTGAAAGATAATTTAAAGGAAAGTTCCAGAAACCCTTATTACGAGGAGGGAAAAGCCATCATTCCGAATCTTCAGAGGCTTTTGGCGGCTGGAAGAGATGGGGGATTCCCCATTGTCTTTGCTTGCGACAGTTTTTTGGAGGGAGATTTCATTTTCAAGGGGAGGATGAAAATCCACTCCCTTCGAGGGACGCAGGGAGCAGAGGTCGTGGATGACCTAAAGCCAGAACCAACGGATATCATTTTACCTAAAAGGCGATTCAGTGCTTTCTTTAAAACCGATCTTGACCAGACGCTTCGGATGCTGGGCGTGGATACAATTGTTGTCACAGGCATGACGACCGAGGTTTGTGTCCTGATGACAGCATTGGATGGGCTATGCAATGATTTTTCAGTTATCCTTATAGATAATTGTATTGCCAGTCGAAAAAAAGAGTTTCATCAAGCATGTCTCAATCTCTATCGTGATTTTGCCCTTTATCCTTTGTTGAGGATTATGACCCTTGAGGAATTTCTAAAAGAAGCATCGTAATCAAATCCCCCCCCCTTTTCTAAAGGGGGAAAGGGGGGATTATAAAATGGGACCGTTAAATGAATTTTTGCGAAAAAGATTTCATTGACCAGATCAAAAATCTGCTCGCCTCAAGGAAGAGAAGCGTCATAGAACATCCGCCTTTTTCCCATGCAGCGGTTCTCGTCCCACTTTTTCAGAAAGATGGGGATTGTCACCTTCTGTTCACCAAGAGGTCAGAGGAAGTCAAATATCATAAAGGTGAAATTTCTTTTCCTGGTGGAGTGGTTGATGAAGAAGACAGAGAATTGATCCATACGGCACTCAGGGAGGCCCACGAGGAAATCGGGCTCAACGAGAGCGATGTTCAGATCATTGGAGTTTTAGATGACATTGTGACCATTACCCAATTCATCGTCACTCCCATTGTGGGACTCTTTCCCTATCCTTATCCTTTTAAGGTGAGCGAGGTAGAGATTGCTGAGTTGATCGAAGTACCCCTTGCTTCTCTGCTCAGGGAAGATTGTTTCAGTGAGAGGGAGATTTTTCGTGGTGGTCAGAAGGAGATCGTCTTTGCCTATCAATATGGGAGACATATTATATGGGGTGCCACCGCAAGGATACTGAAACAATTTTTGGGTTTAATTAACTCCATTCATACCCTTTGAAAATCTCTTCCAGTTCGTTCTTCCCTGTTCTATAAAAGGGTATCACTTTAAATAGGCTAAATTTATCTATAGATGACTCGGTTCAAAAAATGGTCAGAACATGAATATAGCAAAAAAGAACGGATGATCACCGTCTTATTGGGAGGCTTCACCTTTTGGATAGTCGTTCCTATCTTGATCATCAGAGTGTCCTACTGTCTCGATCAGTGGCTTCACCTCCCAAAATTTCATTATGGGTTGACGAATCCAGTGATAGGTTTGATTTTTATGATCGTGGGTTGGCTGTTTGCGAATTGGACCGTAAAGATTCAATTTTCCATCGGGAGAGGAACCCCCATTCCCCTGATGGCGACCCATAAGCTGATCGTAGAAGGACCCTATGCCTATTGTCGAAACCCGATGACTTTAGGAACAGACTTTTTTTACCTGGGGGTTGCAATCTGGTTGGGGTCCCTTTCTGCTGTTGGACTAAGCCTGGTTTATCCCATTGGAATTTTGATCTATATTAAACTGATCGAAGAGAAGGAATTAGAAGAGCGATTCGGTGCTGAATATTTAGCCTATAAGAGGGATACTCCATTTTTAATTCCTCGCCTATGGAAAAGAAAGAAGGTGGATCCATTTAAAGAAATGACTTGAAAGAGATCAGGGAAACAGGGTAAAATTAAATAGAAGATTTAAGGGAGGGAAACATGGCAGAAAAAACTTGTAAGGGAGATCATACCGGTCACATTTGTGTTCTGGCGAGTAACGAAAAGTTTGATGTCATCAAGGAAATTACAAAGAAACCCAAACATATTTGCTTTAACTGTGGGCGGGTGGCAGATTCAGAAAAAAATCTATGTAATCCTATGCCATTAGATTAATCGAAGAAGGAGTGGAGGGGGATGAGGTTTGCTACCAGAGAAAGGAAGAGATGAGAATCGTCGATATTCTTAAGCTGGTAGCCAGTGTTCTTCTCTGTCAGTTAGCCGGTTTTTTAGGTTCCCTTTTTACCACCCCAGCGATTCCCACTTGGTATCAAACATTAAATAAACCTTTCTTTACACCTCCCAACTGGATATTCAGTCCGGTATGGATTAGTCTATTTGTCCTTATGGGAATTTCCCTCTTCTTTGTCTGGCGAAGATCAGATCATCCCCAATTTAAACCTGCTTTGATTTTCTTCTTTATTCAACTCATTCTCAATACCCTTTGGTCCATCGCTTTTTTTGGACTGAAATCGCCTCTTCTTGGGCTTGTTGATATCATTCTCCTCTGGATAGCCATCCTATTGACAGTCGTTCATTTTCTAAAAATTTCAAAATTGGCAGGAGTACTCCTCATTCCCTATCTCTTGTGGGTTAGTTTTGCATCCCTATTGAATTTTTCCCTGTGGATTCTAAATCGTTAAAAGAAATGATCCAAGAAGAAAGAGTTAAGAGACTCAATCAAAAAGAGGGGAAGCAAGGGACCTACGTCCTTTATTGGATGCAGGCCTCTCAAAGGGCTGCATATAATCATGCGCTTGAATATGCGATCACCAGGGCCAATGAATTGAGACAGGCTGTCATTGTTTTTTTTGGAATCACAGACCATTTTCCCGAGGCAAATGAAAGACATTATACGTTTATGCTCGAAGGGCTCAAAGAAGTGAAGCAATCTCTTAAGCAAAAAGGCATTCAGATGGTCATTCTCCACCGATCCCCAGAAATCGGTGTCATTCAATTGGCTAAAAAGGCTTCACTGGTTATCGTGGATAGGGGTTATCTAAAGATACAAAGACAATGGCGAAATGAAGTTGCCAATCGGATCGATTGCCCTTTAATTCAGATTGAGAGTGACGTGGTCGTACCTGTTGAAGAGGTCTCAACCAAAGAGGAGTATGCAGCGGCCACCATTCGGTCAAAGATTCATAAGAAATTAAGCCGTTTTCTGGTTCCTTTGAAAGAAAAGGATCCCATTCTTTCCTCGCTGTCTATAGATCTCCAATCGTTTGATATTGAAGACGTTGAAAAAGCCATTTCAAAACTTCGAATTGACCGGAGTGTCTCCAAAGTCGATTCTTTTCAAGGAGGCACAAAAGAGGCTCTTCGCCATCTTGAGATTTTCTTAGAAGAAAAGTTGGATCAGTTCCCGGAACTTAGAAATGATGCCACCCTTGATTATCTTTCTCATATGAGTCCATACTTACACTTTGGGCAGATTTCTCCTCTTTTCATTGCCTTGAAGGTAAAACAGACAAAGAGCCCCGGAGCTGAAGCCTTTCTCGAAGAACTCATCATCCGAAGAGAGCTGAGCATGAATTTTGTTTTTTATAATGGGACGTACGATTCTTTTGAAGCCCTTCCCGAGTGGGCAAAGAAAACCTTAAGGGCACATCAAAAGGATAAACGTCCTCATCTCTATTCTCTTGAAGAACTGGAAACTGCCAAAACCCATGATCCCTACTGGAATGCAGCTCAAAAGGAGATGGTCGTAAAGGGAAAAATGCACGGATATATGAGAATGTACTGGGGCAAAAAGATTCTCGAATGGAGTGAAACGCCAGAAGAGGCTTTTCGAGCAACCCTGTATCTGAATAATAAATATGAATTGGATGGGAGAGATCCAAATGGATTTACCGGTGTGGCTTGGTGTTTTGGGAAGCATGACCGCCCTTGGGGAGAGAGACCCATTTTTGGAAATGTGAGATACATGAATGACAAAGGGTTAAAAAGAAAATTCGATGCCGATCAGTATGTCAGGATAATGAGCCAATTGAAATAATTCAATATCATTATTTTAGAATTGCAATAGATGAAATAAGTCTGATAGAATGGTTTTAGAATAAATCTTATTAAGGAGGAACCCAAAATGAAACTGAGTGAGTATTTTGAGAAGACGAAGGGTCGAGGGGTGATCGCCACAGCGGATTTAAAGGGTAAAGTCGGGATGGCCGTCTATGGAAGACCTCATTTCATTAATGAGAAAACCGTCGCATTTATCATGGCAGATCGGTTGATGCATAGGAATCTTCAATCCAATCCTTATGCCGCCTATCTTTTTATAGAATCTAAAGAACGATATATTGGTAAAAGGTTGTATCTGACCAAGATCAAGGAAGAAAAGGATAGCGCTTTGATTGATAAGATGCGTCGAAGAGAGAGTTGCCCGGCTTACACCGTTTATAAAGATACCATGAAATACCTCGTCTATTTTCGAATTGATAAGGTGTTACCCCTGATCGGGGATAAAAAATAAAGGCACTTCAGGCTTTTGTGTGGATGTTTCCCTTTCCCAATGGGACCCCCCCTCTATTCCCCCCTTAAATTAAGGGGGCTGTTTTTAAAAGGAGATTTTTATGAAGATCCTGATCACGGGTGGGACTGGCTTTGTGGGTACGCAACTGACTTCTCGATTAGTTCAAGATGACCACGAAGTGACCATCCTGAGTCGGTCCATTAAAAAACCGGAAAAGATAACTCCAGGAATTACCTTCTTAGAGGGGGATCCGACCAAGAAGGGGTCTTGGCAGGAAGCCATTAAAAACCATGATGGGGTGATCAATCTTGCAGGAGCCTCCATTTTTAGCAAATGGACAGAGGAACATAAAAAAGCGATAAGGGAAAGCAGGGTCAGTACCACACAGAATATTGTTGAAGGGATACCGTCTCGTTCTGAAAAGCCCTTTACGCTTTTTAGCACCTCTGCCGTGGGGTATTATGGTTTTTGTGGGGATGAGGAACTGACAGAGGAGTCTCCTCATGGAGATGATTTTTTAGCCAGAATTGCAGTGGAGTGGGAAGGAGAGGCACTAAAAGCCAGGGATAAGGGGGCACGAGTGGTCATCACTCGGTTTGGGATTGTGATGGGAGAAAAAGGTGGAGCACTCAGTCAGATGATTCCTCTTTTCAAAAAATATATTGGGGGCCCGATCGGAAGCGGAAAACAATGGTTCTCCTGGGTTCACATCAAAGACCTTGCAGAAGCCTTTGCATTCCTTTTGAAGCATCCGGAGATTTCAGGGCCAGTCAATGTATGTTCCCCAAATCCTGTGAGAAATAGAGATCTCGCCAAAGCCCTCGGAAGAGCTCTTCACCGACCTTCATTCATACCCGCCCCAGCGTTTATGGTGAAGTTAGTATTGGGAGAATTTGGGTCAGTCATCCTTGAGGGGCAGAGAGTGATTCCCAAAAAATTGCTGGAGAAAGGATTTGCCTTCCGTTATGCGGAGATCGATCAAGCATTGCAAAGCATCACTCAGGGACGTTCCTGAAATTTTTACTTTCTTTTTAATCAAGTTATACACATTAACAAAGATGTGGATGGATTCTTAAAAAAGCAATTAAGGAGAATGATAGGAAAAGAGTTTCAGTAAGTTAAAATTTCAGGAACGTCCCTGTAACCTTTACCTGTCAACATTCCGATGAAACTTTTTATTCTCTTTTTCTTCTGGTGCTTCGGTTTCTTCTTTTTATGGAAAATTCCACTCCCAAGAAGAGGAAAGAAACTCGATGGTTTGCCCCTTAAACTGTCCATCATCATTCCTGCCCGAAACGAAGAGAAAACCCTGGATCGCTTACTCTCCTCAATCCACCGGCAGCCCCTTAGGCCCCATGAGGTCATCGTCATCGATGATCAATCCAAAGATGCTACCGCAGAGATCGCCAGGGTTGCAGGTTGCATCGTGATCACCTCCACAGATCTGCCCGAAGGGTGGACGGGTAAGCCGTGGGCATGCTGGCAGGGGGCAAAAAAGGCGACGGGAGACCTCCTCCTTTTTTTAGATGCAGATACATTTTTAGAACGGGAAGGGCTTGCCAAAATAGTATCGACCTATCTCGAGAAAAGAGGTCTCCTCTCAGTCCAACCCTTTCACCAAATGGAAAAAAGGTACGAGCGTTTATCAGCCATCTTCAATATCATCACCATGGCGGGCATGAATGCCTTCACTCCTTTAGGTGCCCGGCTGAAGCCCATGGGTGCCTTTGGACCCTGTATGATCTGTTCCAAAGAAGATTATTTTAAGATAGGTGGACATGAAAAAGCCCGGGGAGAGGTGTTGGAAAGCCTTGTCCTCGGCCGGGAATTTATAAAAGCTAAACAAGGCGTTCACTGTTTCGGAGGGAAAGGGACCATTTCCTTTCGAATGTACCCAGATGGGTTGAAATCGTTGATCGAGGGATTCAGCAAAGGGTTTGGGACGGGAGCCAAAGCTATGTCGCTGGTGAGCCTATTCATGGTTGTCGGTTGGATTTTCGGTGGGATGGGCATCACCCGGCAACTCATCCAATCGGCAATTTTAGGGGATCCAATTGGACTCATAGGGGGTTTAGTATTAGACCTGCTCTATATCCTTCAGATCCACTGGATGCTTTTCCGAATCGGAAATTTTGGATTCTCGACAACCTTTCTCTTCCAAATCCCCCTCCTCTTTTTCGTTCTGGTTTTTACTTACTCAATTCTGCGTATTTTTTTGATACGGAAGGTGCGCTGGAAGGGGAGGGAGGTTAAAATGGCGAAAAGCAAAAATTAAATTCATGAGACTCATTTATCTCCCCACTTTTTGGACGATCGTTATCGATTTCGTGGCCTGGTTTATAATTCATATTGTGGTGATAGCCGTCACGATTAGAATTCCCTCAAGACATTTCAGTCCGAATCATTGGTTGTACAGGAAGAGGAAATGGGAGAGAGACGGAGATATCTATCAGAATGTTTTTAAAATCAAAAAATGGAAACACCATCTTCCTGATGGAGCGCGGATCCTCGGGCGTTTTGGTTTCTCAAAAAAGCAATTAAGAGGGAAAAGCCCGGAATACTTCGAAGCCTTCTCCATTGAAACCTGTCGAGCTGAAATGACGCACTGGATTATTATCCTGTTTGCACCATTTTTCTTCTTATGGAATCGACCTGGGGTCGGGCTATTCATGATTTTCTATGCCCTGTTTGAAAATATTCCCTTTATTATGGCACAGAGGTACAATCGATATCGGTTCAGGCGTCTTTTAGAAAAAATCGGTTAACATTTTTGATGTTCTGATAATGCATCCTCCCATCCTCATTGTTAGGGATTTATGGAAAAGTTACGCTGAAATCCATGCCGTGCAGGGGCTTAGCTTCGAGATATCCAGAGGTGAATTTTTTGGTCTCCTGGGTCCTAATGGCGCTGGTAAAACAACCACCATTGGACTCCTATCCGGGCTGATCGAACCTACCCAAGGCCAAATTTTGATCGATGGGATTGATCTTTTTTCAAGACCGATGGAAGCAAAAGCCAAACTGGGTTTGGTGCCCCAGAGTTTTGCTCTTTACCCAACTTTGTGTGCCCTGGATAATCTGGTGTTCTTTGGAAGAATCTATGGATTGAAGGGAAATCGTTTGAAAGAACGTATGGCCAATGTTTTAGAAATGGTTGAATTAACAGATCGCGCAGACCAACCTGTGGCGACCTTTTCCAATGGGATGAAGCGACGACTCAACATTGCAGTGGGCCTCCTTCATGAACCGGAAATTCTTGTTCTGGATGAACCCACCGTTGGAGTCGACACACAGAGTCGAAATGCGATTCTTGAGAGCATCAAGTCTCTAAATCGATCCGGGGTGACGGTGTTATACACCACCCATTATATTGAGGAAGCCCAACGCCTCTGTGACCGGGTTGCCATCATGGACCAGGGGAAGATTCTTGCCCTCGATAGCCCCGATTGTCTAATTCGAGATTTGGGAAAGGGGATCATCCGTTTAGATTTCAATAGAGGCATCGATGAGAAGTTCTTGGACCAGATGAAACATATCGGCTTTGTGCGGGTCGTTGATGATCAGATGAGGATCATCCATATTGAAACGGATCAGATGGATCAGGCTTCAAGGGAAATTTGGGAGCTCATGAAAAGTCGGCAGGGATTGCTTAAGACCTTAGATATTTCAGAGCCGAATTTGGAGACGGTTTTTATCTATTTAACAGGTAGAAATCTCAGGGATTAGGAGGGAAGAGAAATATCCATACGTTTAGAGGGACGATTCGTCAAATTTTTGCGTTGACCCTTAAGGAATTGAAGGTTCTATGGCTGGATCGTGAAGCCCTCGCTTTACTTTTTGCCATGCCCTTGTTTTTTATTCTCGTGATGAGTTTTGCTTTAGAAGGGGTTTTCCAAGCAGGGAGCAAAGGTCATCCCATTGAGATCTTGATCGTTCATCGAAATGGGGGGACGTTGATTGATCAGACGATTGCTGACCTTAAACAACTGGAGAACCTGATCCTGATCGAGACTTATGAAGGGAATCCCGTTACTCCTCACGGAGCAGAAGAATTGATACGTAAGGGGGTCTACCCCTTGGCTCTTCTCTTCCCGGAAGGCTATACTGAGCGAATTCTAAAACCTTCAAAGGATCCCCAGAAAGGGGAAATTTCTATCTCTTTACTCAGCGATCCAGCGATAAACCTCCAACTTTTGGCCACTGTCAAAGGAGCCATTCAGGGTGTGATCCAGCGGCGGGTTCTGTTAGCAAGAATCCCCCAACGTTTTAAAGAGATGGTTGGGACATTCGACGGTATGGAGGGACAGATTGAAAAACTGTTGGAGGGAAAGGAGGTCAGTAACCGTGAGATGTCTGCCGTGAGTTTAATCCATACTTTCCCAAAGGGGTTTAACGTTGGGAGACGCCCTACTGCTACCGAGCAGAATGTTCCAGCCTATACCATTTTTGGTGTCTTTTTTATCGTCCTGACCTTAGCCTCGAGTTTCTTGCAGGAGAAGAAAGATGGAACCTTCCGGCGAATCCTTGCCGCTCCATTATCAAAAACAGCTCTTCTTATCGGAAAATTGTTACCGTATTATGTCGTGAACTTGATCCAGATTGGGCTGATGTTCTGTATCGGTGTCATGGTGTTTGGGATAAAGCTTGGAAACCTTCCAGCATTGATCGCCGTTTCCTTGGCATTGGCAGCCGCAGCGAACGGTTTAGGACTCTTAGTGGCAGCCCTCGGTAAGACCGAACCGCAGGTCAATGGTTTATCGGTTCTTCTGGCCATCACCCTTTCTGCCTTGGGAGGAATGATGGTGCCCACCTTTATCATGCCCAATCTGATGAAGACCCTTTCTCTTTTTACGCCTCATGCTTGGGCCCTGGCAGGATATCATGATGTCATCATCCGGGGTCTGGGTGTAAAAGATGTTTTGACCGAAGTCTCCGTTCTCTTTGGGTTCGCTTTTTTATTCTTCATTGTTGCCTTTTGGCGATTTCGGTTTAATGAGTAAATCATTCCAGTATTTCTTTATTTTTTTCATCAGTCGATTTTAGAAAAGAGATAAGGACATTTTGGCACACTGGATGGATTACTTTAATAATGAATATCCAACCCATATTAAATGAATAAATAGCTTGACAATGAAGGATCGGATGATTATTTATTTCGAATTAAATTATATAGAAGGAGGGATTTTCCATGAAAGTAAGACCGCTTCATGATCGTCTCATCATCCAACGATTAGAGGAAGAAGAGAAAACAAAAGGTGGGATTATTATTCCTGACACGGCAAAAGAAAAACCCATAGAAGGAAAGGTCATCGCTACCGGGGCCGGAAGAATCAAAAAAGATGGGACAAAAATTCCCCTCGAAGTTAAAAAAGGCGATCGAGTCCTATATGCCAAGTATGCGGGGACCGAAGTCAAAATGGAAGGGGAAGAGTATTTGATTATGAAAGAGGATGATATCCTCGCGATCATTGAATGAAAGATGGATTAGAAAGGAGGAGGTTTTCATGGCAAAAGAATTAAAGTTTGATCAGGAAGCAAGGAATGGTATTTTAGAAGGGGTCAATATTTTAGCGGATGCAGTCAAAGTGACGTTGGGGCCGAAAGGGAGAAATGTGGTTCTGGAGAAGTCATTTGGTTCTCCTGTCGTCACCAAAGATGGGGTGACGGTTGCCAAAGAGATTGAGCTCGAAGATCATTTCCAAAACATGGGTGCGAAGATGGTGAAGGAGGTGGCCAGCAAAACCTCCGACACAGCCGGAGATGGGACCACCACTGCCACGCTTCTGGCTCAAGCCATCTATCGCGAGGGATACAAAGTGGTGGCGGCAGGGGTCAACCCAATGGATGTCAAGCGAGGGATTGATCAAGCGGTGGAGGAGGTTGTTAAAGAATTGAAGAAACTTTCCAAGCCGGTGAAGGAACAGAAAGAGATTGCGCAAGTCGGAACGATCTCTGCCAATAATGATCGGGCCATCGGCGATATCATCGCTGAGGCAATGAATAAGGTCGGAAAGGAAGGGGTGATCACGGTCGAGGAGGCCAAAGCGATCGAGACCACGCTGGAGGTCGTCGAGGGCATGCAGTTTGACCGAGGTTATATTTCTCCTTATTTCGTCACCGACCCAGAAAAGATGGAGGCGGTACTTGAGGACCCCTTCCTTCTTCTTTACGAGAAGAAACTCTCAAATATGAAAGAGCTCCTTCCCATTCTGGAGCAGATTGCAAAGACAGGGAAGCCCTTGCTCATCGTTTCTGAAGACGTGGAAGGAGAGGCATTAGCGACACTGGTCGTCAATAAACTTCGGGGGACATTAAAATGTGCGGCTGTTAAGGCCCCTGGGTTCGGAGACCGAAGAAAAGCGATGCTTGAAGATATTGCTATATTGACCGGTGGCAAGGCCATCATGGAGGATATCGGAGTCAAACTCGAAAAGATGAGGTTGGATGATTTAGGCAGAGCGAAGAAAGTGGTCATCGATAAAGATAACACCACCATTGTGGAAGGAGTCGGAAATCCTTCCGCCATCGAAGGCCGGATCAAACAGATTCGGGTTCAGATTGAGGAGACCACATCGGATTACGACAAAGAGAAACTTCAGGAACGATTGGCCAAACTCGCGGGAGGGGTAGCGGTCATTAAAGTGGGGGCAGCTACCGAGACGGAGATGAAGGAGAAGAAAGCACGCGTGGAAGATGCGCTCCATGCTACCCGAGCTGCCGTGGAAGAAGGGATTGTTCCAGGGGGAGGAGTAGCCTATCTAAGATGTCTTCCTGCGTTGAAAAAGATTAAATTAGAAGGCGATCAACAGATAGGAGTGGATATTGTCATCCGGGCTCTCGAAGAACCCATCCGTCAGATTGCTCAAAATGCGGGTCAGGAAGGATCTGTGGTGGCAGAGAAGGTGAAGCAGGAAAAAGGTGCTTTCGGTTTCGATGCCGATAAGGAAGAGTATACGGATATGAATGAGGCTGGAATCATTGATCCAACCAAAGTCGTGAGATTTGCCCTGCAGAATGCTGCCAGTGTAGCCTCTCTGTTAATCACCACCGAGGCTGTTGTGGCTGAAAAACCTAAGAAAGAACCAGCGGGTCCACCGATGCCTCCAGCTTATTAGAAAATAAGTTTCAAATCCCCCTTTCCCCCCTTTACGAAAGGGAGGAAAGGGGGATTAAAATTTCTTTTCATTCCCTCGGGGTCTGATATGGTCACTTCCCCATTGATGACTTTACCCGAAGACCCAAAGGAAGCCCAAAAAGTCTTCCAATCCCAATCCGTTGAGACTCAATTAGAACTCGTTCTCCAGAGCCGCGGCAAAGATCGACTTCAAATCCTTTTTCTTTCAGAGAAACCCGAGCAATTGGTTCAACAACTTCCAGAGCTGGAGGTCTTTTTAACGGTCAAGGAGGTTGGGGAAAGGGACAGCCTTGATTTGATCTCCCTCACCACACCGGAGCAATTTCAATATCTTCTCGATCTCGATTTTTGGAAAAGGGATCAATTGGACCCAGAGAAGGTCCTTCATTGGATGGAACTTTTACTTGAATCGGGTGAAAAGAAAGTGATCCAATTTATCCAATCTGCAGACCCTGAATTCATTGCCCTTCTCCTGAAAAAATTTCTTCGTGTCACCTTTTTGGAGGGAGAACCGGTCGAGAGGATGGAGCAAATTCCATTTTTTACCTTGGATCAATTTTACTTTGTCCATTTTAAAGGAAAGAGGACTCAGGAGATTTTTGAACCTTTTTTGCAAGTTCTTTACCGTGAGAACAAGGAAGGTTATCGGAGATTAATGGAGTCATTGATGGTGGAATTGGAATCAGAACTCGAAGAGACAGGTTATCG
>JACAEV010000050.1 GCA_013388645.1 Syntrophaceae bacterium | reverse complement strand
TTAGACTCTTTTTCCTTCAGGGTCGCCAACCTTTTGGTCGACAATGAGAGGAATGAAGCCTGTCTTGAAATCACCCTCACGGGGTTAAGATTAAAAGCTCTCAGCGAGTCTGTTATTGCAATTACCGGAGGAGACCTCTCGCCGTCACTCAATGGGGAACCGATTGAGATGTGGAGCACTCATCTTCTCTTTGAGGATGATGTCATCTCTTTTAAAAGAGTTCGCTCTGGATGTCGGGCCTATCTCTCTATCGGTGGAGGATTCCTTGTTCCGACCGTAATGGGAAGTAGGTCTACTTATCTCTATGGGAAGTTCGGTGGCCTGGAGGGAAGGCCTCTGAGAAAGGAAGACATCCTTTACAGACCTGACCGTCCCTCCCCGCTTCATCGGTTAGGAGTACGATTTTCAAAAGAGTGGCTCCCTTTGCCAGAAAAGGAAACCACTCTCCGAGTGATCCCTGGCCCTCAGGATCACCATTTTAAAGAAAAGGGATTCCAAACCTTTTGCTCCTCAGCCTACCGAGTCAGTCCCCAATGCGATCGCATGGGAGTCCGATTAGAAGGCCCCAAGATCGAGCGACGGTTCGATGTAGAAGAATCGATCATTTCAGAGGGTCTGATTTCAGGGTCAATTCAGGTTCCAGGGGATGGGAAACCGATCATTATTTTGACGGAGCTGGTCACGGGAGGATACACCAAGATCGCCACGATCATCACGATAGACTTGCCCAAAGTGGCACAACTGAAACCAGGAGATCAAATCCGATTTAAACCCATCTCGATCGAAGAGGCTCACTCGTTACTCATGGAACAGGAGGGAAGGTTAAAAGATTTTAGAGAATCTCTCCAGCATTCATTCTAAGGGGCGACGAAGCCGCTTCTCTCTCCTCAGCCGACCTTAAGACATCGGTTTTTAGCAAAGAAGAACCCACCCTATTCCACCGGACAGGGAGATCTCAGGGGAATGTCAAACTCATAGAGATTTGCACCTGAACCAAAGTAAATCTTTTGGCCTAAGATCGCCATGCCCGAGCTGATCGGGACAGGAGGTTGAGCAACAAGAGACACCTCATCGTTTCTTGGATCGATAAAAAAGATCGCTTCCTTCGCCAGTCCATAAAGTCTTAGATCTGGCCCAAGTTGGAGTGAAATTTCTCTCGGCTCTTTAAACCCGAGATCAAAAATCTTTCTGACCTCTCTCTTCTCTGGATCAAAGACGAAGACCTTCCCATGGTCGGTAATCCCATAGACGAGTCCATCGACGGTCGTCGCCAAAGAAAGGATGGTTTTGGCTTCTGGAACCGGAATGATTTCAAATACCTTCTTTTCCTCTTTGGGATCCCAAAGGATCAGCCTCGCCTCTCTTTCGATGGCATGCGTTCCCGTTCCACCCCGTATTGAACTCCCTCCTGCAAGAAGATCGACTTTCCCAATATAAGCGAGGGAGGCAATGCTCTGATTTTGAACCACGTGGCGATAGACTCTCTTCTCATTTTTCTTTGGATCATAGATGCACAGAGCGCCCCCCAGATGTCCGTAATCAGGATAACTACCCACATAGACTTTTCCATGGGGTCCGGCAATCATCGTTCTTGGCCGGTATTGCAGATCTCCGAAGGGACCCAAGTCCCTTGGGTTGGAATTGTCCCGATCACCAAAATCTAAAGGTTTCTTTGGATCATAAACGGAGAGCCTCGCCTCGGGATAGGAGCATAAAAAAAGTCTCCCCTCATGGGAGCCCATTGAATAAACTTCACCGTTTGCGTAGGAGGCCTTTCCTAAATTCGTAAGGGATTGATCTTGTGGGTCGTAGACAAAGAGGCGAAGAGGAAGCATGCTGCTTCCATAAATTTTTCCATCTGGACCTGTGCTGATGACGAAGATATATGAACCTGCAGCTTCGTACCGGGGGGGAATGTCTTTTTCCTCTTTTGTCAGAGGATTTTCAATCCGGAGAGTGTGGTGGTCAATGAGGCTAAACGCTCGCCCATCCGGAAGGGCTCTTTTTTTTAACGGAATCTCCGATTCCAGAACTTCATGGAGATGCTTTCCCTCCTCGATGCGAAACCACTTGCCCGATGGAAGTTTTGCATAAATCTTTTCATCCTCTCCTTTAGTAAGACTGAGCCAGCCGGCCCTTCGCTCCTGAGATGGAATAAGAGAAGTCTTTTCCTCTTTCACTGGATCAAAGACCACAATGTCTGTCTTCTCAAAGCGGATAGCACAATAAATCAGTCCGTCTTTCCCTGCCGTCGGATAACAATAGAACTGCGTTTCATCCATCGTGCCGAAATTCTTTGTCTCTCCCGTCTTCGGATCAAAAGAGAAGAGTTTGGCTGAGGGAAAGGTCCCCCCCCAGATCTTTCCATCCGGTGCCGTGGTCAGAGCGCAGATGAAAGATTCCGATTCTCCACCAGGTCGACCGAGATCCTCCCACGTTTCGGTCTTCGGATCAAAACGGAGAAGGTGAGCAGAGTAATAACTCCCGAGATAAATACGGTTTTCCTGATCGATGGTGAACCCCCATGAACCCATCTCGGAAGACAGAGGGCCGTCGAATTGCTTCATCTGCCCTGTATCCGGATTGACAGCGAGGAGAAAAAGAGGGGCTCGGTATTGTCCAAATGAGAGATAAATCGTATCCATCTTTCCGGTTTTACCTGGACCCGCATAGGCCCCCCAAAGAATCGCATCTCTCACTGGAATGCCAAGATCGCGTTGAGCGAATAAAAGGTCTTGAGGCAGATTCAAGAAGAAAATCGCTAAGACGGGAATGAGAAGACGAAATCCAACCAAACTCCCTCTGCGAAACGGGGGACAGGAAGGATTATACGATCGGTCCTGTTTCCGAAGGTGGAGGAGCATCTGCAGCCTCAGGGGAAGGGGATGGTATCTTCGGTTTCGGTTTCCGCTGGCGAGAACGCCAACGAGGTTTCTGAGTTTTTCGTTCCTTTAGATCGTTGGGTTCTTTCAATTCCTTCGCTTCACCTATTTTTTGCTCTTTGCCAAAACCAATGATGACATAGGTTCCGCTTCGGGCATCGGTTCGGAGTTGAATGATCCCCTCTTTTTCAGCATCCTCCAGAAGGTCGCTGAAGGTACGGTAGCCGTGGTAGGATTCATTGAAAGAGGGCTTCTTTCGTTTCATCGTCTCTTTCACCATGGAGGACCAGAGCACCTCCTTATTTTCACGGACAAGGGCCACGACAGAGTCGACTAAGAGTTGAAAAGCCTCTTTCTTCTTTTCAGGAAGATCCTGCTCAATCTTGGGAGGGATGCCAAGGGGGCGTTCCAAATCTTCATAATAAATAAACTCATCGCAGTTATCGACTAAAAGGTTGGAGCTCGATTCCTTCATCCCGAGGCCGATTACCCGCTTACCGTTCTCTTTCAATTTCGAAACGAGAGGGGAAAAATCGCTATCCCCGGAGACGATGACAAAGGTATCAATATGCTCTTTAGAATAACAAAGATCGAGAGCGTCCACGCAAAGGCGGATATCTGCGGAATTCTTTCCAGTCATCGCCCGTTTTGGAATTTCGATCAGTTCAATGGCTGACTCATGAAGGGGTTTTTTATACTCGGAATAATCCGCCCAGTCAGCATAAGCTTTCTTCACAATGAGCTTTCCTTTTTCGACCAAGCGTTCTAAGACCTTCTGAATTTCAAATCGTTTATCCTTCTTCCCCCTGAAACCAAGGGCGAGGTTCTCAAAATCGATAAAGACCGCTAAGGTATGTTCTCCTTCTGCCATGTTCTATTCCTTTCTTATCTTTTGAAAATCATACTACAATGTAGCCCCATTGGGCAAGTATGCAGCTTGAAGGATTCTTTTTCCTAAGGAGCCTCCTTGTTTAGGCAACATTTGTTGTACTTTTTTCCACTTCCACGGGGGCATGGATCATTTCTGCCAATTTTCTTGGACTTCACTACCTGTTCTGTTCTTGAGGGACAAGGAGCAGTTAATACGCGATATTCCAATGGCATGAAGTTCATCCGGTATTTCTTTATCACTCATATTTTTTACATCATTGGGCAACATATCTCCTCCCATCTCCGGCTTTTGTTGAAGGGACTCTGCCTGCATTGTGTTCTATGATACGAGCCTTAAGGTCTCTCGTAAATCCTGTATAAAAATGTCTGTCCCTTTTGCTTTGAATTACATAAACATAGTACATGGCCTATGATCTCTAACGGGGTAAAACCCTATTCTTTTCTTGGATGGTTCTGGTTCTTTTGGTGCCATGAGTCGTCGAATAGCATCGAAGACGACCCTAAACTGAGCATCGTATTTCTTTTCGAGCTCGTCCAGTTTGCGGGCCAGATCGGCATGTGATGAAAGGATCCTTTGAAGACGAACGAAGGCCCGCATGATTTCAATATTCACCTGAATAGCTCTCTCACTGTTTAAAACACTTGACAGCATCAATATTCCATGCTCCGTGAAGGCATAGGGGCGATACTTGATGTGCTTGCCTCTTTTTAAGGTCACAATTTGTGACCTTAAACCATCACCTCTAATGTTAGTCCACCAAAGTTTCGCCTCTTCCATAGTTAATTGGAACATGAAATCTTCAGGAAACCTATCTTTATGTCTCTTGACCGCCTGGTTTAGAACTTTCGTGGGAACCCCATATAGGTAAGCCAGATCTCGATCAAGCATCACCTTCTGCCCACGAATCATCAGGATCGATCGTTCTATTCGTTCAATGGGAATCAAAGACCTGCTTTTTGAGGTTTTATCATTCATGAACTCCGCCTCCACCTTTTAATTATCCCATAGCCGTCCCCTATAGCCGACCACCACACAGCCCGATGGATAAGAATTCAAAAATTGTCTGGCTCTCTTGTTTTCTCTCTCAAATAGGTTTGCGCCAGGAGTATTGCTTCATGAAGTTTCCTCTGTAAAAGTTTGCGTGGAGGCAGTTCGGTCAGATACTCTGCTACACGAATGCCGCTTTTATCCAGTTGGAGTAATTTGACATGCTCTTCAGATTTTGTGGCACAAAGGATCAAGCCAATAGGGGTATCTTCTTCAGGTTGTTTTTCATATTTTTCCAGCCAGCGGAGGTAAAGCTCCATCTGTCCTTTGTCTGCGGCCTGGAATTTTCCAAGCTTTAAATCGATGGCCACCAGCCTACGAAGCTTCCGATGGTAAAAGAGTAGGTCCAGGTAGTAATCCTCATTGTCAACCGTGATCCTCTTCTGCCTGGCTACAAAGGTAAACCCTACACCTAATTCAAGGATAAAATTTTCTAATTCTCTCGAGATTGCAGTTTCAAGGTCCTTCTCGCTGTAAGTATCCCTTAGTCCAAGGAAGTGAAGAAAATAAGGATCACGAAAGACAAGATCAGGTGTGAGTTTATCTTCCTTTTGTAATTGGGCAAGTTCCTGCTTGGCTAACTCTTGCGGTTTCTTGGAGAGGGCGGTCCGCTCAAAAAGCATACTGGAAATTTTATGCCGCAGGGTTCGAACACTCCACCGCTCAATACGACACATCTCGGCATAGAAGTCTCTTTTCAGATCGTCACCAAGTGGAATGATTTCTTTGAAATGACTCCATCCCAATTGTTGCGACAGTGTAGCAACAATCTCTTCGTCAGGAAAAGTTTCTGCAAAACGTATCATTCGAGATAGGTTGTAACGTGACCAACCTTCTCCAAATTCCTCTGTTAATTGTGTCGACAATGTAGCAACAATTTGTTCCCCATATCCAGCTCGCTTTTCTTTAAGGATGTCCTGGCGGATGCGTTTACCCACGCGCCAATAGAGGAGAACCAATGCAGAGTTGACTCTTTGTGCAACCTCTCGCCGGGCCTGCAAGATCATTTCCCGAAGTTCGGCAATAAGGTTTTTATTGTGAACCAAAGATTTTGTAGCTACCGAAAGTTTTTCTTTTTGGTCCTTCACGAAGTAATCTCCTTGAGCATCTCCATGATTTCGGTTTCGACC
>JACAEV010000106.1 GCA_013388645.1 Syntrophaceae bacterium | reverse complement strand
TTCCCTTCAAGTCAAACTGCTCCGTGTCCTTCAAGAAAAAGAATATGAACCCCTCGGATCGACCAGTCCCCTAAAAACCGATGTTCGAATCATTGCGGCAACCAATAAAGATCTTTCAAAGCTTGTGAACGAGGGGAATTTTAGAGACGATCTCTTTTATCGGCTCAATGTTGTAAAGATTGACCTACCCCCTCTTTCCCAGAGGAGGGAAGATATCCCTTTATTGATCGATGCTTTTATACAGAAGTTCAATGCCAAAATGGGAAAACAGATTGTGGGGGTATCAGATCAAACCTTGCGATTACTCTTGAAGCATGATTATCCTGGAAATGTCAGGGAACTTGAAAACATCGTCGAACATGCTTTTGTCTTGTGTAAGGGAGATCACATCGATTTGGATTGTCTACCCAAAGAGCTCATTGAAAGGCAAGAAGAAAAGCCTCCATCCCTCCTATTAAATGAAGGGACTCTCCTTAGGAAAGCCGAGGCAGAAATCGTCGAACGGACATTGAAGAAACATGGTGGAAATAGGGCCAAAACAGCCCAGGAATTAGGTATCGATCGTACGACTCTTTGGCGGAAAATGAGGAAATACGGATTTCTTTGATTCTCAGGGTGGCATATTGTATTTTCCACACCGCGAAGAAAGGCTATGAGGATGGCTTAAACTTGGGCAAACTGAATTCCTCTGTAATATCCTCCCATGTTACCTCCACGGGCATGTTACATGTCACCTCGTCAGGCTGGCAGTCCACGATATTTGTGAGGAGGCGCGGTCCTTCCTCCAATTCCACATCGGCTACCACATAGGGGACTTCTTTTTCAAACCCTGGATGATACGCTACATGATATACAGCGAAGGAGTAAACCTTTCCCTTTCCTCTTGCAGCGATCCATTGAATTTCCTGGGAATAACACATCGGGCAGATCACAGAGGGTGGCCAACGGACATGACCGCAGGCTTTGCACTTTTGGAATTTCAATGTGTGCTCCTTACAACCCATCCAGAACTCCTTATTGTCTCCATTGATTTGAGGAAGTGGCTTATTGTAGTGTTTCATTTATGCTCTCCTTAAAATGATACAGGTATGTGTCTGGAGTATGCCGCCGTTGTCACTGCATAAAATAATCTCGGGAGGCTTGGTCTTTGTGGCGGGCCCTAATTGCCTTTCCCCGCATCGACCCATCAGTTGCATGGCCGCTTCAGAGAGAGGCGTTAGACCCATGTAATAAGCCTCAGAGAGCTGTCCTCCAGAAGTATTGACAGGCATGCTTCCGCCAGGCTCAGTCTTCCCGTCTCTGAACCATTCCACTCCTTCTCCGGGCCCAAAGAAACCATAATCTTGCAGAGTAATCTCTACGGTATACGTAAAACAATCGTAGATTTCACAGGCATCGATTTCTTTGAGGGTAATCCCCGACATCTTTAAAGCCATTTCACTTGCCCTTTTGGCTCCTGTAGGTCCGGTAAGGTGATGGGCCTGATGGACTTCGTCAGAAGGGTTGTGTTGGCCCATGCCCATAATCAAAGCGGGATTGTGTTTCAGATCACGGGCCCTCTCAGCAGAAGTGATGACGATTGCTCTTCCTCCGTCTGTCATCAGGCAGGTGTCAAAAAGACGAAAGGGCTCGACAATCCATCTGGCATGGTAGTAATCCTCAAAGGTTAATGGGCGGTCGTACATGAAGGCCGCTGGGTTCAAGTTAGCCCATTTCCTCTGCCCAACAGCGATGTATTTCCAAGTCTCCTGACCTGTGCGGAAGGTATGCATGGCTCTTTGGGCAGCCAGGGAATAACCTGCGACTGCCCCAAAATGACCAAACACCGCATCATCTGTATTTTGCTCTAGGAGCATGCGCCGCATGCTGTCGCTGGAAAAGGCGTTATGCCCGTAAGATAAAACTACGTATTTGCAAAGACCTGACTTGAGCGCGCCCACGGCGTGCTGAATGTGACTCCTTGATCAATTAGCATCCTGACTCAAATAGGTTGGAGATAGGCCGAGATGCTGAGCAACCAGATAAGGGGTCACCTGTCCCTCATTAGAGGCGGGTGGAAATACACGGTAGCAGATAAGTCCATCAATGTCTTTTCTCCTCAGCCCGGCATCCATAATGGCGTTTGCGCACGCTTCAAGGTGAAAGCTCAGCGATGTTCGACCGGGAATATGTCCTTGAGGCGTATACCCAATCCCTACAATGGCATATTTATCCTTTAAACTCATTCCGTTTCCCTCCCTAAAAATATCTCTATACCCAAAAGGTCTCTCTTGTCTGAGCATATCACAGGGGCTTGGGTTGTCAATGCTAAAAATGATGTGGGCATCACGATTTAGTAATGGATCAGAATTTGAACTTGCCCATTGTACATGAGCCTGTATAAATGATCGTTTGTAATTGTCATAGACCTAAACGCTATGGGTTCTGAAAAATTACCATTGACTTTTAAATCGCTATTTCAGGCGAAATAGTTTTATGATATGATTTATCTATGGATAAAAAAGAGCCTGAGAAATTCTTCAACATTATTTTTAATAGCATTGCTGATGGTGTTTTCACAACAGACGATGAGGGTAAAATAACCTTTTTTAATAAAGCGGCTGAAGAGATCACTGGATTTACGAGCGATGAGGCCATTGGGCGATATTGTTACGAGATTTTCCGGGCCGATATTTGTCAATCTCGTTGCGCTCTGAAAGAAGTTCTAAAAACCGAAAAGGAGATCATCAACCTCCCTGTTACAATTCTAAGTAAAAACGGGAAAAGGATTCCCATCAGCATCAGTGCTGCCGTATTGAGGGATGAAAAAGGAGAGGTGATCGGAGGAGTTGAGACATTCAGGGATCTCTCAGTGATTGAGGAACTAAAGAAGGAGCTCTCGGAAAAATATACGTTCGGGGACATTGTCAGTAAGAATCACTTCATTCATGACCTATTCAATATCCTTCCGAATATTGCAGGGAGTGACAGTACCGTTCTGATCCAAGGGGCGAGTGGAACAGGTAAAGAGCTCTTCGCAAAAGCCATTCACAACCTAAGCCTGAGAAAGAATAAGCCTTTTATCAAAGTGAACTGTGGTGCCCTTCCGGATACTTTACTTGAATCGGAATTATTTGGATATATCAAGGGAGCCTTTACAGATGCGAAGAAAGATAAACCAGGGAGATTTGCCTTGGCGAATGAGGGAACCATTTTTCTTGATGAAGTAGGCGATATGTCACCTTCCCTTCAAGTCAAACTGCTCCGTGTCCTTCAAGAAAAAGAGTACGAACCCTTAGGCGCGACCAGTCCGAAAAAGACTGATGTTCGGATTATCGCAGCTACAAATAAAGACCTTTCGGAATTGGTGAACAAGGGGAAATTCAGAGACGATCTTTACTACCGACTCAATGTGGTCAAGATTAATCTGCCACCTCTCTCCCAGAGAAGAGAAGATATCCCTTTGTTGGTAGATACATTTATTCGGAAGTTCAATGCCAAAATGGGGAAGAAAATCTTGGGTGTATCCGACAGGGTTTTACGATTGCTTTTAAGGTATGACTACCCAGGAAATGTGAGGGAACTCGAAAACATCATTGAACATGCGTTTGTCATTTGTGGGGGAGATCGAATCGAGTTAGACTGTCTTCCCAGGGAAATTACTGGAGGTCAAATGGAGACAGCTTCATCTTTACCCATGGAAGAGAAAAGTCCGTTTGATCAAGCAGAAGCAGAGGTCATAGAGAAGACATTAAAAAAATACGGAGGGGACCGGATCAAGACGGCTAAAGAACTGAAAATTGGCCGCACAACCCTTTGGAGGAAGATTAGAAAATATGGAATCGCCTGAAATTGATAAGTTTCATTTAAGAAACTGTTCTATTTTTTATGTTTTATTATTGGAACATAAAAACACATGACAATAAAACCCCCTCAATAATTATCTCCTTCAATCTATTGATATCTTTAAACTTTTAATAAAAATTATATTTGGCACCTTTCTTGCTGTTTCCTCATAAATATGAAAGTTGCCATACCACTATTTAAAGATCGTATTTCGCCTCGCTTTGATGTCTGCCCTGAGATCTGGATCATCGAGTTAAATAATGAAGAAGTGATAAACCAGGAAAAGTGCACCATGGGGGGCTTCAATCTCCAACAGAGGCTGGATCAACTAACTTCCAAACGGGTGGATAAGATCATATGTGGCGGGATTGATAATTTCTGTATGGATCATCTGGGAAAAATAGGAATCGATGTGATCTATAATGTAGCAGGTCAAGCCCGCGAGGCTCTGAATCTCTTCATAAAAGGAGTGCTTCAACCTGGTTTCTATTGTGATGGGAAAAAGGAAGAACCAATTTCCTTCGAAAAGAATTGAGTCAAATTGAGAAAAGGCTCGAAGAACTCAAACGCTGATAACGAAATAAGATGTCCAAGGACTAAAGGCAAAGGCTAAGAGGCCCGTTTCGTATCTCGTCATAGGGTTACGGCTAAAGGATTTTAAGCCCTAACTACGTAACCGTAGCCCTATAACGAAACCGGCATCTTAACCCTAACCTTTGGACTAATGACTTTTATTCGAAAGGAGGTGTTTTTTATGCCAGGATTTGATGGGACAGGACCAATGGGAATGGGTCCGATGACCGGTGGAGGTAGAGGTTTCTGTGCTATGCCCTATGGCGCTTATGGGCCTTATGGATATGGCTTTCGAGCTCCCTATAATCCACCTGTTGGCATGTACCCATTCTATGGTCGGCCATTCTTTGGTCCCGTCTTCGGAGCAGGACGGGGTGGACTTCCATGGGGTGGAGGTCGTGGCAGGGTCTTTGGCGGTGGGCGAGGGTTCCGTCGTTGGTGGTGGTAAAACATGAGGGAACCGCGACGGAAAATGAGGGTCAATCTCTACCAAAGGTTGACTCCCGATCAGTCCCCGGATTTAAATTTCGGAGAAAATAAAGGTTTATAGTCAACCGAATATCAGAGCTCGAAAAGGAATCATTCGAGACCAGGAGGATGTTATGAAAATCGTTGTGACGGCAACAGGCCCGAATCTGGATTCACCCGTAGATCCCAGATTTGGCCGGTGTCAGTATTTTATCTTTGTCGATTCTGATTCCCTCCAATTCGAAGCCATCGAAAATGAGAATGTAATGGCATCAGGCGGAGCAGGTATTCAATCTGCTCAGTTTGTCACCCAAAAGGGGGCCGAAGCAGTGATCACGGGAAATCTGGGGCCTAATGCTTCTGCCGCTCTTAGTGCAGCAGGGATGCGAGTCTTTTTAGGCGCTACCGGGACTATTCGGGAAGTCATTCAGATGTTTAAAAATGGACGACTTCAAGAAGCCTTTGGTCCATCAGTGCAAGACCATTTTGGGATGGGGCAGCAGACAGAATTTGGGGCTTCCCCTGGTTTTAATCCAGGAATGGGACGAGGAATGGGACGAGGAATGGGCAGAGGAATGGGGATGGGTCGAGGCATGGGTATGGGCAGAGGAATGGGAATGGGCCAGGGAATGGGTATGATGAGTTCAGCCCCCACCCCACCTCAGGCAATGAGCAAAGAACAAGAACTTCAAATGTTGAAGGAGCAAACTCAATTTTTGCAAGACCAATTGAAGATGATTGAGCAGAGGATTGAAGAACTAAATAAGAAAGGGAATTGAATTTTGATCAAAAGGGGTGATCAGAATGCCGAGAGGTGATGGAATGGGTCCAACCCGCAGAGGTGGTTCAGGAGCAGGTAGAGGTGCCGGAATGGGTGGATCTCGTAGGGGAAGAATGAGTAGTTCAAGAGCAGGTGCAGGTCCTGGAGGAGAATGCATCTGCCCAAAATGCGGAGCGACTGCTCCCCATGAAGTTGGAACACCCTGTTATTTCATGAAATGCCCCAAATGTGGTTCATCGATGGTTAGAAAATAGCTTATGCAATAAAAAAGCGGAATGGGTTTAATAAGATGAGGGAATCCATGAATGAAATGTTAATGGATCTGGAAAGACAGGAAGAAGTCAATCTCCACAGAAATTGTTTTGCCTGTGGTTCAAATAACGGAATAGGTTTAGGACTCAAATTTTATAAAAAAGAAGGCGGGACTGTTTTTGGAAATTTCTATGCAGATCCAAAGTATGAAGGCTATTCGGGCGTCATCCACGGGGGAATTATAGCCACCCTATTGGATTCTGTAATGACCCATTGCCTCTTAATGGAGAATATCCCTGCTTTCACTGGAAGATTGTTGATTAAGTATTCTGCACCCATTCGAACAGGAAGAATTGTGAGATTAGAGGCGAGGATTGTTGGAGAATCCCGGAGAGTTTTTACCTTAGAAGGAAAAGCTTTCGTGGAGGGGAAAAAAGTGGCAAGTGCCAAGGCAAGGTATATGAGACCAGGTCCACACCACATCCCTTTGGATTCCCAATCTGTCATTCCCGTGTAAACGGGAATCCAGAAACAAATTTGTAAAAAGAGAATTGAGAAATGGTGAAGTACCCAGCCAAAAATTTCTTATTAGAATATAAAATGATTGGAGGCATCGTCAAAGAATATCCTGAAATGGCTGTAATCATGGAGAGATATTTCGGTCAGGATTGTTTAAAAAAGCCAGGCTTTAGAATCAAGACACTCGAGATGGCATGCATTCTGTTTGGCGTTGAACAAGATCGATTAGTTCAAGATCTTATGAAGTTACAATATGTTGATAGGCATGAATAAAAAATGAATATCGTCGCTTTACGCTAAAAAGATTTTTAGGCAAGGATCTAAAATTCAAATGGAGGAGGGCAAAGGAAAATGAAAAAGACATTGGTCATTCAACTCATCGTGCTGAATTTGATTCTTTTCGGCCTGCTTGGAAATCCCTATGGTCAGGAGATCAAGAAAGAAAACTGTTTCTTTCTATCGAGTTTACACTACACCGCAAAGGGAATGGAATATTGGTATGACAAGGCTAATGACGGTTTAGAAATCTTAGCCGGTGTTCCCTACTCTAACCTTACGTGCAAAAACTGTCATGTGCCTGGATGCGATCGCTGTCATAAGGTTGAAAAGGATAAGAGATTAAACTATTCGACCGGGGCGGCTAAAAACCAGACGATGTGTTTGGAATGCCATGCAAGGGAGCAGGCCATTATCGGCATTGATCATGCAGCAAAGCAGCCGGATGTCCATCTCGCTAAGGGGATGAAATGCACGGATTGTCATTCCTCCAGGGAGATGCATGGGGATGGAGTCGAATACATATCTCTGAAGCAACCTGGGGCCATGGATACAAAATGTGAGAAATGCCATCCCTCGGTCAAGCCAACCGATTCTCATACCGTTCATGGGGATAAGGTGGATTGCAAAGCTTGTCATATCCGCCACGTGGTGAGTTGCACCAACTGTCACTTCGACACGCTTCTAAAAGAAGGGAAGCGTACGGCTATCCCGGTCTCGGGGTGGGTATTTCTGATGAATTACGGTGGGAAGGTCACTTCGGCAAACATGCAGAACTTTGTAGTAAATACCGATAAAACATTCTTGATGTTTGCTCCACATATGAGCCACTCGGTGATGAAAGAGGGAAGGAAATGCGATGGTTGTCATGGGACGAAGATTATGAAGGATATTCAAAGTGGGAAAATAACACTCACCTGGTTTGAAAAAGGAAAGGTGATGAACCTAAAGGGGGTTATCCCTGTTGTAAAAGGGGTGGACTATCAATGCATTTACCAGGACCGGAAGGAAGGGAAGTGGGTTCCAATTCAGAACCCTGCTAAGCCACTTTACCATTACGCTGCATTTGGTGAGCCGCTCTCGCAGGAACAACTTAATAAATTAGTTGAACGGATGGGCAAGTAAGAAGTTAATCCTGTTTGCCCATCTCCCTCTTTCATGGAAAATGCCGTGATTTCCTTTGAGTATCGAAAAGGAGGGCAAAGAAATGCAAGAATACTCAGACAAGATTTTAACTCCTGCATTGGGAAACCATGTGCCTCAATCTATCCTAACCCAAACCGATTGGCCCGCAAGAAAGATTCTGCTTGTAGAAAATGAAGAGGGGCAATGTCTGCTCTATGAACAGGAACTAAGGGAGGAGGGCTACCATGTTCTTTGTGCACGGACCGGTAAGGAGGCATTAAAGTGCCTTGAAGAGTCGCTCTGTGATCTCGTTATTCTTGATATTAGGATGCCGGAGATGGATGGAATTGAAGTCTTAGGGAAAATGGTGTCGCGTTACAAGAAAATGCCTGTCATTCTCCATACAGCCTACGCTCACTATAAGAATGACTTTATGACCTGGTTAGCAGATGCCTTTGTGGTTAAGTCATCCGACCTTTCGGTTTTGAAGAAGACTGTTAGAGAATTGTTGATGAAAAGAGGTGAGTAAGAGGATAGTCAGGAGGATTCCATGCAAGAACCAAGAGAATTTTATGAAACATCGCTATAAGCAATTAGAAAAAGAGGGATGGCTTCGTCAGTTTGTAGCCGATGAGACTCTGGCAAAAGATGCTGTGGAGATATACAATCTCCTGGGCTACGAAGTTCATCTACAGTCTCTTCAAGATACCCATTCAAAAAAGGATAGGTCTTCCCCTTCAGAGGAGTTTCGAAGTCGGTGCCAGATCGTTTACATCAGGCCCAAAACATCACAGGATAATGAAGAAAAACAAACTGAGAAGCGGACCAAGGCAAAAAAGTGACTAAAGAAATGACGATCGAAGAAAGAATAAAGGAGGAGAAGTAGGTTAGAGAAAAGATCGATGGAAAGGGAGACAAGTGGCTAAAACTTTACCCCGTTAGAAATAACACCTTACTGCTTTGCAGCGAGGTAAGACTTAAGGGAACCTCTAATAATTCCTAATTCCTCACTCCCGCCCCGTATCAAGTACGGGGTAAACTCCAGCGGGAGTCCAGTAATTTCAAAAGATTATGGATTCCTGCTTCCGCAGGAATGACATTTTTAGAGGTTGCCTTAAGAATAATTCAGGCGGAGTTTAATGCACTGGTGGAATTTCTAAGGGGGTTTACTTTGGAGGAGGGGCCCATTTCAGAGACTGGCTCGATCCCCCGAACCCTCCTTGTTCTTTAGGTGATAACTGTAGGCGAGATTAACATTGGGTCAATAATTTTCAGGAAAGGATTCGGGATGAGAAATCTGTCTGATTTTGTAGTTCCTTGGATGAATGACGTGAAGTCTTACACCACAGACGATGTCAATATGGCATGGGATCATCCAGAGTTTCGCAGGATGTTTCTCAATGAAAATCCATACCCACCTTCCCAAGCAGTCGTGGGAGCAATAGTGGATGCAGTAAGGAATGGGAATAGATATCCGGGGAATGGCCCACAGCTTCGAGCCAAGATAGCGGAAAAATATCAACTGGATTCTGACAATGTCTTTCTGGGAAACGGCTCTTCTGAAATTATCGAAATGGTCATGAAGGTATTTGTAGCCCCGGGGGATGAAGTCATTCTCCCCAATCCCACGTTTAGTCTGTTTGAGTCCAGAGCCACGATCATCGGGGGAAAAGTGATTAAAGTAGATCAAAAAGAAGATCTTCAATATGATACAGAGGCTATCCTCAACGCGATTACCTCAAAGACAAAAGTCATCATCATTTGTACTCCTAATAATCCTACAGGTGATTTTATCCCTGATGAGGGCCTCATCAGAATTCTCAAAAAAGGTATTCCCACTCTGGTTGACGAAGCCTATCTCGAATATCATCCAGAACATCTTTCAAAAGCACCCTTAATTAGAGATTATCCCAATGCCATCATTTCCCACACCTTTTCAAAAGCCTTCGGACTGGCGGGAATTCGTATCGGTTTCTGCCTCGCTGATAAAGAGGTGATTGGATATTTCAAAAGAATTCAGATGCCATGGAGTGTCAGTTTAATGGCTATCGCTGCGGCTTATTCCGCCTGGCATGACGGGGAGGCATTCAACCGGAAGATAACAGACAATAATCGGGAGATTGAATATTTTTTCCAAGAGTTGAACAGAATCGATAGTGTAAAGGCCTATTATTCTTACGGGAATTACATTTTAATTGATATTACAAAAACTGGTTTTGACCCTCAGGAAGTTGTGGATTCACTTCTGAAAAGAAAGGTGATGATCAAAACCGTGAAGGGATATAAAGACAGGAAATTCATCCGCATCAGTACAGGGACCGAAGAAGAAAATGCCTTTTGTGTTGAATCTCTAAAGCAGATTCTCCAAAAGGGACGGGAAAATATTTGATCTTTGATAAATATTCAAAGGGCCTAAAGGATGTGTATGGGTTTTTCCATTGTTGCATTGATTGAAAGATAAGGAAATAAACTGAAATTAAAAGGTTTAAATGCATTGGAAGGGACACCTCTCAATGATATTAAACCCTATCTGCCAGAAATTGATACGAAGTCGAATGTCAGAGTAGGATGGATTAAAGAAACAAATTTTTCAAAAATTTATGGCAAAGAGGTAAAGGAGTCGAGACATGCCCAACGATTTTGAAAGAACGGTAAACGAACTTCAAGAATCAATTATGGAGGATGCCAGAAAAATCTATTCTGAAAAAGTGATCGAGCGATGGTTGCATCCGAGGAACCTGGGTAGGGTGCGAAATCCGGATGGTTTTGCAAAGATTAAAGGTCCTTGCGGAGATACCATGCAGATTTCTTTCAAGTTGAAAGACCATAAGATATCAAAAATTAAATTCTTAACGGATGGGTGTGCATCCTCTATCGCCGCCGGCAGTATGGCAACCGAATTGGCCCAAGGGGAAAGGATTGAAGAGGCGGTGGAGATAAGTCAGCAAATGATACTGGATGCTCTGGATGGTTTACCTGAGGAGAGTGTCCACTGCGCTCTTCTGGCATCCAATACCCTAAAAGAGGCTATCAGAAATTACTTCGACTCAAAAAGGAATGATTCTGTTAAGCAAGGGGATGAGCCTATAGATAAGAAAGGTAGGATAGAACATGCCCATTTATGAGTATGAATGCCGAAAATGTAAGGAAAGATTCGAGGTGTTGCAAAAGATGAATGAGGGTAATAGTCATCTTCGGTGTCCCAAGTGTCAAGCCGAAAGGCCGCAGAGGGTTTTATCCCTTTTTAGCTCAGGCTCTGTCAAGTCTTCTGAGGGATGTTCAACCGGATCTACCTGAACAATTTATTAAAGGGGTGGGACACCTCCAAGGATTTGATCTATGCAACAAAAGGATTATTACCAGATATTGGGACTCCATCGAGATGCTTCAGAAGATGAAATAAAGAGGGCCTACAGAAAATTGGCGTTGGAATACCATCCTGATCATCACCCTGATGATTCGGAAAGCGAAGAGAGATTTAAGGAGATTAGCGAGGCTTATGCCGTTTTGAGCGATCCTGGAAAGAGAAGAGAGTTCGATCGATTTGGATACGCTGGTTTTAAACGTAGGTATACAAGGGAGGATGTATTTAGGGATTTTAATTTTGAAGAGATTTTAAGAGGATTTGGTTTTGAATTTGAGAGATTTTTCTTTCGTCAGTCCTTCTGCGGAAAAAGGGGTAGAGGCTGTGGTCGCAGAAGAGCCAATTTTAACCGGATGGGATTTTTTGAAAAATCCACTGATGATTCTTATTATGGAAAAGAAATAGACCAAATTTATGATCTCCTGCTCACACCCCAAGAAGCTCTTTACGGAACTAAGAAGTTGATTATCGTCGAGACAGGGATCAATCAGAAACAATATTTTATTCAAATCCCCCCGGGGGTCGGAGACAACACTCGTCTAAGTCTTATCCTGGAAGAATCGGGACAAGAGGAAATCCAATTTCGTGTGAAGATCATCTAAGCGGGTGGGATAATAGTGCTCAAGAGAAGTCTTATTTTTTGGATGGCTGGTTTGGCTTTTTATAGCCTTGGGATCATGAACCCCATTTTTTCCGAATCCAACGACTTCAAGAATCACCTTATAACCATGACCATTCTCTACGATAATCATCCTTATGATCACCGTCTAAAGACAGCATGGGGTTTTTCGTGCGTGATTGAGTTTGAGGGAAAGAAGATCCTTTTTGACACAGGCGGAGACGGACGAACTCTCCTTGAGAACATGAAGATTCTAAATAAAGACCCAAAGACCATTAACACGATCATTTTGTCCCATATCCACGGAGATCATACGGGAGGTCTGGGGAGTTTGTTGAGAGAAAAATCAAATGTGAAGATATATATACCGGGGTCATTCTCTCAAGAGTTTGATCGGGCAGCAAAGGTTTATGGGGTGACAGTTGTGAGAGTAAATGCTCCATCAGAAATTTATCCAGGATTCCACTCAACGGGTGAGATGGGCCATGGGATAAAAGAGCAATCTCTTCTCGTGGATACGGCTAAAGGGATGGTCCTGATCACGGGGTGTGCCCATCCGGGAATCGTCGAGATCATTCAACAAGCGAAGACCATTGCAAGGAAAGATATTTATATGGCGATAGGTGGGTGGCATCTCTCTTCAGCGGGTGAACGGGAGATAAAAGGAATCATTGAGGCGTTTCTAAAGGTGGGAATTCAGAAAGTTGGGCCCTGCCATTGCACCGGTGATTTGGCTATGGCCATGTTTAAAGATGCCTATGGGAAAAACTTTATTCAGGCAGGGGTTGGAAAAATCATTCAGATCGAGGGATTGATGTAAATTGAAAAGAGGTGGGTAATGCCAAAGATATCTAAGAAGAATCTGAAAATAAAGAAAACAGAATTTAGTTTATTGGCCCCTGATGCGAAAAGGGCATTCATAGCTGGGAGTTTCAATCAATGGAATTTCTCTTCCCATCCACTGAAAAAGGATAAACAGGGAGTCTGGAAAATATCCCTCGCTCTTGATCCGGGCCAATACGAATACCGATTCTACGTAGATGGAAAATGGGAAAACGACCCACACTGCTCTTCTTTTGTTGAAAACCCGTTCGGCACCTTTAACTGTTTGAAAATTCTGAATGAGTTGTAGTGGTTGGATAAGTGTCCGGAAAAAGGTATGAGGATGTAAGTACTGTCGCCGCAAGGCTTTTTTAATTGGGAGGTATTGAAATTGAGAATCAAAATCCAGAGCCCAAATGCAAAGTCCTCAGATCGCTCATTGAAAGACTTCCTGTGTACGAAAGGTTTTAAAAGCACCAAGGGAAGGGAGATCCTTCTAAAAGAGCTGGAAACCCGAGGAGAGCATTTCAACGCAGAGACCCTTTACTCTGGTCTCAGCCAAAAAAAACAGAGAGTATCAAAGCCCACTATTTACAGAACATTAAAGCTTCTTGAAAAACTTCATCTGATAGAAAGATTCGATATTAAAAAGAACTGTTTCTACTATGAGCCGGTGTCGCATAGAAAAGAGCACGGACATCTCATCTGCGAGGAATGTGGAAAGATCATCGACTTTTCCGCAGGGGATTTCGGCACGATCAAATCGGCGATCGTCAAGGAAAAGGATTTTACATTAAACTACATTTCTATCCGTGCCTTCGG